>JAAYBW010000139.1 GCA_012729975.1 Clostridiales bacterium
GGCAATAACGGCGGGAGAACGCAGTTCTCCCCTACAGGACGGGGGAAACGGCGGGAAAACGCAGTTTTCCCCTACAGGACGAGGGAGGCGTTGGAAAGGAGAGGCAATAACGGCGGGAAAACAAAGTTCTCCCCTACAGGACGGGGGAGACGGCGGGAAAACACAGTTTTCCCCTACAGAATGGAAAGCCGGCAAGCGGGAAAACCGCTTGCCGGCTCGATTACCGGATATTTTGCGTTTACTATGCGCTGATTATTTGTCGTACAGCTCGGCGGCTTCCTTGAGCAGCTCGATGATAGGAAGATTCTGCGGGCAGTGATTTTCGCAGGAGCCGCATTCGATGCAGTCTTTTGCTTTTCCGCCCTTGGAGGTGGCCATAGAATATCCGAACCTGGTGTTGTTGAGGTTCTTGAATATCTTATACTCGTTGAACGACGAGAAGATGCCGGGAGTGTTTATGTGCTGGGGACAGTCGTTCACGCAGTATTTGCAGGCCGTGCAGTCTATGGTCGGCTGAGCCTTGAGGGCCTTTATGACGTCGTCTATTACGGCGCGCTCGTCATCGGTGAGAGGCTTGAAGGACTTCATGGTTTTGATGTTGTCCTCCATCTGCGCAATGTTGGACATTCCCGAGAGCACCGTGACGATGCCCTCAAGTGAGGCGCACCAGCGCAGCGCCCACGAGGCGACCGACACGTCGGGGTTTTTATTGAGGAAGAGCTTCTCGATATCCGGAGCCATGGAAGCCAGCGAACCGCCGCGGATGGGTTCCATTATTATGACGCCGATACCGTGACGGCGAGCGGATTCCCAGCATTTGCGCGCCTGTACGGATTCGCTTTCCCAGTCGTAATAGTTTACCTGAAGCTGGACGACCTCAACCTCGGGGTGCGCGTCCAGTATTTTTTCGAGTGTGTCGGCAGGAGAGTGGAAGGAGAAGCCTATGTGCTTAACCTGGCCTCGCTCTTTGACTTTTTTAAGGAAATCCCAGCCGCCGGTTTCGTCGAGCAGTTTCAGGCGGTCTGTGCCGATGCCGTGCAGGAAATAGAGATCGAAGTATTCGACGCCGCATTTTTCAAGCTGCTGGGCGAAGATGCGCTCATAGTCCTCCGGACCCTTTATGTCCCAGAGAGGCATTTTGTCTGTGATGTGGAACTTCTCGCGTGGATATCTGCGCGCGACGGCTTCACGGAAAGCCGTTTCCGAAGCGCCGCCGTGATACATAAAGGCGGTGTCAAAATAGTAATAGCCGTTTTCCATGTAGATGTCGACCATCTTTTTTACCTGTTCTATGTCGACATCCTTGCCTCCCGGGAGGGTCGGCATTCTCATAAGCCCGAAGCCCAGCTTCGGAAAGTTTTCTCCGTAGTAGCTCATTTAATTACCTCCGTCATACTGTTTGTTAGTTTCTCAATTGTATCCGGGGAGACGCCGCAGTCAAGAACATAATCGCGCATTGTGCCGTAGGTTTTATTAATGTGCTCTAGCAAACCCTCCATAGTCGAGGGCAATGTCTGGAAAAAGCGCTTGTTCATATCAACGCCCTCGGGCATCGCGAAAACGGGGTCACCGGCCATCTTCGCGTATACGGGCTTCATGTGAATCATGGATATTGAGTAATCGGAGACGATATCGGCCTCACGAACGCCGCAGCAGCCCAGGAGGACGGCCGAGAATATGCCGGTGCGGTCCTTGCCGGTGGTGCAATGGTAGAGTATACAGCCGTCTGTTTCGGCGCAAAGCTCAAAGCAGCGCTTAACCCATTCCTTGCGGTTTTCCACAATGCTTATGTATATGGGCACCCAGTCCATGTCGAGCAGATCCGCTACCGGGGGGGCGCCTGTGCCCTGACGTTCTTTATTCGCCGTACCCGGCGCGACGTTTTCGTTCCAGAGAGGATTATGGCAGTAACGCTGCCACTCGTTTCCCGCGGACAGAAAGCTGGGAGCGCTGCGAAGCTCCGCGCCGCCTCGAAAATCAACGGACATAACAAGCCCGTAATTGCACAGGAACTCTACGTCGCGTTGGGTGAGATGCCTGGGAAGTTCGCTGCGTATAAAACGATGATACTTTGTTACTCTGCCGTCGGCGGTGGGGAAGCCTCCGAGATCCCTTATGTTTAAAAGCCCCTCGAGCGGCAGAGTTTTAAAAGGTGTCGTCATGTTTTTCCCCCTTATTTTAGCTTCTACTGCGAGATTTATTATATCGATACCCTGATGAAGGGCATAGCGCACGGTTGCCGCGGTACCGCCGCGATTTTCCGTCAGCCAGCAGATGAGAAGCTCGCTGCGGTCCACCATGTAGCGGTTGCGTTTGTCCATACAGCCGGGACGGTATGTTTCACCGGCAAGATAGACCGAGAAAGCGCGTGATTTTATCGACTCATATATACGCCTGTCGGGCTCGGGCCAGCGATTGGGCTGACCGGAAAACGGCAGCGCGAGATGCAGCCTGATGTCCGGATACGCGGCCTGAAGGTCGAGGACGGCCTGCGCCGCGAGTGTGTCGAAGCCTAGAGCGCCGCCGGTGAAAAAATCGGTGAAGCCGGAATCGGCACGCGCGCGCAGCTCATCGTCGAGCCTTTGCCTGATATGCGGCCGCGAGCCTTCCGGAAGGCATCTATGCCCGGAGAAGCAGCAAAATCGGGACAAAAGCCATCACCGCCCTGAAATAGTTCGCTATTTACTATATTATAAAAAGGCCATAAATACAAGCCCGACATCCGGCACGGGGTCAATTCATATCGCGATGCTTTTCGGGCAATTTTGATGCTTCCTTCAGCGCGGATATAACGAGCTCACCCAGGACGGCGACATCCTCGGCCGAAAAGGCTAGCGCTATATTGTCCGAAAACAAAAACTGCGAGGACGGGCCGAATTCCGCATCGCCGCTGTAGAGGATGAGCCGCAGCTTGACCTGCTCCGTGACGGGGAGCTCATAAGCGGCGTCTCCCATATTAACGGGAGTGCCTCCGAGCGCTTCGCAGGCGCGGGAAAAGGCGGCGGGGTCCGCTCCGAAGGCGCGCGCGAGCCTGTCAAGGCAGCGGCCCTTGAAATTGGAATTGTAAACGTCCCCCCAGGGGAGCTGCCGGTATGACAAAAACGCTCCGGAGGAGGGCGCGCTCACGCCCCCGATAAGGTAGCGAAGCGCGAGTATCGACACGCTCGCGCTCAAAAGCGCGCGGGGACAGGAATCATCCGGGCACGAGACGCCAAAGTCGGGCCAGGTGATGCGCAGCGGGTATGACAAAAAGGGAAGAGTGAAAAATCCGTTTTGAGCGTCAAACGCGGCTCCGCATCGGTCGGCGGCGGCCTGCGGGTCCAGGAGCGAGTATTTTTGAGTATAGTATTCGAGCGGGTGAGTGTCCTTGTTATTAATCATAGCGCACCTCCCGAGGGGAAAAGCGAGGCGTCCGTATGAGGCAGAAAGCAGGCGGCGACAAAGGAATCCATATAGCCCGGCTCGGTGGACAGCTCAACATAGGTCATCTGAGCGGCCACCGCCTCGAGCATCCCGGCGGCGGAGGAGGACACGAGCGCCGCGTAGGCCCCCGTGAGAGAGGAGTTGCCGATGTATGTGTATTTGTTCTCCGGAATGTCGGGAAACATGCCGACGCTAACGGCGTTTTTTATGTTGATGCCGCCCCCGATGCCGCCCGCTACGAAAATGCGCTCCATAGCCGACGGGGAATAGCCGAGCGATGTTATAACGGTCATCATCGCGGAAAACACCGCGCCCTTGGCCCTTATGAAATTGTCTATATCGACTTCGTTTATGGATATCTCGCGCCCGCTGCCGCTCTCTTCCGCGTCCGCGAGCACATAGCGCCCCACGCCGTACTCGTCGCGCATAATCCTGCCGCCCTCACGGGAGAAGCGGCCGCGGCCGTCTATTATGCCCGCGCGGAAAAGCCCGGCGACTATATCGATGATGCCCGAGCCGCAGATACCCACGGGAAGAGTGCCCTCGCCGCCGATGACGCTGAAGCTCGGTTCCATCGTTTCGGAGTCTATGCGGCAGTCCTCTATCGCACCGTCTGTGGCGCGCATGCCGCAGGAAATGTCGCTCCCCTCAAAGGCGGGCCCGGCCGAACAGGCACAGGTGATAAGAAAATCCCTGCCGCCGAATACTATCTCGCCGTTTGTTCCGAGGTCTATGAGCATTTCGGGGCCGTCTTCGTTCCAGATCATACTGGCGAGGGTTCCGGCCGTGATGTCGCCTCCGACGTAGCTGCCTACGTTGGGGGCAAGGCGCAGCCCGGCAGAGGGGGACAGGGCGATGCCGATGAGCGCGGGGTCAAAGGGCTCCGCGGTGAAAAAGGCCGGTATATATGGCTCCATGCGCAGGTGCTCCGCGGTGATGCCCAGCAGAAGATGCTCCATAGTTGTGTTCCCGGCGGCTGTGACTCTGTAGATCCTGTCTTTGGGAACACCCGCATCCCGGCACATTGTATCTATGAGCGGGAGGAGGGTTTCGGAAACTATGGCGTCGAGCAGCTTTTTTGTTCCGCCCTCGCGGCTTTGCTCGATAATGCGGTTTATAACATCCGCGCCGAAACGAATCTGCCCGTTTCCGGAGCTTGCCTTTGACAGTATCCTGCCGTTTTCAAGGTCCGCGAGGAGCGCGGACACGGTGGTGGTGCCGATATCGACGGCGACGCCGCAGACGGGCAGCTTATCTTCCGGAGAGAGCAGGTCGAGCACCTCGAGAGAGTCTTCGCGCTTTTCGGCGACGACTCTGAGGGAAAAGCCGCCCTCGCGCATAAGTCCCGGCAGCTTTTTAAGGCAAAAGAAGGGAAGGCGCACTTTATTTCGCGAAACGCCGAGCTTCGCGGATACGGAGCGGATCAGCCTTTCATTGTCGGGCATGGTGTCCGTTAAAGACGGAGGACCGAGCGACAGTATGAAGGAGGAGACGCCGCATCCGAAGGAGAGCCCGGCCGAGCTAAGGTCTTTTATAATGCGCTCGAAAACCGCGATCTCTTCGGGCGAGGAGAGATCCGCCGTTTTCATGCGGCTGCGGTAGGCCGAGGCTATGTCGGGAACCTCGATGAGCGCGTTTTCGCATACCTCGCTCCCGCAGGCGAGACGCCAGCCCGAGGAGTATTCCGAGGGCGTTATATGGCGCGTTTCGTCGGCGGATACCGCGCCGGAGAGTATTTTCACCCGGCACTTGCCGCAGCTGCCGTTTCCGGAGCAGGGGGCGTCTATGGCGACGTTGGCTTTGCGGGCGACATCCAATATCTTTTCGCCATCGGCGGCGAAGATGCTGACATCCCCGCCGCCGATGGTTCTGAACGTTATTTCACGCATGCATTACATAATCGGATCCATGGCGAGCGCCGGATGGTTCTTTTCCGTGAGGAAGGCGAGAACTTCTTCCGATTCGCTGGCAATGGTCTCATCGCATATCATATCCGTGAAGTTATCGATGCCGTATAGCTCCTTGGCGGTTTTGTTTAAGCGCTCGGCGACGTCGTCTTTGAGTTCCTTGGGCATCCACACGATGCGGCCGAGTCCGCCTTCGGCGGCAATAAACTTTTTGGAGCCTATAAAGCGCCGCCCGTGGCCCATGAAGCCCGGCGTCTGGACGCCGCCGCCGGTCATGGAGGCGAGCTCGCCGAAGGTCATGCCGGTGGGCGTCATTCCGACAAACTCACGGTTTACTATTACAACGCCGTTTGCCTCCGGCATTATTCCGCAGATGCATTCAAAGCAGCCGCAGGAGGTCATGGGATCTTCGAGTATAGAATACAGGGTGACTGTGTTGACCGCGCCGTGCGTAGCCTCGGAGACTATTTTGTCGACCTCCGTATACCTGCCCAGGCGCTCGTCGACAAGGCCCGTTTTGGGTATGGGCTGGGAGGGACCGGCGGGGGTGAGCTCCTTTGTGGCCTTCGCGTCGAGCCAGGAAACAGCGCCGCAGAGTCCGAGCCTTTCGGGCGTGACAACGCAGCAGTGCGACGGGGCGAAGGACTGGCAGAGAATGCAGGTGTAGAAGGTGTCCACGCTCTCGTCAGTCATGGCGTTTAAGCGCTCGTCACGGGCCGCGTAACGCGGCATGGCTACCTCGGTGAGCAGCTTTTCGACCTCGGCCCTGTCGGTTATCATCGTGACCTGGCACTTGTCGACGACGCTTGAAAACTCGTCCATTATCTCGCAGTAGAGCACCTCGGCGAAGTCCTTGAGGCGAAGCCCTTTGTTGTAGGCTTCTTTGCTCACGCGTATGCGGAACATATTTCTCTGGCCGGTGTGCATGACGCCTTCCATATAGTTAAACCAGTGGTGTATCTTGCGCTCGATGACCGGCTCAAAGTCCGTTTGCATTTTCGCCCCGGCTACCTCAACGAAGGTCGCAAGAGGAAGATTGCAGGGAATTTCCGGCCCGATGTCCGGCCCGATTACGGTGAGCTTGTGGTCTTCTATCTCGCCGGGCTCGCGCATAACGAGCAGCTCGCAGGTGGGGAACTTGCTGTTCCAGAACTCGGCGTGCATATCCGCTTTCCTGATGATTTCGCCCTCGAAGGCCGAGGCGAAAGCAACGGGGATAGGTATGTTTTTGATCTTCACCTTGATGTTTCGCAGCTCGAGCGATTTCGCTACGGTTTCGGAGTGATCCGTTACGGAAACCAGAGCGCCCGGAACCTGATTTTCTCCGAGGTCCACGTCTACGATAACGGGGAAGCCGAGGGCTATAGCGCCCGCTCCGGCGGCGACGACCACTTCGTTTAACGCGCCGAATGTGTTTACAAAGGCGGGGATGCGCTCCTTTGTGTAATTGAGCAGGGCACCCAGATCGCCGGGAGGAACGGCTCCGAAAATAAGGGCGGCGCGGATGGCGACCGTGACCACGTGAATTACCGCGGTGACGTCGTGCCCGAGCGGCACTACGCGGAAATCAAGGCCCATCTTTACTCCGCCTGCCGCGCATTGCTCTATTACGTCTCCGACGAGGAAGGAGAGAATGCCGCGGCTCTGGTATTCCTTTACCGCGGAAACCACGTCTTCGGGATTTTCGGCGCTGCCGAGCACGACCGCGACTCCGGGAATGTCTCCCGTTACGAGCGGAACTCCCAGGCTGCGGATGGCGGAGTCGGGGACAAAGCCTATGCCGCTTTCGTTTTCATAGGGAGAGGGGTTGAGCCACTTGAGGCCCTCGAGAATCTCCGCTCCGACGGCCGTGGCGAGCCCGGCGTTGAGCGCCTGGCCCAGATCTTCCTGATTTGTTATAAGAGATTTCAAAACGCCGACACAGGCGGGCAGATCGCCGAGCGTTTGAACCTTTACGCCGGTAGCGGCGTATATGGTGGGGAAAAAGTACGCGGTGTCGGGGAAGGCGATTTTTGTTTGCGCGCCGTGCGCGGCGATGGCTTCGTTTACCGCGTTATCCGTGAGTCCGGCGACGGCGTTGGCTCCGGCATAGATAAGGTCTGTGAGTACGCTCATATAGTTGCCTCCGTTCAAAGATTGTGTTCCCGGGCCGCGTTTTGCGGCCGCCGGGGAGTTATTTGGATATAATCAGATTTCCAGATAAGAATCCGCGTAGAGCGTTTCGCCGCGTATAATGTCGCAGGATTTGATAGTCTCCATAAGACGCCTGTCACAGGGGTTTACGATGGCGGAGGTGAGACCGTTCATCATAGCCATGGAAACCATGGCGCTGTCTATGATGGGTCTTACGTTTTTCGGCATGCCGTTTGATACGTTTGACAGGCCGCCTGTGGTGTTAAAGCCCATGTCGGAGCACATCTTGATGAACTCCAGGACCTCCAGCTGCTTGTCCTGCATGCCTTTTATAACCAGAAAAAGCGGGTCAAACCACAGATCCTCCGGCTCCATGCCGAGCTCCATGCCGTGCTCGAGCATTTCCTGGCAGCAGGCCATGCGCTCGTCATTATCCGAGGGGACGCCGGATTTGGAGCACAGGGCTATGCATATGGCGCCGTTGGCCGCGGCCAGATCGATATTGTCCAGCCTGTCGCCCGCGTCCGCGGAGTTGATTATGGCCTTGCCGCGGATCGGGTTGTACACCGACAGACCGGCTTCGATGGCCTTTTTGTTTGAGGTGTCCAGGCAGAGGGGATGATTGTTGAAATTGTCCTGAATGAGACGCACGGCCCATTTCATGAGCTCGATGCCGGTGGATTCGGCCGGGCCGATATTGACGTCAAGATATGTCGCGCCCGAGTCGATCTGCTCTTTAGCGCGCTGTAAAATGGGCTCCGGGTCGCGGTTGTTCATGGCGTCGCGGATGGCGGGGGAAATGCAGTGAATCCTCTCGCCGATGGTAATGAACTTAGCCATTGTGAAACCTCCTTATTTGAGCTCGCGCAGGTATCTGACCAGCTGGACGGCCTCGTTGGGGGCCACCAGCACCTTCCAGGCGGGGAGCTTGCTTTCAACCTCGCCCTTTAATACGGCTACCTTTCCGGGGAGAATGAGGGTTCTGGACTTGATTTTGCTTTCTATATCGAAGTCGCTGAAGAAGGAGGCTATTGAGCCCGCGGAGAATTTGCCCGCCGCCCACGAAGTGAGCACCGAGTAGCCGCCCGCGTCCGTGATGAGAAGGTTTACGGGCACACCGCTTCGCTCTATTTCGCTGGATACGACGAAATAGGTCAGGGCGAAGTCGACGGTTACGCAGCACGGGGAGTTTTCATCCGCGCCGTTGAGCGGATAGATTCCGGGCGCGACCTTCATGGGCTTTTGAGGATCTGTGTATATATTCTGTCTTAACCCGTACAGCGGGAGCGCTTCGGCATAGCTCATGCGCTGCATTACGATTATTGAGCCGTAACGCATGGTGAAGAGCGCGGCGAGCGCGGCCTGCGTTTCGAAATCGCCTCTGGCGAGCCAAACGAGGTTGACGATGGTGGGATAACCGAAGCTTCTGTCACCGCCCTTTATGGCCGCGCGTCGGATGAGCATGGCGTTTTTAAAAGCGTCCTTTACAGAGGCCGCACCGAGGTCTATGAAGAGGTTTTTGTTGCCGGCGGCTTCGAGCTTCTCGATCGTGTCGTGAATGGCGGAAAGATCCGGGCCTCTTACACCGAGCGGGACTCCGGCGGCTGTGGCGACGGAATTGAGGGCTTCCCAGTTTTCGGCGTTCGCGCCGACAAGAGCGGAAATTTTCACCGCTCCGGCGACGGCTTTCGCCTTTTCGGGATCTTCGCAGGAGATTATTACGGCGCGGCCCGTCGCCGCGGCTTTTTTAGTGAGCGTGATGCAGCGCTCGGCGTCGTCAAGGCAGTTTACGAAAACAGCTTCAACGTACATGCGCTCGCCTATGCGCTCGTAGTCTGTCTTGGGAAGATCCTCAAGAACCTGCTCTATCTCCGCGTCCGGCATTTTTGTGCAGAGATAACCGGAGAAAATGTTGCGGTTTACGAGGGTCTTTTCATGGCGAAGCATAACGGTTTCGCCGCCGAGTGCGTGTCCGCCGATATCGATCGTCTTCATCGGGGGCTCGGTAGCCTCGGAGAGCTTCGCGAGCGCGTCGGCGGACATGTGTGGGCATTTGTCAACAGACAGCGCGCCCTGCGCGACCTTCATGGCGAACGCCATGCAGGTGGGGTTGCCGCAATCTTTGCAGTTGGTTTTTGGAGTGAGCTTGAAAATGTCAAGTCCCTTAAGTGCCATGATATGACCTCCTTACAGCAGCGCCGCTATGAGGGCGGCGAGCTTTTCCACAGATACGGGGTGCCTGACTATAACCGCGTCGGAGCCGGAGGCAAGACAGGCAGAGGCCGTTACGATTTCCATTTGGATGGCGCGAGGCTCACGCTCGCCCCATTCGGGCATTTCGTCGCCCGATATGATGGACTCCTTGACAGCCCAGGTTTCGGTGGAGACCGGAGTAATTACGGGCATTTGCAGCATGGTGTCGTTTTGCTCGAGCGCGGCGGCTCTTATCCTGTCCATGGTAGACGCCACATACTCGTAGCCGTAGCCCGCGGCGGCCGAGCCGGGGTTTAATACGATAAGATCACGTCTGACGCCGAGCTGCGTCATGAGTACGCTGAGCTGTTTTGCGAGGTTAATGTCCACCGAGGATTCCGCGCCGACATTGTGCCCGTAAGCCATGGCGACACCGGCGCTGATCGCTTTGTAATCCTCTTCGCGCGCGGAGAGGAAAAGATAATTTTTGCCCTGCAGAGCTTCCGCCATCGCGGTGAAGAGCGCGGTGTCCTTTTCGGAGTTCTTGCAGCCGATTATTACAATCGGAAGGGGGGACGCGGCCGCGGCTTTTACGGCGTCGGCGACGCAGTCGGCAACGCTCCTGTTTAATCCTCCGGGGTCCGCGCTTTCAAAGCGAAGGCAGACGAAGGACGCGCCTTTGACCGACGCTGCCCGCGCGACGCGCTCGGCCATATCCGAGCAGCCCTCGTATAACGCGGCCAGGAGGGGGAGACCCTGTGTGTCGAAGGGAAGATCGCTGACCTCGATTCCGATAGCGGGCGGGTGCTTCTGGGGCGCTTCGAAGAAGCATAGCGGAGAGATGTTCGCCCCGCCTATCGTCAGCGATAAGTCTCCGGTTCCGATGGTGACCTCGCCGATCGAAGCGCCGTAAACGACGGGTTTGGCTTCAAAAGACATGTGGAATACTTCCTTTCTGTGTAACTGTCTTGTTTGCCGATGATGCTGTTTTGGGGGAATGCTTATTTAACCCGGCTGATTTGCGCATGAAATCGTCACCGGGATTTTTATCCGTTACAGATCCAGCTTGGATATGATATCCGACATGGCGCGTTTTACGGCGGAATCTTCGGGAACGGCCGAGCTCGGCTTTCCCTCGCAGTCGTAGCGGTAAACGAGCTCGTCCTGCGGCAGGACGCCTATGAGGTCAAGCCCCTGCTTTTTTATCTCCTCGAGGACGCCCTCGTCGGCGACGCCGCCCGGCGCGCGGTTGACTATGAGCTTGACGACGCCCGGATTGAGCTTGAGCTCGCCGATCATCTGCGCTATGCGGCCCACGGCCTGGATTCCGCGCCTTGAGCTGTCTGAAATGAGAAGCAGGATGTCCATACGCGGCAGTATTCCCCGGGATATATGCTCGAGGCCCGCTTCGTTGTCGACAATCATATACCGGTAGCCGCCGAGATATTTTTCTATCTGGCTTTTTAGGACACCGTTGACGAAGCAGTAGCAGCCCTGGCCCTGCGTGCGGCCCATGACAAGCATGTCGAAATGATCGCCCTCGCTCAGAGCGCTGCTGAACATGTATTCGGCGTATTCCTGCTTGGACATGCCCGCGGTCGTTTCGGATTTGAGCATATTATCTCTTATGTCGCCGAGAGTCATTTCCACATCGATACCCAAAACCTCGTTGAGGTTTGAGTTCGGGTCGGCGTCCACAGCCAGAAGCGGGGTTTTTCCGGCTTTTACGAGATGGTTTATGATGAGCCCGCAGACCGTGGTTTTTCCCGTGCCGCCCTTGCCGGCAACGGCGATGATTTTTGGAGTCATATCTTCTCCTCCGTATCTGTTGTGTCTATGATGACAACGCCGTTTACAAGGTCGGCGGAGATCGGCGTGCCCGTTATTTCGGTTTCACGCATCATTATATCCGTGCAGATGACTTTGCCATGCGCGAAGCGCAGCTCCTGAACGTTTCGCACGAGGATTTTATCCGGGTCGGCCCTGCCGCCGTATACGGTTGAAAGACACATGGCTTATTCCTCCAGCTTTTTTAAGACCGAGGCGAGACGGTTGTTGCCGCGTTTGTATTCCTCAACGCAAAGCTCGAGCTCGCGCGCGGCGCCGTCCAGCCCGAGGTGAGAAAGGTCGTGGGAGAGGTCTGAGAGCTCCTCGGCGTGGTGTTCGTTGTGAGCGAGCATATATTTGAGCATGGCCTGTATTTCAGCGGGGGAAGAGTGCGCGGAGGACCCCGCGCCGGCGTGTTCGTGCATGGCTGCACCTCCCGATATCGTGTTGCGTTTAAAGGCCGGTTAATGTCAGTATCGCGCTGATTACATTATAATATAAGTTTAACCGGAATACCATGTCGGATGCGCCGAAGTTGAAAAGAAAATTACGCGCAAAATAGGAAAAACGCCATTTCGGGATAACGGGGCTGCGAGGGGGCGGGTGTGTATTGAATATGCGCGAGGCGATATGATACAATGGAATGTAATAATAATTATCGATTAACGTTGGCATTATCGGAGGATATGAAATGTACGACGAAAAGAATACGGCGCCCGCGGCCATTGAGCCGTTTGACAAGGAGTGGGGAGTAGGCGTTTCGGGCCTTACCGAGGAGCCGTCTCCGTTTCCGCGCATAAACAGGATGCTCAAATGGGTGAAGAATATCGACTCGACCGCGGACAGCGAACGCGCGAAGATATTTACGGAATGCTATGAGAAATTCGCCATGTATCCGCAGAACATAAAGTGCGCCATGACGCTGCGCGAGGTTTTCAGGCGCGTGCCGATCAATATCTGGCCCGGGGAGCTCATCGTGGGGGAGCTCTCCGCGCCTCCCAACAGCGCGCCGATATACCCCGAGTTCTCCGTAGACTGGCTGGTTGAGGAAATTACCGAGCGCCCGATGGAGCTGCGCAGGAACGACCGCTATGTTATAAGCGAAGAAGTGAAAAAAGATATCCTGGACCTGCAGAAGGCGTGGAAGGGCAAAACGGTGTCGGAAGCCATAATAGCCTCCTATACCGACGAGGAGAAAAAGGGGAATCATCTCGGCAAGGGCGTGATACTCGACGGCCTTTTCGTATACGCCGGGGTGGGTCATGTGTGCGCCGACTACGAAAAGCTGCTGTCCGTAGGCTTCGGCGGCATTAAAGCCGAGATAGAAGCGAAGCTCGCGGCTCTTGACACGACAAACCCGGCGGATCTATCAAAAAAAGACTTTTACACGGCGGAGCTCATTGTTCTTGAAGGAGCCTCGACATACATCAGGCGCTACGGCGAGCTCGCCGCGGATATGGCCAGGAGCGAAGCCGATGCCGTGCGGAAAAAAGAGCTTGAAAGAGTGTCCTCAAACTGCCTATGGGTAGCCGAGGGCGCGCCGAGGGATTTTTGGGAGGCTATACAGCTCTGGCACATAGCCACGAACATGATAATTATCGAAACGAACGGGCACAGCGTTACATACGGCTGTTTTGATAAGATATTTTGGCCGTTTTTCGAAAGGGATATCGCCTCGGGCACTCTGACGCGCGAATTTATGCAGGAGCTTATAGAGCACAGCTTTATTAAGATGCATCAGCTGCGGAAGATACGCGACACCTTCGCGATAACCTTCTCGAGCGGCACGATAATGGGCGGCACGGCGCTTGACGTGGGCGGCGTGGACGAGTTCGGAAACGACATTACAAACGACCTGTCGTATATGGTGCTCGACGCGCACGCGCACACGAGGATCCCGAATCCGTGGATGGGAGTGCGCCTGCATGAGAATTCGCCCGAGGAATTTAAAATTAAAACGTTTAACGTGATACGAATAGGCACGGGCGAGCCGAAGATATTCAACGACGCGCCTATGATTGAGTCCCTTATGAGATACGGAAAGCCCATAGAGGACGCGCGCTCCTATGTGGGCGTGGGCTGCGTGGAGCCGAGCGTGCCCGGCAAGACCTACGGAATGCACGATTCGGGCTCGTTTAACCTGGCTAAGGTATTGGAGCTGGCGATAAACGGAGGGCGCTGCGTTGACTGCGGGCCGTCCTGCGCACGGTGGGCCGAGTGCGGAGCGCTCGGAAAAAGCCTCGGGCCGGATACGGGGAGCATTCTTACGGCGGAGTCTTTTGACGATGTCGCCGCTTCGTTTGACGCGCAGATGAAATACTGGTGCGATATTATGATATCCTGCATAAACAAGATGGACGCCGCGCAGCAAAGGCTAAAACCGCTGCCGTATCTGTCGCTTCTCGTGCAGGACTGCATCGGGCGGGCCGTGGACGTTACCGCGGGCGGCGCGCTGTATAATCACAGCGGACCGCAGGCTGTGGGCCTGGGCACCGCGGCAGACGGGCTTTCGGTTATTAAGCAGCTCATATTCGATGAGAAAACCGTGACGGGAAAAGAGCTGCTGCAGGCGCTCAGGGACAACTGGGAGGGGCATGAGCCGCTATACGCGACGGTAAACGGCGAGCGCATGCACCATTACGGCAACGATGACGACAGGGCCGACGATATAGCCAGGTTCGTGATGGACACATACTGCAAATATATAGAGCACCGGCCGACACCGCACGGCGGCGAGTATATGCCGGGCGTGTTCTCCGTTACGAATAACGTGCTGCACGGCACGTACGCGGCCGCCTCGCCGGACGGCAGGAAGGCGGGGGAGCCCGTGTCCGACTGCATAGGCCCGGCTCATACGCAGCTCGGCAGCCATGACAGGCGCGGGCCGACGGCCATAGCCAAATCCGTAGCCAAGCTTGATCACGCGCGCATAGGCAACGGCGAGATTTTAAACTGGAAATTCTCTCCCTCCGCGGTATCCGGAGTGACCGGAAGAGAGGCACTTATATCGCTGATGGACACGTATTTCGCCGACGGCGGCATGCAGAGCCAGTTTGCCATAGTCGGCAGGGAAACGCTTATAGAAGCGCAGAAAAAGCCCGAAAAATACGCGGATCTGCTCGTGAGGATAGCCGGATACAGCGCGTATTTCGTGGAGCTTTCCACCGAGCTGCAAAACGACCTTATAGGCAGAACGGAGCTTTCTTTCGATTGATGATGACTAACGCCGCGGGCGAGCCGACCGCGCTCGTAACCAACATACAAAAATATACGATACATGACGGGCCAGGCATACGGACCGAGATATTCTTCAAGGGCTGCAACATGCGCTGCATCTGGTGCAGCAATCCCGAGACTTTGTCCGCGCTGCCGCAGCTCGGCGTTTATCCCGCAAAGTGCCTCGGCCGCCAAAAGTGCGGGCGGTGCGCCGGGGCGTGCCCGCAGGCGGGCTCGCCGATACGCTTTGACGCGGACGGCGTTATTAAGTCGATAGACTTCGCCGAGTATTGCGAGGGCTGCCTTCGCTGCGCGCAGGCCTGCCCCGCCGGAGCCGTGAAGATATGGGGCACGTCGATGACAGTGCCCGAGCTGATGAAGATAATCCTCGAGGATAAGGCCTACTACGAGCGCAGCGGAGGGGGAGTGACGCTCTCCGGCGGCGAGGTGCTGCTATCCGCCGAGTTTGCCGAGCTGCTGCTCAAAGAGTGCAAAAAAGAGGGCGTGGGGACCTGCGTCGAGTCTGCCCTGAACGTGCCGTGGGAGCGGGCGCAGGCCGTTTTGCGCTTAACGGACCTTCTTATAACGGACATTAAGCACATGAATGCCGAAAAACACCGGGAATACACCGGCTCGGGAAACGAGAGGATATTGCGCAACATTAAAAAAGCGGCGGAGTTCGGGGTGAAGATATTACTGCGGACTCCGGTGGTGCCGGGTTTTAACGACGACGACGAGAACATGAGGGCGACGGGCGCTTATATCCGCGACGAGCTCGGCGGCGCGGTTATACAGTACCAGCTGCTGCCGTACAGAAAGATGGGCACCGAAAAATACGCTTCTCTTTGCATGGAATATCCCATCGGGGACAGGGCCGTTGTGCCGCGCGGGGAGTGGGAAAATAAAATCGCCGAGCTCGCCGCTATGCTCACGGACGAGTTCGGCATTCCGGCCGCCGCGGGCTCGGGGAATAAGCTGCCGCTGTAAGGCGCGTTAAAGCGCCGCGATGGTGAAAAAACGGGCTTGAAATCGCGGCCGCAGCAGTTGCCAAATAAAGCGCTTTAGTATAAAATGCTACTAAAACTCGAAAGAAGGTTTTACGAAATGGCCGTTCCGATGTATGACCCAAAAGAGCTCACCGTTATCGGCGAGGAAGCCGGTTTTTTAGGAAGAACCCCGCCCACGCCCGTGTATGATTATCCCGTGACCAAAAAAGAGGCCATGAAGGCCATGTTCCGCCGTGAACCCTACTGGCAGATGACTTCCTCCGACAGCAGCATGATGACGCCCAACGTAAACCCCGATAACCTTGCCCGGGGCTTCGTGTTTGACGCGGAGCATATAAAGCCGATAATCGGACGCACGGTTCCGGATATGTTCGGCATCCACTGGGAGTTTATCGAAAAAGTGAACGGCGCGATGGTTCGCCCCGGCAAGCCTTTTGCCGAGGACGCGAACGATCTGCTTAAGAAGCTCGTTTGGCCGGAGCCGGACAAGTGGGATTGGGAAGGCAGCGGAAAGATTAATAACGGCGTGTTTCTCAAGCCGGATAATTACAACAAAATCGGCTTTTTAAACGGCTGGTTCGAGCGGCTAATATCCATGCTGGACTTTGAAAACGCGCTTATGGCATTGTATGACGAGGATCAAAAAGACGCCGTGAACGAGTTCTTCACCCGGCTTTCGGACCTCTACATAAATATATTCGGACATATGATAGACACCTATCCGGACATTGACGGATTCAGCATCCACGACGACTGGGGCGGGCAAAGGAACACCTTCTTCTCACCGGAGCTGTGCGCGGAAATGATCGTGCCGCATATGCGCCGCGTGACCGACTTTTTGCACAGCAGGGGCATGAGCACCGAGCTGCACAGCTGCGGGAACAACGCCACGCAGGTGCCCAATATGATCGCCGCCGGCTGGGACGCTTGGCAGATGCAGCCGATGAACGATTCGCACGCGCTCTACGAGCAGTACGGCGACAAGATTCTCATCAGCGTGAGACCGGACGCTAATATCGACCCCGAAAAAATGAGCGACGATGAGCTTCGCGCCGCGGCCCGCGACTTTATCGACAGGTTCATGAAGCCCGGCAAGCCCTGCTTTATCGCTTTTGACATGTCTCCCCTGTCTGCTAACAGACCCTTCAGGGACGAGCTGTACGAATACTCCAGGAAAAAGTGCTGCGGGATGGTGTGAGCGGGCAGTTTGATTGAC
>JAAYBW010000140.1 GCA_012729975.1 Clostridiales bacterium
GTGAAGCCTCTCCCTGGGATTGTCAAGGTTCATTTTCGTCATATTGTCAATACATCCGAGTCTGTAGGTAATGGTGCTGCGATGTATAAACAGCGCTTCCGCCGTGGCCTTCAGGCTTTTGTTTGTTTTCAGATAGGTTTCGAGCGTAAGCAGAAGCTCCGTTCCGTTTTCCCTGTCGTATTCATATACTCGCTGAACTTCTCTGTGGCATATGGGTATGATCGGCAGGTCTGACGCGAGCCGGCCAATGAGATATTCCAGCAGTACGTCCCACAGGTACCTTATTCTTTTGTTTTGATCACCCAGCGTGATAGCGGCCTCCGCATAGTTATAATGCGCCTTGATCTGAAGCAGGTTGTTCAAGGGCATGCTGATTCCGCACACGGCTTTATGATTTTCCAATTGTTTTTCAAGCCGGGGAAGGCATTCGGCCATAATCTCCCGCTCATCGTTATGTATCATCATAACAATACTGTCGAAATACTCAAACGCAACGCAATCGGGGAAGATCCTCTCGTATATGTAGCGGTAGCGGGCCATTATTGCGGAATCGATCAGCTCCTGCGGCAGCTTAATGCGGATCAGACGGTAATTATCGTTTAAATCCCAGCTGTAAACTCCGAGAAGCTTTTTTATCGTCAAGGGGTCAATTATGTTGTTGTCCATAATAGACATGAAGATGGAGCGCATGTTTTCCGAAAGCGGGGTCGACGGGTTGTACTTCATAAACAAATTCTGTGTAAGAAGCTCGCAGATATAGTCCAGGAGCCTTACCTGATACGATGAGAGCGGTCTTTTTTGCTCGACGACCATTAAAACCCCCAGTCGATTTCGGTTTTCGTAGAATGTGTGAGCGAGCATGCGGGGCAAACCTGTTCCGAAATCAAGCAGCACGGAATCCGGCGTGCTTATTCCGACAGGCTGGACAACGCCGTCTCTTGAATGCCGATGCAGCGATTCCGCCCGTCTTCCGGTCTCAAGGGTTTCTTTCCAAAAGAGGTCGTCGCTGCCCGGCATATAGTGATCGCTGTAATCAATAAGGTTGCGTTCGGTGTCAAAGACCGTAATGTGGGAGTAAAAAAAGTCGGCGCAGCAATTTAGTATCTCCCGTGTGGGTGCTTTGCGTTCCAGGGATTCCCTGAGGTTGGTCTCCAGCTGTGTGAATTTAAGAAAAATGCTCTGTATCTCATCAAACAGGAACACCGGCTCCATATCCCCGCAGATAATTCCGGTGAGTCCCGCAGACTCAAAAAAGGCGGCCGCTTCGCTTCCCCCGCCTACGCAGACAATGTAAGACGGCAGATTCCCCTCGGCGTTTTTCAGTTCGTCCCATAAGGCCAAATATAAAAAGCTGTCTAGATAACGATCTTTTCCCGGTAAAAGAAAGCGAATGTCGCTTAAAACCAGTTGATGATCCGGAAAGCCGCAGATGTGCTCTGCCTTCGTGGGCATATAATGAGCGATTATTCCCGTGTTAAGCCTCATATTGTCACCTCAGCTGTTTCATGTGTGAAAAAACGGCAGTATCGCCGCATTCTAAGCCGGGGATGGGGTATTACTGATTCCGCTTCACCTGTGCCGGGAGCATAAAATCTTAGAAAAAATACTGAACTCCCGGTTCATATACTAATGTGATAACCGGTGTTATTATACTACAACACCCGATAACAGCGCCAGATAATAAATGTTCTTTTTATAAAAAATGATATTAATATGCGGCAGGTTTCCTTTGGCCTGCCGAGGCTATATAAAGCAAATCAGGACCGATCTCCTGTGGCCGACCGGAGTTCAGTCCGTTTGCTTTAGGGATATCGGCGTAACGCCGGCCGAGCGAGGCATTTCCCCAGTATAGCCGTTAACTAAACCGCCCTTAGTAAGGGCGGTTTTAGCTTGTCTTGTATGTACATGCGCGCCATGCGCCCGGCACCGCATATTTATACAAGTATTCGGTTTACGGAATGCCGAATCCGCAATTAGCGCTCGATGCCGCGAGGTTCAGTATCTGCCTATATCTCTTGCTATTGTCGCGGCGGCCGCTGTCGCCTCGCTTATAGTCTTCGGGGCGAGGCAGTCTCCGAGCTGATAAAAGCGCTTCGAACAGCCGCGTAGAGCCGCGGCTTCTTCCATCAGCGGTCGTAAACCGGTCGCGCAGATGACCGAGTCGGCTTTAAACTGTTTTAGGCCATCGGGAGTCTGACACCAAACGCCGCTGTCGTCGACCTTCACGGCTTTCGAGCTGCAGTAGATTTCAACTCCGTATATGTCCAGCTCCGCTTCCACGCACTTTCCGTGCAGGAAGTTCCCACCGTCGTTTATCTGAGCGGCCATCTCGACTATAACGGGCTTTTTCCCGAGCATTGAAAGATAAACCGCAAGCTCCATACCCACAAGCCCCGCGCCCAGTATTACGGCGGTCTCTCCGACCTTTTCGGGCGCGGTGTACGCCGCCTCTGCACTCATCACATTTTCTCCGTCTATGCCGGGTATATCCGGTATAGCGGGAACTGCCCCGAACGCGGCGATGATCACGTCCGCTCCTATCGCCTCTGCGTATTCGGGCGTAACTTCGGTGTTAAGACGAAGATCAATTCCCGCCCGGCTTATCATTCTCTCCTGGCGCTCTATGTACTCAGTGAGGTGTTTTTTAAACGGAACCTTCTCCTCGCAGCGTATATTCCCGCCAAGGCGCGGCCCCTTTTCACATAAAATGACCTCGTGTCCGTAAGAAGCCGCCGATAAAGCCGCCTGCATGCCTCCCGTGCCGCCTCCCGCCACAAGCACCCTGCGTCTTTCGGGTGTGGGTAAACACCGCTGGAAGTAGCGCTCGCGGCTTGTTTCAGGATTCAGCGCGCAGAAAAAGTGGCCGTGCGCCATCAGATGGGAAAAGCAGCTCATGCAGCGTATGCAGTGGACTATCTCGTCCTCACGGCCGTCAAGAGCCTTATTGGGTATATCCGGATCGCATATGAGCCCGCGGGCAATTTCAACTATGTCTGCCTTACCGGATGCGATTATCTCTTCCATCATTGCCGGATCGCTGAGCGCGCCGACCGTGGCGACCAGGGATTTATTAACATGCTTTTTGACCTCGGCGGCGAACTTCACGTTCACTCCGTCCTCGAGAAACATGCTCGGATGAGTGGTTCCGAAGACGTTGTTTTTACCGGTCAGACCGGTGGAAGAACCCACGGAAACATGTATGATATCGGCGTGTCCGTCAAGCTCGCATGCAAACTTAATGCCCTCGTCAATGCCGTACCCTACGTCGTTTGACTCCGTGCCGCTTATGCGGACTTCCACCGGGTAGCCCTCACCGCAGCGGCGGTGTATCGCGTCTACGACCTCAACCGTGAACCGGGCGCGGTTTTCCGCGCTGCCGCCCCATTTGTCGGTGCGTTTATTGAGCCTCGGCGCGTAAAACTGGTTGAGCAGCCATCCGTGACCCGCGTGAACGGTCACCATGCCGAAGCCGCAGCTCTTTGCCAGAAAAGCAGCGTCGGCAAATTTATCTATGATTTCCAGAATTATCTCCTCGGGCATCTCCTTAATATGAACCCCGCCCGCAGTGCAGGCGGACGGACCGTATACGGGGGGCGCGTCCGGGCCTTGAGCGGGAGTCGCGTTCATTCCGGAGTGCTGAAGCTCTATGGAGACAACCGCTCCGTGGCGGCCGACCGTATCTGCCAGGCGGGAAAGATTATGCTTAACGGCGTTGTTGTCAAGACTCACCTGAAACTTATGCCGCTTACCGTACACGCTGTCCACTATCGCCTCGCCGAGGGTTACCGCCGCCGCGCCTCCCTGCGCTTTTCTTTCGTAATACGTTATGGCGTCCTCGGTAAACCAACCGTCAAGCGTAACGTCCGGATGGCCCGTGGGTGCGGAAAATATCCTGTTTCTGAATAATGTGTCGCCGATCCTGACCGGCTCGAAAAGATGCGGATACCTGAGCTTTATCATGTCGTTTCTCCGCGCGGAGCAAATTCTCCGCGCCCACCTTTCTGAATAATATTATCGTCTTAACCGAATCCCGGTGATTTTCGTATATGATGATATCCGGACCGTCCGCGGCCCGGATGCAGCTATATGCCGAACTTCTCTTTTATCTTTTTTTCGACGTATGAAAAAACGAAGCCAAAGCATACGGTCTGCGCGAGCACAAGCGCCAGAACGACATACGCAATTGTACGCTCGCCCGACTTTCGTGTGAAAATCAATACAGCCGTTGTGACTATAAGCTCCGCGACGCCGAGCAGCATAGTGCACTTACCGCCCAGTGTATTGGCAAATATCCAGGTCTCGCGGTTTTTCATCGAACGTCCGGTTCTCCAGCCCGCGCAGTAATTGATCTTTTGGGGAGAATGCTTCCAAAAACAGCCTCCGAGCACAATGTAAGATACCGGTATGATCAGCGTGATAATACATTTGAAAATCTCCATAAAGATCCTCCGTTCCGGAAAACAAGGGTTTGCGGGCAAAAAACGCCCGCAAACCCTCCCGCCGCCTCGTGGCGGAATAAATTACTCAGTTATACTTTTTGCGGGGGTCAATCCAGTCGAGGTCTTTTCTCGCCTTGGCAAATCCTACGTCGACTCTGCTTCCCGCGGGAGGCTGAGGCGCCGTTCTGCGTGCCGACACATCGTAGCCTTCCCTTTCGTTGTTGTGCCTTATCTCTTCCTCGGTGGGCGGCTGCTTTTGCTTTTCCTCAAGGCGCTTCATTCCCTCGGGGCTGGCATAGTCAACAAAGCGGCTGAGCGCTATCTCCACCATCCTCGGTCCGCTCGGATACGGAACAACGAGGAACTGCTCGTTTTCTATGCCTTCCTTGAGCCACTGCGCCAGAACGCGCGGATCCATGCCGTTTTTGTGTATGGACGCGAGCAGCTTCTGGGTATCCTCGCTAACGTTGTAGCCTGTGTTTTTAAACTTCTCGGGGCGTGTCTTAATTGCCGCCTCATATATTTTTGAATTTATGTTGGCCGGGCAGACCGCGGTGACGCCTATGCCGTAGGGCTTTAAGGAAACGAAATAGCTCTCGAGCAGATTAAGCACCGCGGCTTTCGCTGCGGAATACGGAGCAGTGGACGGACCCGCGCCGAAGGCGCCCCAGGATACTGTAGAGGCTATGTGCCCGCCCTTGCCGGCCTTTATCATGCGCGGCACAAAGGTTATCAGTCCGTTTACAACGCCGCCGAAGCAGACGCCGACAACCCAGTCGAAATCATCGTATGTGGAGGCTTCTGCCGGTCCGAACACATTGACACCGGCAGTCAGCACCAGCAGATCGGGGGGCGCTCCGTAAATTTTTTCAACCTCGTCGGCCGCGGCGGCAAAAGCCTCGCGGTCGGTAACGTCGAGCTTTATGGCGTGGGCCTCCGCGCCCTTAGACTTAAAATACGCCATAGCCTCGTCAAGATGATCCTGCCGCACATCAGCGATAACTACCTTCATTCCGGCCTCGGAAAATATCTGAGCCTGTCCCAATCCGGCACCCGAAGCGCCGCCCGTGATAAACGCAATTTTTCCTGCAAAGTCTTTCATTTTTTCACTCGCTCCCTGTATTTAAATTGGTTTTGTTTTTGTTAATTACAGTATAACACTATCTTCACCCCGACTCAATAACCAATAGTTATTTCGCGTATTTAAAAGGGATCGGCAGAAGCGGAAAGCTGTACCTCTGGCTGCCGGAGGGAGCGGAGGTTACGCGCGCGATCACGGAAACGACTGTTTTCAATAACGTTTCCGGCGTTCTTACCGCCGACAATGAACCGCCCGCGGTTATATCGGTAACGCCCTCGGGTGATAATGCGCCCGTAAGCGGCAATATCGTTCTCACTTTCAGCGAAGAGATGCGCACGGGCGAAGGTACGGTATCTCTTGACGGCGGCTTATCTGCGCTCACGGACATGAGCTGGAACGACGAAAAAACGGTGTGTACGGTTCCGTATTCCGGCCTGGACATCGGTACGGCCTACATCGTCACGATCTCCGGCTTTAAAGATTATTCGGGAACTGTAATGGCGCCGGACACTAGCAATACTTTTTCCACTGTTCCAAGCAATGACGCGTCTCTCTCGGGCCTGAGCATCAGCGAAGGCGTGCTCACACCCGTGTTTGCGTCGGGCACATACGGTTACACCGCGTCGGTTGCCAACAGCGTGGGCAGCGTCACCGTGACGCCCACCGCCGGACATGCGGGCGCGACTATCAGGGTAAACGGCAATTCCGTTATAAGCGGCGCGGCTTCGGACGCGATCTCACTTGCCGTGGGCAGCAACACCGTCGAAATCGTTGTTACGGCGCAGGACGGTACTACCACACGCACCTATACCGTCACCGTCATGCGGAGCATCGGCGGCTATGTGACGTATACCGATGCTTCCGTCTTTCCCACCGAAGTCAATTATGATAACAGCGGCTTTAAGGACATCTCCATAACTTTGGACACAGGCAGCTATACTCTGCAAAGCCTTAAAAACGGACCTGTTCCCCTCGAAGCGGGGGCGGATTATCTGATAAGCGGCAGAACCGCCATCATCAAAGCAGCCTATCCGGCGTCCCTTACCGAGGGCGAACATTCTATCACCTTCCAAATGAGCGGCTGAGAACGATATTGTAAGGGGTTACGGCAACGGCAGGTTCGGCCCGGAGGATGCCGTTACCCGTGAGCAGATGGCTTTGTTATTAATGAATTACGCCAAACTGAAGGGTTATGATGTGTCTTTGAGAGCCGACCTTTCGGGTTATTCGGATGCGGGCTCGATCTCCGAATGGGCGACCCGGGCCATGTATTGGGCTGTCGCCGAGGGTCTTATTCAGGGCAGCGGCGGTAAGCTGATGCCCAAGGAGAGCGCCGAGCGCTGCCAGGCAGCGGCTATGTTCCATCGCTTTGCTGATTACTTCGCCGGCTGACCAATGTAACCTGCGCAAAAAAGCGGGTTTTCACGCGGAAGGCACACTAAAACCTTCATATTGAGTACTGTCGTTTAAATGGCTGTCGTCCGGAAACGCTGCGGCGATTCCTGTTGATATCCCGCTTTATGTAATATATACTCTGTAAAGGGAACAAATAACGACAGGAGGATATATAATGGCCGAATCCAACTTTTTCGAGGTCTGGGGCAAGGAATCCCCCGAAACCGTCAAGGCCTTCTTTGATTTTGCCGGAACCATACAAAACAAAGGCGGGCTCGACGCGAAAACCTTCCAGCTTGTATACATGGGCATACAGGCCAGCCGCGGCGCGGTGGACTCCGTAGCGGCGCACGCCGCGCTCGCGAAAAAGGCCGGCGCGACCCGCGAAGAGGTACGGGGCACCATACTCGTCACACTCATGGCGGTAGGCATAAACGGCGTCGCAGACTGCCTCGCGGCAGCGATGGAGTCATACGACAAGGCGGCGGACTAAGCCCGATAGCGGCATATAAACGGCGCGGCAGCCCAAACGGCTGCCGCGCCCCTCTTGTGCGCCCGACATGGGCGATAACTTGGTGGTGTAAGTCCACTACGCGCTTGGTAGTAGGAAGCGTTAGCCAAAGGCAAGGGTGTCCGTCGTGAGGCGGAATCTGAAGGAAGCTGGAGGCAA
>JAAYBW010000141.1 GCA_012729975.1 Clostridiales bacterium
CAATGGTCAACAAGAAGAGATCACAAAGTGGACAGAACCATGTCTGGATAATTCCAATTAATGGGTATGCACTTGACTAAGGCAACGGCTAATCTGCTATGATATCTGCATAAGTAACGGGCGCTATTTGAACGGCATTCTGCAAAAGTCGATAAAACAGCATACCTCTACTTTTTGATTTACGCCGGTTAAAGCGAAAAGTATATTCGTCAAGGTAATACCCGATATGTTCTTTGGAACAGGAGCCCTGTAGCGTCCCAAGTAACCATCTTTTCAGCAATGAAATGACAGTGTGCACGTGTGGTAACAATGTATCATCAGCGTCATCAGGCTTACGTTTAGTTGTTTCTTGCAAATAGCCCTTTTCCGACAGACCATTGTATCCAGACCAACCGTCTGTGATTATCGTGCTTCCTTTTTCACAAGTCATTTCTACAAAGTTGTGCAGATTTTCGGACGACGCGCTATCAATTACAGCCATGCGTATCCTGCCAACTTTTTTGTCGTTAATTTCAACAGCAATTGCCACCAATACCTTGTTTTCAGATCCTCTCCCGCGCTTTCCACCTTTTCCTGGTGCACCAAAATAAGCTTCATCCACCTCAATCTTACCCATTAACTTATCCCTGCCAGGACGCACCATGGCTCGCCTAAGTTTATGCAGCCAAGTCCAAGCAGTACGATAGCTACCCAGTCCTAGAATCTGCTGCAATCCTAATGCGCTTGTTCCATTTTTCCCTGAGGTCACATACCAAATAGCTCTAAACCACAAAGTCAACGGTTTATGCGTGTCTTGATATATCGTTCCGGCTATGACGGAACGTTGGTGTCCGCAATCGCTACATTCAAATAACGTTTTGTTTACCAGCCACGATTTTGAACCTCCGCATTTGGGACAAATATTCACTCCATCCTCATAGCGTAATTTCAGCAAATATTCTCGACACTGCTCTTCTGTGCTAAATTCTTTTTCAAACTCAGTCAAATTCATCGGATACTTTTCCATCCACCAATTATAATTTTTTGCTAAACCTTAGTCAAGTGCATACCCATAAAAGAAAATTCCGAAGACCAGATAGGTCGTAACAGGTCAGAGGTAGATTACGAAAATAGAGATTGAATAAACCTGTTTGAAAGGAAAGAACCGCATATGTGGTTCTTTTTTATAAAAAGCTGGACTCCGAAAATGAAGTATGCCATAATGAAAATCATGGAGCATATAAAGCCAGAGATTACAAAAGAGAAGATTGCTGAAATACGAGCCCTGATGGAAGCCAACCCGGTTTGGCACAGAACCCGTTTGTCTCATGAGATCTGTGAACGCTGGGACTGGCACGGGCCTAATGGACAGCGAAAGGACATAGCTTGCCGGGAAATGCTTCGTGATTTAGATGCAAAAGGAGAAATCACGCTGCCAAAAGCTTTGAGAAAATCCGGACACGGCAACAGAATCGTTAAGCTGAGCCATGATACAAGTCCGATTGTGTGCGCGATCAAAGAAGTCATGCCCATCCGTATCGAAGTAGTGACCAGCCGTGAAAACGCAG
>JAAYBW010000142.1 GCA_012729975.1 Clostridiales bacterium
AATATGTTCGCAAAACCGCGTATAGGCTCGAACATCATGCCGCCTATGTTAATAAAGAAATTAAGTTCTCCTACCGTGATGAAAGCATTTAATACGTCGTAACCGCCCTTAATCAGCACAATGCCGGTGACCAGGCTGATAACGACAGAGGCGATAGGCAGGTAGACCGCCGATATAATAGCTGCGCGCATGGAGGCGTGCTTCATCTTGCCCGTAAGACTGAAAAAGTCGGAGTTGTTGAGCTCTTCCCGAACAAGAGTCTTTGTGGTTTGCGCTCCGGTGATCCCCTCATTGAAGGAGGAGGTTATCATACTGTTAAACTTTCGGGATGCGCGCTGATATTTTAAGATGTGTTTTTGAAAGATAATCGAAACCACTGCTATGACAGGGACTGCGCAGACAGTAATCAGCGCAAGCTGCCAGTTTACAACAAACATTGCGACCATCGAAAGCAATATGGCGAATAATCCCCACCCGAGATCAATAGAGGTCCAGGATATCATCTCCATGATTCTCGATACGTCGTTTGTAAGGCGCGAGAGGAGATATCCTACGGAAGAATTGTCAAAATAGGAAAAGCTGAGTTCCTGCAGCTTACGAAAGCACTCGTGCCGCATGTCGCTGCTAAGGTGAGCCTCAAGATGTCCCGCGGAGCGAATAAGTGCGAAAATCGACAGGACCATTATAAGCTGAACGCCTAAGATAACCGTAATAAATATCCAGAACTGATTAAGCGTGCCCGGTGTATTAAGTGCCTGCGAAGTCATAAAGCCGTCTATGGCCCACATGCTGATAAGAGAACTGCAAAGGTCCATGAGACCGGCTATAAGCCCGCCGAAGAGTATGATGATGAATCCTTTCCTGCGGCGAAATGCGAATTGAAATATAATCTTCCAGGTCTGTGGATTTATTTTCTGATTTTGAAAGTCTTTTTCTTCCAGAATATCGCTCATACGGCCTCACCTCCCATAAAAGCATCGGCATTTTGAATTTCACATGTGCGTTTGTATATGCCGTTGATGCGCATAAGTTCCTCGTGCGTTCCTTCTTCGACCACAGACCCGTCCTTCATAACGAATATTTTGTCGGCTTCCATAAGGGTAACCGTGCGGTGTGATATTATCAGAGTGGTTACTCCCGAACGGCGCCTTGCAAGCGCTTCGCGAATAGAGGCGTCTGTGCGGGTGTCGACCGCAGACAGGCTGTCATCAAAAATGAGCATGTCGCTTTCTCCGATAAGAGCGCGCGCGATGGCGACTCTTTGCTTTTGACCGCCGGAGAGCGTGACGCCTCTCTCGCCGACAACGGTGTCATAGCCGTCTTCGAAGCTCATAATGTCATCATGAATCGCCGCGTCCATGGCAGCGGCGCGTACTTCGTCCAAATCGGGCTGCGCGTGTTTTATTCCTATGTTCTGAAGAATCGATTTCGAGTACAAAAACGGCTCCTGCATGACTATGCTTATTCGCTGACGCAGATATGTTTTCTTGATCTGCGATATATCGGTGCCTCCGATTGTTATCTTACCGCTCTTCGGGTCGTAAAGACGCTGAAGTAAAAGAGAAACGGTTGATTTTCCGCTGCCGGTGCCTCCCAGAATCGCGACTGTCTTGCCGCCCGGAATGGTCATATTCAGCTTATTGAGCACCGGCACCGAGTCGTAGGCAAAATCAACCTCGGTAAAGACGATGTCGCCGCTCAAATCGGGAGTAAGACCGGCATCCAGACACTCCTCTTCCTTTGCCGCAAAGATCTCCTCAATACGGCTCGTAGCGACCAATGACCGCGAGAACATGTTCAGTATTCGCCCAAAGGCTCTGAGCGGCCAGAAAAACAGGAATACATAGGAACTGAAAGCCGTGAACTGTCCGATGGTAAGACTGCCTTTATAACAAAGATATATGCCGAATATACTTATCAGAGCGGCTTCGATACCGCAAAGGGCATCCAATGACGTCCAGAGTGACGTGAAGGAATTGTTAAGCGTTATCAGCTTTGAGCGATTCTCTTCGTTTTTTTCCATGAATTTGTCCATTTCAAACTGCTGACGTCCAAAAGCGCGAACTACGCGGGTTCCCGTAAGGTTTTCCTGTATAACGGTGAAAAGCTTGCCCTCGACCTCTTCCTGCTCGTTGCCCTGGCGGCGGATGCGTCTGAAAAACAGAACGGAGGTCAGAGTGACGGGGAGTATCATGATGCAGGTGACAAGAGTCAGCGGTACATTTAAAGTGAACATTATAAATATGCCGACAACGATCATCAAAACGGTTCTGATAAACTCCAAAGATACCATGGATATAAACCGTCGTACGGTATCCACGTCATTCGTTGAACGCTGAATGATGTCGCCTGTCTGGGACTGGGCGTGCCACACGAAAGGAAGCCGCTGTATATGCGAATAAAGCCTGTCGCGCAGCTTTTTGACGGAGCCTTCACCTGCGGTGCTGTTGCAGTATGAGCGGATCAGCCGGACAATTCCGGCGATTATCATTAAGACAACGGTGCCAAGAGCCATTATCCAAAGATTGCTCCTGATGAAATCCACACCGCCGACGGCATAGACAAACCACGAGAAGTACCATGGGGTGTTAAGCGGTTTACCGCCGAGCACCGAGTCTATGGTCACGGATATGATAAGCGGGGAAATAAATGATATTACCAGTTCGACAAAAAGCATGACGAAACTGACAACGAGCAGCAGGCGGAAACCTTTTGTGTAACGCCACAGTGCCGAAATGCAGTTTTTTTTCTTCATTGTTACCTCCATATGATGCTTGCATTAAAAAACGCAGGTTGTTGACAAAAACAAGGCGCCGGAGCAGCGTTCCTCCGGCGCGGTTTAAGAATCGGGATGAGCGTATACTTCCGGTTCACGAAATGGTGCCGGCCTCATAAAGACGCCGCGCATCGTTCGGGAATAAACTGAGGGCCGGGCATAAGAACGCCGCCGAGACTGAACCGACGCTGAGGCCGGAGAAATAAATCGAATAAACCTGCACGGATAAAATAACGGCAGGCGTAAGATGCCGTGACGGAAAGGGAATGAATGCCGCTGCGGAGGCGGTCGTAAACAGCATGAGTTAAAATTGCCGGAGCCGAAGTATAAAGGCAAACGCCCGCGGCAAGGACAATAACAATTACTGTAGCATAATAAATCATATTTTGGCGTGACCCTCCTTTTCTCCGACATAAGACTTATGGAAATGTATAACAAACGACCGTCCGAAATGGTATTATAATGTCTTTTACTATGGATTGCAAGGGTTATCTGAATTATGTTACGAAATTGTTATACTGATAGCTCATAAGAATATGAGTTATCGGTATAATATAATACGAAAACCGCAGGCAGTACCGTATATGGTAATTGCGGAGCGGCAAAAGAGTGAAAATCAGTATTCGATCCCTTTTCTGGCGGTTATACCGCTGTTAAAGGGGTGTTTGCAGGCAGTCATCTGCGTTACATAGTCTGCTTTATCGATAATCCAGCCTACCGGGTTATGGCCCGTAATACACAACTCCAATGCAGCCGGTTTATGGTTTATGAGGGAATTAAGCATATCGCCGTCAAGCAGGCCGAGCTGATAAGCGTCAAGCGCTTCGTCAAGAACAAGAAGGTCGCATTTGCCTTCGGATACAATATCAAGAACAGCTGCCAAATTTTCATCGTGATGTCTTTTTGTTTCCAGCTTATCCGCGTCGGTCATGTTGAAGGAAAAGCCGCCGGAATGGCCGCGGAGCACAGTTATACCGAGGCGAGCAAGAGAAATGAGTTCGCCGCTCGGAGAACTTTTCAGAAACTGAACAAGTACGATTCGTTTCCCGTATCCGCAGGCTCTGAGCGCAAGACCCAGAGCAGCGGTCGTTTTGCCCTTGCCGTTGCCGTAATAAACATGTATAAGACCGGTATCAGCCAATTGGTATTCCCCCGTTATTCAATAATTGTGTTGTGAGAGAAGCTGCTTTGCTCCGCAAAGCGCCGTCGTCTCGCGGAGTTTTATTTTTATGCGGTTCTTTTAAACGCAGGCTGTCGATACGAGACGAGGCATTAAAACGACAGCTCGCTTAAATAGGAATAATCACAAAGCAGCAGAGTTCGGCTCTCCGGTATGAAAGTCAATTCGGAGCGCCAGCAGCGGCAGTTGCCGCATGACCAGTCGTAATAATCGCGTTCGGGCACGGCAAAGCTGCTCATAATCGACATAATGGTGCCGCCGTGCGCGACGATGACTATCCTTTTTTGTAAATCCCGTAAGGCAGATTCGACAATTTCACAAAAGGCATCGTTTACCCGGTCCGTAAATCCCGATAAATCTTCGCCGCCGGGGCAGGGTCCCCTGCACATGCCGTCTGTCCAGGCGCGATATTTCGCGTCACTTTCCATTTCATCGGCGTTTTTTCCTTCAAATTCGCCGAAATCCATTTCACGCAGGTCATCGACTGTTTTCAGTTCCGCGCTCGGGAACATCAAAACGGCTGTTTGGCGGGTACGCAGCATGGGGCTGACGTACACACGGTCAATTTCGGTAAATGTGCCCGCGCGAAGACAGTCGGAAAATCCCTGACTGCAAAGCGGCTCGTCGGTACGGCCGATATAACGCTTCGACAGATTGCCCCGCGTGCGGCCGTGACGTATAAGGTATACCCGCATAAGTCAGCTTTTTATAACTACGGGGATGCCCGCTACAAGACGAATAACGCGTTCGGCTTTCTTTGCCAGCGCTATGCAAAGACGGCCGGTTGCTTCTCTTGACTCCCGATCCCGCCTGACGGCGGGAATGACGCCGCTGCCGACCTCGCAGCAGACGACTACTTCTTTTTTTAGGAGGTCAGGCAAAAGCTGCATGCAATTGTCCGGGTCTGCGTCAACGAGCTTCTCGAGGTCAATTAAAACAGGGTGTGAATCATCTAAAGCGTCGGACATTGCTTCCGGAGAATATCCGAGACTTCGCACATAATCCTTTTTTCCTGAAGCAATAGCACCTATAACAAGAATCATAATGAAATCACCTTTTCGATAAGAATAAATGAAGCAAGCATGAAAAGTTCGGCCAGCTGCAAAAACCAACCCGCAAGGTCACCGCTCATGCCTCCGAAAAGCTTCTTTGATATAAAAAAGAGACATAAAAAGCACAGAAGCGCCGCGAAGACCATAACCGCCCCGGCCTGTCGGGACAGCAGTATAATCGCCGCGGCGGCAAGAACAAAGGTCACCAGAAGCAAAACGAAGCTCAGTTTCTTTTCGGCGGACTGTCTGAAGCCGGCCAGAAGCCCGTTTGATGAGGACGCGGGGAAGGATATAACGGATATGCCGCTAAGGGTGCGGCTGAGGATATGCATTATACCGAGCACAAGAGCAGCGGACGGCTCGGCTTTTAACTCCGCGGCCAGAGCGAAGTACGCGAGCATATAAGTGCACGCGCCGATTATAGCAAAAGCACCGGAGTGCGGGTCTTTTAGAATCTCACGCCTGCGGGCGGGTTCCGCGTGACTTGCCAGGGCGTCCGCGGTATCGCAGAAGCCATCCAGATGAATACCGCCTGTGATAAGCACGGGTATTAGGGTGATTCCTGCGGCATAAAGAATTGCAGAAAAGCCGAGAGTACGGCTAAGGAGTGTCCAAAGCCACAAAAACAGGCCTATGAATGCGCCGACCAGTGGAAAGGCGCAGAGCATGTAGCGCATGTTTTTTTCGTTCCATTGAAACTGGGGTACGGGTAGCCGGGAAAACACCGAAAACGCTACCGCAACCGTTTGAATAAAAGTCAAAGCAGTTCCCCCTTAATAAGCAGAGGAATTCCGCAGATAAGCTCATATACATTTTCAAAACGTTTCGCGAGACGGCAGTTAATTTCACCCAGAGTATTAACATAGTCCATGGTAAGCCTGTCGTAGCCGCCGCCGTCTGATCCGACGTCATTTGTGACCACAACAAGGTTATCGCATTGTTTTTCAAGCGACTCGATGCCGAGCAGGACTTCCGAAACGGTGTTTTCTCCGGCTCCGCCGTCATCAAACATTTCGTTTGCGGTCAGATTGCAAAGGCACTCAAGAAGCACCGTCCCGCGTTCGGGAAGAGTCAGTTCCTTCAGATTTGTGTAACGCTCTATTGTGGTAAAGCCTTTTTCGGCACGCATGCAGCGATGCTTTTCAATTCGCCGTTCGCTTTCTTCCCCATACGGCTGCATCGCGGCGATATAATACAAATAACCGCCGAATTGAACAGCAAGCTTTTCGGCATAGGTGCTTTTTCCGCAGGCGGAACCGCCGGTCAGCAAGACGTTCATATTAGTTGCCTCCGAGCGGATTATAAGCCGTCATGCCTATGGCATCAAAGGAGACCATTTCATTGTAAACCGCAAGTCCCATGTCCAGCAGCGGCAGCGCACAGACGGCACCGGTTCCTTCTCCGAGCCTCATTTCGGCGCAAATGAGCGGTTTTAGCTCCAAATACCTGAGCACCATATGCGCGGCCGGTTCCGCCGAGACATGTGAGGCAAGCATCGCGCATTTGCTTTTCGGACAAAGCTTTGCCGCGACAAGAGCGGAAACCGCGCTGATAAACCCGTCTATAAGTATAGGTACGCGGTAAATAGCGCCGCCGAGGAATACGCCGGCGAGGCCCGCTATGTCATAACCGCCGAGTTTCGCGAGTACATCAAGAGCGTCGTCTTTATCGGGGGAATTTACAGCCACGGCGCGCTCGATGGCCGTTATCTTTTTTTCAAGACCGATGTCCGAGAGGCCTGCGCCCCTTCCGGTTACATCTCTTACAGGGAGCCCCATAAGCACGGAGCATATGGCGCTTGAAGTAGTTGTGTTTCCGATTCCCATTTCACCGGTGGCAAGTATGGAGTATCCTTTGCCGGCAAAGTCGCAGACAAGCTCAATGCCCGCGGATATGGCCTGTTTGGCCTGCTTTATGCCCATCGCGGGCCTTTCTGCCATATTATCGGTGCCGGGAGAAACCCGTCTGTCGAGCACGCCATCGGCCTTAAAGACCATCCCGATATCGACCGGAGTGACGTCGGCGTGCGCTATGGCGGCCATGCGGCATACGGAAGCGTCTCCTTTGGCGATATTACCGGCTACAAGGGCGGTGATATCCTGACCGGTTTGAGTTACACCTTCGCAGACAACGCCGTTATCCGCGCACATAACTATTACTCCGCGCTTTTTCAGCGACACATCGGCGCTTCCGGTGAGAGCCGCGATTTTTGTTACGGCGGCTTCGAGCAGCCCAAGACTGCCCAGGGGCTTGGCTATCGCGTCCCATCTTTTTTTTGAGGCGGCTGCCGCGCTTTCATCGGGCGGCATAATTTTATCGTTGAGTTTTATAAAATCCATATTCATCTCTCCTGCGCATAAGCGAGTAGTTCGGTCAGAGCTGCCGCGAAAAGGGAGGTTATTCGCGGCAGCCTGTATACCGGATATGATACGTTAAGTACGCTAATCCTCCCATTGAGAGAGCATATCGCGCATCCACTCGTGTACGTCCAGAGAATAAACGGCCTTGAGATTATCACGTGTGAGGACATCTTCTATATCCCCGAGCGCGACGCTTTTCCCTTGGTGCATGAGCAGAGCGCGGGTTCCGTAGGCGCGGGCGAGGCTGAGATCATGCACCACGGAAATGACAGATCTCCCTGTTTGCGCGATCCAGGCCGTAATTAGCTCAAAGACCTGTTTTTGATAGACCAGGTCAAGGTGATTTGTAGGTTCGTCGAGAATAAGCAGACTGGGATCCTGGGCGAAGAGCTGGGCAAGGAAGGTTCTTTGCAGTTCCCCTCCGGAGAGCGTCAGTACGGACTGCTTTACGAAAGGAAGCATTCCGGTGACTTCGAGCGCATGATTAATTTTCTCCTCATCCTCGTCACCCGAAGAGGAGAAGATACCGGGTGAATAAGAATAACGGCCGAGTCTTACGATCTCCTCGACGGAAAAGGAGTAGCTTACGTTGTGATTTTGAGAGAGCACACCGATACAGCGGGCCAGTTGATGGGGTTTCATTTTTTTTACGTCTGAGCCTTTGTAAGATATGCTTCCGCTGTATGAGATTCCCTGGGAAATCGCACTTACCACAGTGGATTTGCCGGCTCCGTTGGGACCGACTATCATCAGCCATTCTCCTTCATTAACGTAAAAAGAGACGTTGTCTACTATAGTTATGGGGCCGAAGCTGACAGTGAGATTATTAACATACAGCAATGCTCAACCCCCCTTTCTGGAACGGTAGAAGATAAAGACGAAAACGACTGAGCCGATAAAGGAGGTGACCACGCCTATAGGCAGTTCCAACGGATTGAGAATGACTCGGGAAGCGAGATCCGCGAGCATAAGAAAAATCGCACCGGCAAAAAGCGAAGCGGGAAGCAGCCGCTTGTGATTGGGGCCCACTACCATTCTCATCATGTGAGGAATCACCAGCCCGACAAAGCCTATCGTGCCGCCGACAGAAACGCATACTCCGATTAAGCCGGATACGCATATCAGAACGGCCATCTTGACTCTTTTAACGTTCACGCCGACATGCCGGGCGTTATCCTCGCCGACAGCGAAGGCGTTAAGTTCTCTTGTGAGCGACAGTATCACTGTTCCGAATACTAAAAGAGACGCTGCGAGTGTAAGAGCGTTAGCATAGCTTGTACCGGATAATGAGCCCATGGTCCAGAATGTTATTTGTTTAACCTTGTCTGACGAGAAGGTAATTATAAGACTCGTTATACTGTTGGCAAACATGGAAAAAATTACACCGATGAGAATTATCGTGTTTGTCGAAAGTGAGAAGTCCAGCTTATATGCAAGAGAGAGTATAACGATAAGCGATATAAAAGCGAAAAGCATAGCCATAACGACAGTGCCCGCGAAGGGCAAAGAAGGGATGGACACGCCGAAAGCAATGGATATAACGGCCCCGAGCGAAGCGCCGGATGATACGCCGAGGGTTGAGCCGTCTGCAAGCGGGTTTCGAAGAAGCCCCTGCATCGACCCGCCGCAAAGCGACAGCGAAGCTCCGACCAGAGCGACGCATATAACGCGGGGCAAACGCACGGTGATTATTATCGAACGGGAGAGTCCTTCGGGGGCAGGAAGCCCCCATATGGTGTTCCATATCACTTTGAATGTATCGCCGACATTCAGACTTACACTGCCCAGACACACGCAAAAGAGCACGGTGCAAAGCATTATAACGGTAAATATAAGATATTCGTATGTCCTGAAACCCTCGGATTTGCTTTTCATTACATCACCTGACCGTAAGGCGGACAGCGCCTGATGGGCAAACCGGCCGGCCTCTGTTTTGTTAATCTCCGTAGATAAAGCTATAGAGGGTTTCGGCAGCGTTAACCAGACGCGGTCCCGGGCGGGCGATCTCATATGAGTCCACATTCAGAACTTTCTTCTCGGCAACGGCCGTGACAGACTGCCATCCGGCCCGACTCATTATTTCTTCCTCGGGAGTAGGACCGTCTCCGTAAAACATGGTAATGGTAACTATATAATCCGGATTGCGCGCTATGACCTGTTCCTCAGAGACTTCCGCCCAGCCGGTGATATCTTCAAAGATATTGGTCAGACCGAGTAAACCGGCAAGCTCATCCATAAAGGTGCCGCTGCCTGCAGTCCAAAGGCCGAATTCCAGAGGAGAGACCTCAAAGTATACGGTTTTGCCCCCGTCTCCGGTCGCTTTGCTTTTAATAAGATCAAACTCAGATCTCATATCTTCAATCAGAGCAGCCGCTTCATCGGATTTCCCCACAAGTTCACCGATCAGTTCAATAGCTGTATAAGTCCCGGCTATGTCGTCGGCATCGCTGATGACCACTTTGATTCCGGCGGCTTCAAGAGAGGCGACCTGTTCGACGGTCTGCGCCATTTTAGCCATAATAACAATCTGCGGAGCAAGCGATATGATTTGCTCGACATTCGTGGCGGCACCCGACTGGACGGCGGGTACCGCCAGCACTTCGATGGGATAGTCGCAGTATTCACCCCGTCCGACGATAGCATCGCCGGAACCTATGGCATAGAGAATTTCACAGTCTGCGGCAGTCAGAGCAACTACCTTTTCGGCGGGCTTGTCAAGCGTTATTACTCTTCCCAACATATCGGTGACGGTGATGCCTTCCGGAGCGGAGGTCTGGTTCAGGGTTGGCTGCGGGGAAGGAGAAGAGGTGTCGGCGGAAGGTGTTCTGGAGCAGCCTGCCGCGAGCGAGAGGATAATGACAGCGAGAACAAGGGAAAGAAATTTACCGGACTTCATTGATTTGCGCTCCTTTCATTATATCAAATGAACAGTTGAGCGGGGCAAAAAAAGCTGCTCCCCAAAATATTGAGGAGCAACTATAACAAGCATAACGTTAAGCACAAAGCAAACGGCATGCACAGCTTAGCCCAACCCCAGAGGTATCAATGTGCAAACAGGTCTCCCGGCTTGGCTTCATCCTACTTGGGTGCCTTCCCGCCTTGCGGCAGTGGCATGAATACCCGTTCGTCGGCTTCACGGTTACTGGGATAGCTCGGAAATTTCATCCGTATTCCCTCGGCGCA
>JAAYBW010000143.1 GCA_012729975.1 Clostridiales bacterium
CACTAGAACCTGAATCTAGCGAGTCTGCCAATTCCACCACTCGCGCATATATCGGGAGCGCTTTCGCGCTCCCTTTTCCGCTGGTGCGAGAGAGGAGACTTGAACTCCCACGCCATATGACACACGCCCCTCAAACGTGCCTGTCTACCTATTCCAGCACTCTCGCATGCGTTCAGCGGCTTAGCCATTATAGTAAGTTTATGTGTCTTTGTCAAGCATCTTTTTTTGCGTCCCGCAGCCCGATTATGATGCAAAACAGCGCTGTCTGAGCGCCTTAAATTTCTACCGCAACGTTGAAAGCCTGCATGTTCGCGTCCGCTATAAGTCCCGGAGAGTTCGCGTCTCCGACGACCCACGTATCCGGGACGACGCTTAATAATGATTCTATTACCCCCGCCGCGGGCCTGAGCCCGAAAGCCGTTACGATTGTATCCGCTTCATATAATACCATACTTCCGTCTTCGACCACCATAACGCCCTGCTCGGAAAACGCGGTCACTCGCGCTCCGTATACACGCCTGACTCCGTAATCATCCATCAATTTAAACAAAATGTCCTTTGCGCGGCTGTCGCTGCAGCTTTCGCTTTCCTTCGCCATTTCGAGAACGGTAACCTCACAGCCGTCCCTGGCAAGATGAAGCGCGCACTCGCAACCTGACAGGCCGCCGCCGCACACCGCGACCCGTTTACCGGCTTTGCGTGTCCCTCTTTCGCACTCGACAACGGAGATAACGTTATCCCCATGAGTGCCCGCTATCGGAAGATGTATTTCCTCCGCGCCCACAGCGATAATTACAGCGTCGGGCTCTTCCTTTTCGATAACGGCGGGAGTTACAAAAGTACCCGTAACAATCCTCGCGCCGCATTTTTCGGTCTCCTGCACGGCCCAGACGAGATATTGGCGAAACCCGTCCTTACACCATAGCGCGCCGGCCTCATAGAGCCTGCCCCCGAGCCATTCCTCCCGCTCATATATGACAACATCGTGGCCGCGTTTTGTAAGCGTGCGGGCAGCGGTCATTCCGGCCGGGCCGCCGCCTATGACCATAACCTTTTTTTTGACCTCCGCTTTGGGTATATAGCCGTATCTGACTTCCCTGCCGGCCCGTGGATTAACGGCGCAGCGTATCGGAACTCCGATACTGGTATAATTAAGGCACCACATACATCTCAGGCAGGGGCGGATTTCCTCCTGCTTTCCGTGCCATGCTTTTCTTATGAGGTCCTGGTCCGCGATCAGAGCGCGCGCCATCGCGACGATGTCCGCTTTCCCTTCGGCGAGGATCTGCTCCGCCTCGTCAACGGAGGTTATGCCGCCCGCAACGGAAACGGGGATCTCCAGTTCTTTTTTCATACGCGCGGCGTACTCGACATTGAGCATATGCGGATAGTAATATGAAGGTATCATATAGGATTCGGCGTAAGGGCCCAAAAAGCCGCCCGTTGAAATTACTACCATATCGATATATTTTTGAGCTTCCTGCAAAAAAGCTGCCCGTTCTTCAAAGGTCGTGCCGCCTTCCACGCGTTCATCGCCCGAGATCCGAAGCTCTATCGCGAGCTTGTTGCCCGCCGCTCTGCGCACCGCCTTGAGCAGTTCCAAAGGGAAGCGCCTGCGGTTTTCGGGGCTGCCGCCGTATTCATCGGTTCTGGTGTTTAAAAGCAGCGACATGAAAGAGGACAGCAGATTCCCGTGCGCTCCGTGTATCATGGCCATGTCAAACCCCGCGGCGCAGCAGCGCCTGACGCAGTCTGTCCAGCGGTCGATGACCTCCCTCATCTCCGACTGGTCAATCTCTTTTACATGCATCTTGTCGTGTACTCCTGGTATAACCGAGGGAACCAGCGCGGGCTTGCCGCGAAGCAGCCCGGGGTTGCCTATGCAGCCCGCGTGTGTGAGTTCCACGGATATCTTGGCTCCGTATCTGTGTACTTCATCCGCAAGCTGCATCATACCGGGTATATCGCTGTCTCTTGTGACCGACAGACAGCCGTAAAAATTCCGCGCCCTGTCGAAATCTATCGGTGAAGATCCGATGGTCACTATACCCGCTCCCGAGCGCGCTTGCGCTCCGACAAAGCGTATAAGTCCCTCGGTACATGCACCGCTCTTTGTTTCGGCGTGCGCGGAAACGATGGGAGAAAACTGGATTCGGTTTTTGACCTTCATCATGCCGACCCTCACGGGCGTGAAAATATTGGGATACTTCACCTCATACGACATACCGAATACCTCTTTATTATTTTATATGTTGAGTATATCATATCCCGATCCCGCGCGCAACGAAAGGCAGCTTAAGAAGCCGGGCGAGAATAACCGCGCCGCCGTGATGATATCACGGCGGCACGACTTAGCTTGTTTCGTTTACGCCTCGGACGGTCAGATATGCACCGCGGCCTGGAACGCGGAGTTTACGGCGGTCGATATGTTTCCGACATCCTTTGCGTCACCGACTATGAAGACCTCGGTCTCCGGCGCGCAGTGGCGCAGCTCGTCGGCCACGTCGTGAAGAGGCACGAGTCCGAGCGAGAGCAGCACGGTGTCGCAGGGGAATTCCACAAGCTCGCCGCTCTTGAGGTTTTTGCAGATGATTTTGTCGTCACAGATCTCTTCAAGACGGGTTTCCAGGTGCAGCGGAACATTCTGCTCAGCCATCATGTCGATCATCTCGGAAGCGGCGTGACCGGAGCTCTTGCGCAGCGACATTCTGTGCGTCGCGTAGTCAGACATTTCTATAACGGTGACTTCTTTGCCCATACGCCTGAAATCGAGCGCGGCTTCAAGACCGACGCCGCCGGCGCCGACAATGACAACGTTATCGCCGCACGGGACTTTACCCATTTCGGCGTCGGGTGCCCAGTGGACGTGAGGCTTGTCAATACCGGGGATATTCGAAGGAATAAGGGGTTTGGCTCCGACGGCAATTATGATTGCGTCGTACTTCTCCCTTTCAAGCATCTCCTTTGTCGCCTCTGTATTGTAGAGTATCTTCGCGGGAGCCTTCTGCGCCTGACGGACAAGCCATTTGAGGTAATCCTGAAGATCAATCTTAAACGGCGGCACCGCGCCGGGGATAATATTCCCGCCGAGACGGTCTGTTTTTTCATATAGCGTGACATCATGTCCGCGGTCCACGAGCGCGAGCATTGCCTGAATGCCGGCAGGTCCGCCGCCGACAACGGCGACGCGCTTTTTAACCGGCGCTTTCGGAACCAGACCGTCCTTGAGCTCGGTGACCATGCCGAGAATGGGATTCACGGCGCAGTTTAAGGGATGCGGCGGGAAAAGACGGGCGGCGCAGGCATCGCAGCGCAGGCAGGGGCGGCGATCCTCAGGTCTGTCCTGGGCGTACTTTCTGGGCATCTCGGGATCGGCCATAAGGGGACGGCACATAGCCACGAAATCCGCCCAACCGTTTGCGATGATCTCCTCGCCCATATCAAGGCTCGTAATAGAGCCGACGGTCGTTACAAGCAGGTTCGGGAAGGCCTTTTTAACATCTCTGGCGTAATGTACGTTAAAACCTCTGGGCATCATGTAGTTCTGACACCAGTTGCGGTAGTATTTCATGTCGAAATCGCTGTGAATACCCGCAGATAAATGTATGATATCGATATGATCCTGCAGATATTCGATGAGCTTCAGGGTCTCGTCGAAATGCATGCCCTCCGGCGCTATCTCATCGGCGGAAATGCGGTACTCAATGACAAAGTTGGGGCCTACCTTGGCGCGGATCGCGTCGCAGACCTCTATAGCAAAACGCGCGCGCTTCTCCGTGGTGCCGCCGTACTCGTCCTGCCTTTTGTTATACATCGGGCTGGTAAACTGGCTGATAAGGTTTCCGTGGCCGCCGTGGACCAGGCATACCTTCATGCCCGCCTGCTTCATGCGGAAGGCGGCCATTGCGAACTTGTTCACCGTCTCTGCTATCTTCTCATGCGTCATTTCTATAGAGGGGATGGGGTCTCTGCCAAGGCGCTTGGCACGGCTTATCTCCGATGTGGTAATTATGGACGATGCGCTGTAGGGCGCGTGTCCCACGGTTTCGAAAGCGGTATCCTTGCCGTTATGGTTGATTTCCAAAGACGCGTTGCAGTTATACTGTGCGGCCATCTCCGAAAACCATGTAAGGGGCAGAATGCACTTATCCGTACCGAGATCCAGCTGGCATTGCTCGTCATGGCACTCGTTGATGTCTATGGAAGCGTTGCCTACGTAAATCGTAGCGCAGCCTCCTCTCGCGATGGGGCGGAACCAGTCGACAAAGTCACGCGTTACAAAACCGTCCTGAGTGGCTACGTTCGGAGACGGAGGAGCCATAGTGACACGGTTTTTGAAGTCGACTCCCCTGATGCGTATGGGTGAGAAAACGTGTTCGTAAGAAGATCCCATTGCAGACATTTCCTTTCGATAGTAATGTGACTGAGTGATTCAGAATACTGCTGATCACCGATTCATAAATACAAAAATCTCATTATGACGATTATAACATTACCGGGTAAATATTGCAATCTATATATGTATATCAGCGTTTGAAACCGCTCTGACCCGCGAGTACCGCCGCATTAAGGACACTGCGCGGCAAATCCGTTTATACAGGCGGTAGACCTTCTTTTCCCGCGTATTTATTTATTTCCCGCGGCTA
>JAAYBW010000144.1 GCA_012729975.1 Clostridiales bacterium
ATGATATGCAGAGGCTTGCTTATCCGATGCCGCTATTTACGGTGTTTTCTGCGAATCTTGGCGAAAAATCTGAGGATGCGCGAATCTTGTAATATTATTTTATTTTACTGGCTTGTTTCAGGCCGCTATGCTATTATACTATCAAGCTGGATCTCATCTTAAACAAATATTTAATGGAGGAAGGGTATATGGCAAAACTAAGCATAGTCGAAGGCATCGGCGAAACCTATGAAGCCAAGCTGAAAGCGGCCGGGGTAAAATCACTGGAAGCCATGCTCGCCGCCTGCGCCACCAAAAAGGGCAGGACGGAACTCGCAGAAAAAGCGGACGTATCCGAAAAGCTTATCCTCAAATGGGCAAACCACGCGGATCTCATGCGCATAAAGGGAATCGGAGGAGAGTATTCGGAGCTTCTGGAGGCTGCCGGCGTTGACACTGTGCCGGAACTTTCAAAGCGCAAAGCCGAAAACCTCTTTAAGAAGATGCAGGAAACAAACGACTTAAAGTCCCTTGTAAGAAAGCTTCCCACAGAGGCGCAGGTAGCCGATTGGATCAAACAGGCGGCCGCTTTGCCCCGCATCCTTCAGTATTGACGGAGTGATAATAATGAAAAAATTTTTCAAAGAGTTTAAAGACTTTGCGCTGAAGGGGAACGTTATCGACCTTGCCGTTGCCGTTGTCATCGGCGGAGCTTTCGGAAAAATCGTTGCTTCGCTTGTTAACGACATAATCATGCCGTTAATAGGCTGGCTTTTGGGCGGCGTCAGCTTCACGGATCTCAAATACGTCATAACCCCGGCGAGCGGCGACGTCGCGGAGGCAGCGATCCGCTACGGCGCGTTTATCCAGTCTATCGTTGATTTTCTGATAATCGCCTTCTCTATATTCCTTTTCATCAAGCTTCTTTCAAAGGCGAAAAAGAAGAAGACGGAAGAAGCTCCTTCCGCTCCGCCTTCGCCGGCACCTGAAGTCGTTCTTCTCGAGGAGATTCGCGACCTTCTGAAAAGTAAATAATAAGGGAGATATAGTTGTGGATATTAAAGCAAAAATCGAAGAGTTGGTAAATAAAGTCAAGTCGGACAAGGACTTCGCCGCAAACTTCACCAAGGACCCGGTTAAAGCCGTCGAGTCCGTGCTGGGAGTGGATCTGCCGGACGATAAGGTAAATGCCATTATAGACGGAGTGAAAGCGAAAGTATCTCTCGATAAGGCTGACGGTCTGCTCGGAAAGCTGAAAAAGATGTTTTAGTAAGCGTTCTCGCTAACTAAATAATAACCAGCGCCCTCCCCGGTCGGATCAATCGGCAGGGGAGGGCGTATTTTTTAGTTACAGGGTTTGATACTTATTTCCCATAAAAATGGGATAACAGTATTATACGCCTGAAGGCGGAGTGTTATCCCGGACGGGCAGCACCGAATAGCGATTTCTGTAGAACTGTATCGCGGCAGCGCCGATCAAAACGGCCATTCCTATCAGGGCTATAGCCTGCAGCAGGCGGTATTGGTTATTAAACCCCTCCGGAGAATGCAAAAACTGATATATGCCTAAATACGCCCAGGCAATGGGGAGAGGAAAGGCGGCGTTGCGGTTTTTTAGCAGGACGTAAATAACAAGCAGCACCGCTATTATCAACATTATGATGCCCCATATCTGCGGAGCGATTCCAAAGCCGTTCCATTCGAGCTTGACGAGCATAGCGGCGATATTTACTACCGCGGCAATGAATAGCCAGCCGGTATATATTCCGAAGCTTATCGGAAGCAGCCGGCGCCTGCGGTCTTGGATATCAAGAAGCTTCATGCAGATAAAAGAGAGCGTTACAACAAAAGCCAGTATAAATATGACCGACAGTTCAAGCTGAACAAAGGAAAATAAAACGATCCACGCGACATTGAACAGACAGGAGAACCAGAACAAGACTGATATTTTGTCAAGGGCGTTTTGAAAATAGCTGTCCTTTTTTTTGACCAGCATAACTATGACAGAGATGAGGAGCAGCGAATAGATAACGCTCCATATACTGAATGTGGCGGGGCTCGGCGTTATCAGCGTAACGTACATGTCCGAAATTTCCTTTTGCGAGAGTCCGTTTATTACTCCCAGCGCGCCGAGCGTATTCAAAGCGAGAGTAACCACGAGGCAGATTAAGTTGATCCATGCTTTTTTTACCCTGTCCATAAAAATCCCCCTGTTATATATTTGCCCTTATTAGGGTTACAAATAAAGAAACGCTTCGATAGTAAAAAATTATTATATATTTTTCCTGCTATATTATCAAGCAGGCGCCCGTCAGGGTTTTCCGGAATTAACGATGTGTTTGTGGAGCTTTATGTATAACGCAGGCATGCGCTCATAGGCTCCGACGCGAATAAACTTAAATTTGAATAAAAACCCCATGCCCAGATTGAAAATCTGCCTCGCTATGTCTTTTTGAGGGAAATCATAAAGCTTGTTTTTCCTATAAAAGCGGTTGTCGTCGGGTACTACGCCTCTCATGCTGTAGATCAAATCGCGAAACAGCTTGATGCCGCCGACACCAAGGAAATTGACGCTTTTTTGATATTTGGCGAGAGCGGCCTTTGACAGACTCTCAGCCGTTTCGCGAAGCAGGCATTCAAGCTGTGCCGAATGCTCATATTCATCGCTGATGATGCCGATCGCGTTTTCGCGGCCGACGTTGCTTTTGCCCTCGAGAAACTGGCGCACGTCAGGCAGCGACCTGAGAGGACCCGCAACAAGATAGGCTGTGTGTTTGCCCATCATGCTGGTTCGGTGTCCGTTCGAGAAGGTCCTGTCTAAAAAGAGTTTCCATATCGGTTTCAGGAAGCGGTCCTGCGTATTCATGCCGAAAAGCAAAACATCGCAGGAGTTGACAAGATTAACGTAAAAATCCTGGAATCCGTCTTTGCGGTCGCATTCGCCGACAAGTTCGCAGCGCAGGTAGCCGTGGCAGCCTGCCTCGTAGGGAAAGTCGTTGATATCCACAACTTCAACCGGGTGCGGATATGCGTCGATGAAAACATCGATCATTGCGGAGAGGTTTCCGTCTTTTCTGTATTCATCGGTCAGCAAAACAGTTTTGAGAGAAGCTCCTTGCGCAGCGCTTTTTGAAGACACCGGTTCGGTAACCCGGCTTGGTTTGAACTCGGGCGATTTTGTTTCCTTGAGCGGCATGAACCTGCGCTCGACAACGGATTTGTTGCGGCAGGTTTCTAAAAACTCGTGCATAAAAAAGCGCATGCTCGCTCTGTTATCCTTGCCCAGCATATCCGTGTTGTCCGCAGTCCTTCCTTCGAGATAAGACATACCGAGGTCTTCGCTCTTGGCGCGAAGCCAGTTTTCAGCCAGATGGTCATAATAATGAAAGCAAGTCATCATGCTTGTGGCGTATTTGCCAAAAAAAACATCGCTCTTTCCCGCGTCTTTTATGAGCTCGAAAAAACGCATGAGCTGCCAGGGAACCAGCATTGTGTATACAGGCGTAGTTAAAATTATAGCGTCTGACCATTCTATATCCGAGATGGCGGACTCCAGCCAGGCTTTGTCGAAAATAATGCTTGAAAGGACTTCTCCGGCCTGTATTACTTTGCTGTTGACCGCGTCTTCCTGCCCCAGCATATAAAGGCTGTGCTGGAGCGTTAAACTGTATTCTCCCTTTGGGCTGCCGTTTACGATAAGGACATTAATCAATCGCTTCATCAGCATCTGCCTCCTATTTTTTATTCTGCAATCTGCGCACACGGGGACGATTGTACCGCTGCGCTATAATACAGGGTAGGTTTACTATAAGTGCGTATGCCAGCATATACCATATGACCTCGGGCGGTGCGAAAAAGCCGAACAGCCAGAACGGGACTATCGCCAGCCAGTGCGTGAGTTCCCCGCGCGCGGATTCGATAAGAAAGCGCTGCAGGTTCTCGTTTGAAAAGCTCTGAAGGCGTTTTTTCGCAAAACCGCGCTTATTCAACAATGAGCCGCCGTCCGGAAGAAGATGCTTCCAGCTGTTTACATGAAATACCGTTTTGTAAATATGTCCTTCTTTTTCAAAGCGATGTGTTCGAAAAAAGAATGAATCGGGTGAATACAGTCTGTCGGGAAGGATAAGACATATAAGCGCCGCCGCGGTCTGCAGCAGGGGCCATATGACAAAGCACAGGACCACCGTCAAAATGCCCGGCAAAAAAACTACCTGCATGTTCTCTTTTCCGCCTCAATGGCGCGGCCTTTCCAAATAACTTTAAAGCCGAAGGCTTTTTTGAACATGGAAACGATAAACACACCGAGAAGAACTGCCGCGGGTATGGGAAAAAATATATAAGCGAGTGTTTTAAAGCGCCCTGCTTTCGTGCCGAGAAAAGAGAGTACGACAACCCATGCAATATACAAAAGTAAATACGGCAGCCACAGTAAACCGCCATTGAGCGCGAACAAGAGCAGATGAAGCGGAACCGAGATAACCGATGCTATCCAGAAAAAAACCATCCAGAATATCGGCGCGGGCGTGTCGACCGCTCCGGAGGCTATGTTCTTGACCCAGCCCTGCAGGAGGCTTTTAATGCCACCGCCGTACATGCGAAACGATATGTCTTCGTCTCCCGTAAAAAGCCTGTAGGGCATGCTCTCGGCTTTTAAACGGTGTCCAAGGGCCATATCTTCGGTGATGCAGCATTTAACTGCGCTGTGGCCACCGATCTTTTCATAATCAAACCGTGAAATCATTATAACGGGGCCGTATAACCCGACTCCCGAGGGCTTTGGCAGGGATGTGCCGTTAGCCGCTATCTGAATGAGGTTAAAAAGCATAGAAAACTGCTCATAAGCTCGCTCTGTTGTGTGATAGGGCTGAACGGATATGGTGCAGCCGAAGTCTGAATAAGCCTGCGCCAGTTTTGATAATCCGCTGTGTCCCAGCCTTACGTCTGCGTCAAGAAACAAAAGCAGATCGCCCGTTGCCGCGTCGGCGCCGTTATAGCAGGCCCAGGTCTTTCCGAGCCATCCTTCAGGCTTGCCGCGTAGCGTAATAACCTTCGCGCCGAAGGATTTTGCTGCGGCGACAGTGCCGTCTGAGGAGTCGTCGTCCGCGCAGATTATCTCGCGGGGCTTCAAGGACTGAACCTGAAGGCTCTCAAGCAGAAGGGGAAGGTTTTTTTCTTCGTTTCGGGTCGGTATTATCACGGATATCTTCGGCTTGCATTTTAAGCCGTCCTTTGATCGGGGGAGTCTCGGGAAGCGGTAAAAAAGGATGGGAGTTACTGCCAGTCCCATTAATACTATTGTTAATTCTATTATTATCCAAGCCATCAAGTATTACCGCCAAGCTTTTTTCTGACCGCGTCCGCGGCCAGTTTTCCCGTAAGAATCGAAACGGGAAGACCGGACGGACTGAAAGTCCACTGACCGCATTGATATACGTCGTTTATCGGGGTATTGACGGAGCGGGTGATCTTTGTCAGACGGTTTTCCGCGGGCGGCTGCGCGCCCGAAAATGCCCAGCCCGTAATGGCGCCGCCGGTGTTGCCGGTTTCGCGTTCGATTGTCATCGGCGTGCCGCACAGCGAGAAGAGGATTTTCTCACGGATACCGGGAAATATCGATGAATCGAGAATATTAAGTACCTTGTCCGTGCAGTATTGCTTGAACGACTGATAATAGCCGCTATCATAAAAGCGGCGGACGAGTTCATAGTCCATAAGCGTGCTCACTATAACTCCCGTTTTGCCCTCCGGCGCGAGCGTGTCATCGCGCAATGCCGGGCAGGAGATCTCATATGTCGTTCGCTCCAGATAATCGCCCGTCCAGGCAAGAAGCGCCTCGATGCCGCGGACGGCGGGGCGGCTGATGTCGGGAAGGGAGGAAAGACCCGTTGTCTCTGTTGTGTAAAAAGAGTGCGGGCCGCATCGTTCGGTGAAATACCCTTTATCCAGATCCACACCCAGGTAAAAAGTTAAAACAGAGTCACCGCCGGAGCTATTTTGAACTAAATCCCGCTGTTTTTCGGTTTTCGGACTGTTCGCGCTTTTTGTTAAAGCGTAAAGAGTCTTTTGGTCTGCTGCCCAGATGAGCTTTTTATAACGATAAGATTCGCCGCCGTTTAGTTGTATCTCGTGCTTTTGCGAGTCCAGCCCGGTAACGGGGGAGTGCGTCAGTATTTCTGCTCCCGCAACGCGGATATAGTCGGTGAGCTTTTGCGGGAGGACTCCGGTACCTCCGACGGGATAATAATAATCGAGGTAGAGAGCGAAATAGCTAAGTGCAAAGAACGTCGGCGTGTTTTTAAAAAAATGCTGAGCTATCATGTCTATGAGCGCTTTGTTTTTGCTGAAGCGCGACAGATAGCCATAAACCGGCTCATCAAGCCGCAGAGCCGTTTTGATGTTGACCTGATATTTTAAAAGCCACGGCAGCAGCGTTTTGGTTATGTATTCCAAGTCGTTTATCTTATCAAGAAGGATGGGGTTTTCAATGCCGTATATGACATCCATATAGCGCATGACTTTTTTTATTTCCCCAGCAATAAGCGCTATTTCCGATGCGTTTTGGGGAAAATGCGATATCAGTAACGACGTGTAATCATTAAGGCTGTCGCGCGATTTAAGGCGCAGCCAGTCGTTTTTAATCCCGATTGAAACGGGATTGGAGGTGTAATCCAAATCAATGCCGAAGCTTTTGAGCATGGGCAGGACAATGCCTGAGTTTTCAAAAGCGCGTACGCCGGCATCAAAGGCAAAGCCCTCATGCCAGAAGGTGCTGACCAGTCCGCCCGTCTTTTTCCCTTTTTCGATAAGTATCGTTTTAAGCCCGTATTTGCTTAAATAAGCGGTGCTTGTAAGACCAGCGATTCCGGCGCCGACAACAACGGCGTCAAAGTCTGTATTCATTAAGTTTCTCCGGTTAAGTATTTTATGACGCCGCAAATATCAACCGCGCTGCCGCCTTCGCGGGCGCAGATGCAATTCGACTCAAACCGCTCAAGCGCTTCGCTGTCAGCCGGCGCTTTGAGCCAGCATTTTTTTGCTCCCGTGAAGTTTCCGACAGCCGTACGACGCATTATTCCTCGGATATCGGCCTTATCCGTGCAGGAAGGGCGCTCGCACATCCGGCAGCGCAGAGCCTTGAGCATGATCTCCCTCTCTCGCTCCGCACAGTCTTCAAAAAGCATACCGGGCATGAAGGGCTTGTTTACCAGCCTGACGCGGTTTTGCATGTCCCGGCGGTAAGTAAAACGCTCCATGTTCAATTTATTAAGCACGGCGTTTGCCGCTGAGATGCCAGACGTCGTTACTGTCGGTGTGCCGGTACCCATAACGGTTGATTCACCGCAGCAGAAAAAGTTGCCCCATTCGGTGCGCGTATGAAGCCTGCGGAACATGTGCTGCCCGAGCATCTGCTTAGGGCCCGCGACGGAACCTCCGTTTTTCATGGTATAGCGCTCGATTGTTTTTGGAGTAGCGATATCGGCATATCGGACCGCGGATGAAAAGCCGGGAAAACGCTTTTCCAAAACGGATATCAGACGCTCCCGTTCCTTCACCTTTTTATTTTTATACTGAGCGTCATCCAAGGTGTCCCAGCTTTCAAAGGTAGGGCCTATGGCTACGACCGTATGCTCGTCATCACCGCAAAGGGTCCTGTCGTCGATGCTGAATATATAGGCTGTCACCTCGCTTTCATCAAGCCTGTAGGGATTGCCGACGAGCATCTCGACGGGAGCGGTATCCTCAGGTATGATGTCCCGGTCTACAACGGAATAGAGCACAACGCTGGGATATGTCGGGGCAAGCCCCGCCGCCCAGTCGCGCCGCTTCTTTGAGCTGTGAGCCTCATCTATGAGTTTGCCGTAAAGATTCCAAACGGTGCCCGAATAAATGATATAGGGAGCCTCAAGGCGCGTGCCGTCGTCAAGCAGTACGCCCGATGGTTTACCGTTTTCAAAAAGGAGCGTGACCGCTTCCCGACCCAGGAGCATTTCACCGCCGTTTTCCTCTATCACCTTTTCGAGCTTGCCGGGAAGGAACAGCGTTGAGCCGGCCGGGTAATAGCTGCCGCCGACGTGGTTGTCCACAAACATGACCGCAGCGAGCACCGCGGGCGCTTCCTCAACCGTTGCGTAGCAATAGGTGGAAGTGAGCTTGTCAAAAAACTTGAATATCCCGGGGTCTTTAAAATATTTTTTAAGCAGGCTTTCGGCGCTCTTATTAAGATAACCGAGAAAACGGGTATAGGACATGGGGTGCTTTAAAATGCTTTTAAGGGCAGTCTTAGGGTCTGTTTCGTCCGCGGTATTATAGCTTGGATTCTCAACCATAACATGGCGGTACATTTTGAACATATCCCTGTAAAACCTTTTGATATTCTCTTTTTCATGAGGGAATAGCTCGGATAGCTCCTGCGAGAACCTATCCACATCAGCCCAGAATTTGACGCGCCTGCCACTATAATTAACGCAGTAAAGCAAATCGTGGCGAATCATGTCTATAGGTTCCTCAAGGCAATTGAATACGAAGCGATGGGCGTTGTAACCGTTTTCTCCGAAGCCGTAGAGCATAGCCGAGCCCTGGTCAAAGGTGATGTCCCCGCGCCTGAAAGCACCGCATGAACCGCCGGGGTTATAGTTTTTTTCGATAATCGTTACGTTCAGCTGACGCTTGGCAAGCAGTGCCGCCGCCGTAAGCCCTGAAAGGCCGCCGCCGATAATGATGGCATCCCGCTGCATAAAGACCTCCGATTGCTGTTTTATTAAGATATGGCGCATTATTTATATAAGTAATATCCGTTTAGCAGGTACTGTTCATCGTATTTTTCCGCAAGGAGCATAAGGTTGTTCTTAACGGCCTGTATACCTGTTTCGCCGAGTGAGTATTTTGTCAATAAACTCCTGAATCGGTTCTTCCGGGCTTCAGACGCCTTGTTTGTGAAATAGCTCCAGACATGCTCGGCCGCGTTAAGAGCACTGCCGGGGAGAAGGGGCTGATTTAATGCCTCCTCTATTATGCGATACATTTCGACAGCAGGGTACTCGCTCTTGTCTTTGAGCAGCTGACGGATGGCGTTGTAGTGTTTGGCGGAGCGCTCTAAAACAAAGTATTTATATCGTGCCCACTCGGTTTCAAGCGCGCCGATATCCCTTTTTGAAACACAGTTTATACACTTGAGGGCCGATATGTTTTTGTCCTTGACCTCCAGCATAATATCTGTGTCCGTTCCGGGAAGCTGCTGAAGAAACTCGAGAAACGGATCTATCTCGATGGATTCCGAGTGCGCGCCGAGCTTCTTTTCGCCGCTTTGCTGCGAGTAGTGTATCTTCGGAGGACCGTCGGACGTTTTCCAGGTATGGGCGCACAGCTTTATCCAGCCGGCCTCGTCTGTGATTTCGCCGGCGGGATTCACGGCGTTATGCAGATTGTCGAACACTGCGGGCATACCGGCAGCCGAAGCTGTTTCAAGCACATCGGCGATATTGAAAAGCTTGTCGTCGTTTTCCAGCACGAGGCGTTTTCTAACAGAAGGCTCGAGTTCACGATAGCGTGATAAAAAGCGGGACTTTGCCTGCTTTTTATCGCCGTATACTCCGCCGAGATGGATAATGATCTTATGCTCTTCTCCCGCACCGAGAGAGTCGAGTACCCGGGCGTGATAATCAAGGTCCTGCGCGGCGCGCAGGGTTACTTCCGCATCGGGTGAATTGAGTACAGTATACTGTCCCGGATGCATGGATATCCTCATGCCCGAGCCGAGCATCTTGTTTCCTGTTGATTTAAGCTTATCCGCGTAGATTTCCGCCCAGGGCAGCTGCGCCGCAGCGCTCGAGCCGAAGGGTATGAGATCCGAGGAGATGCGAAACAGGCTTATTCCGTTTTTTATGTTGTAATCCGCCAGCCTTTCCAGCGAATCGAGATTATGTCCTATCAGGGAAATAAGATGATCTGCGTCCGCGTTTTTCAGCGCGCAGCTTTTCATACCGCTGCCCGGCACGGCAAGAGCGAGGCAGGCGTATCCGATTTTCAATGTGGTTCTCCGTCCGGATTAATCGTTTATGTTATTTTTTTCAGCGACAAGTGCGTATATATAGGTTCCGAAGATCATTCCGAAAAATGTCGGCAGGCTCAGTATCTTTCCCTCGCCGATCTGCGCGAGGACCGTGCCCGGGCAGGCTCCGGAGACCGCCCAGCCCAGACCGAATACCATACCGCCGATGACGGTGAATTTGTTGAAAGGTTTTTTGCTTATCTTTATCTGCGTTCCCTTTATGTCCTTGTTGCCGAGCGCTTTCAGAATGAGCATACCTATCGCACCGACAACTATGGCGGTAGCCATCAGAAAAGCAAGCTTCAGATTAACTCCGGTGAACATATTGTATATAAAATCATATTGCGAGGCTCCGGAGCGGCTGAGCGCAAAACCGAAGATGATACCCGCCGCAAGATAGCCGATTTTTTTTAACATGTCATGCACCTGCTAACACTAACAGCTTTACAAAGAACGTGCCGATGACGCCGAACAGCAAAAAGAACACGGTCGCGGCCAGACTAGACTTCTGAAGCGTCGCCAGGCCGTGGATACAGTGACCGGAGGTGCAGCCGTTGGCAAGACGCGCGCCGAATCCGAGCAGAGCGCCGCCGACGAAAAACCAGATAATATATATGACATAAGACCAGTTGAGTTTTTGCGTGAACAGACCCATTCCGGTGTTAATAAACGGCATGCCGGAGACGCGGGCGGAGATGAATCCTCCGATTATCATACCAATTATAAAAAGGAATCTCCAGTTGGATTTATTCTTGAAGGTGTCTGTATTGAGCCATTTGAGCTTGATTTTGGGAAAGGCAATTTTCAGCAGATTGCCGTATCCGGTGGACACTCCGAGCGCGGTATTGAAAAAATAGTACATCAGGGGAACGAGCAGACCGATGATAATCCCCGCGAGCCACCAGGGCCACAGGTCAACGAAGAGGAATTTCACAGTTGTCTTCTCCTTCCTTGACGGTGGGATGACCCAGGGCGACCCAAGCGGAAGTTCCTCCTATGACATTGATAACATGATCCGACCCGCTCAGATTTAGCATTAAGCTGGCTGCCAGAAGCGATCTGTTGCCGGAGTTACATATAAAGGCTACGGGCTTATCGCCTGTCAGCGTATGATACTTGCTTCTCACATCAGGCGCGGGAATGTGCTGGGTGCATTTGATATGACCGCTGTCCCACTCGCTTTTTAGCCTTGTGTCGATAAGGAGAATCTCTCCCTTTTCATAGAGTTCCTTTGCCTCGGTTACCGAAATGCTGACGAGCCTTGCGGTCTCAAGGCCGCTTGAGACATAGGCCGGCATACCGCCGCTTAAATATCCCGCGACATTGTCAAGGCCGACGCTATAAAGGGCTTTGAGCGCGACAGCTATATCTTTGGTGTCTTCAACTACCAGTATTATCGGCTTGTCAGGCGGCAGCACCCAGCCGGAGAAGGTAGCGAAATTGCCCTTGAGGCTAAGCCCGTAGGCACCCGGTATGTGCGCCGCGCCGAAAGCGAGCTGGTCGCGGGTATCTACCACGACGCAGCCGGAGCGGCTGAGATTTAAAAACTCCTCCGGTGCGTAAGGAACCGGCTTGGGGAGCTTTGAAACGGTGGGAGCGCCCTTTCTGTTTATCTCCGAGCAGCGGGAAAAGTGGTCGGGAGCCTCGGGCATTTCGGCCAGAAAAGTTTTCATGAACTCTTCTCTCGGACGGATCCTCATGGCAGGGTTATGCATTTTTTCCGTTCCGAATGTCGAGGAAAGCTTTGAGGAGAGGGCTTTGCCGCAAAGAGAACCGGCTCCGTGCGCGGGATAGAGCTCTATGTTGTCCCCTAACTCTTCGAGCCTTCTGAGGCTGTCGTATAGTTTTGAGGCAAGCTCGTTTTTAATATGCGGGAAGAGGTCCGGTCTGCCCGCGTCGCCGACAAGAAGAGTATCCCCCGTAAAGGCCAGAGCGGGCTCCTGGCCTCTTTCAAGGTCTGAAACGATATACACGGAGCATTCGGGCGTATGACCCGGGGTGTCGAGCATTTTTATGAGCAGGCTGTCTATTTGGATTTCTTCCCCGTCTTTAACGGCGTAGTGCTCAAATTCGGCGTTTGCCTTTTCGGTGATGTATATTGTTGCACCGGTCAGCTCCTTTAGCTCGATATGGCCGGAAACGAAGTCTGCGTGAAGATGAGTTTCTATGATCCCGGTGATCGTCAGGCCCATAGAGTTTGCCGCCGCAATGTATTGGGTAACCTCTCTTGCAGGGTCTACAACCACACAAGAGTTTTTCCCGCCTATTACATAAGAGCAGTGCGCCAGTCCGGGTGTGTAGATCTGCCTGAATTCCATAAATGATTAACCTCCGTAAAAATAAGAATTTTATCTCCAGACGGCATATATCACGACAGATGACAATGCGATTGCTATAAGGGTGATGAACGCGCCTGTGGAGATGAATCTTTTTTTGGGAAAATCCATGCTGTTCATGACAACAATGGTTGCCTGGTGGGTCGGGATTACAATTCCGAGGCTCGCTCCCGCTGCGACAGCCATAAGGAGTGCGTCCGGATTGACATTAACGGCACCTGTCCTCCAGAGAGCCACGGCTGAGGGAGCCAGTAAAACAGCCGCTACGGTATTATCGAGCAAATTACAAAAAACGGTGCTGACTAACACAAAGGTCAGTATCAGAAAAAAGGGGGGAAGAGATGTGAATGCGGGGCTGATAGCGTTAACAAGCGCCTGCAGCGCTCCCGTGTGCTCAAGGACTCCGGTGATGCCGATCATACTGCCTAAAAAGATGATTATTGAAACATTGATGTGTTCAAGGGCGCTTTTGTAGGATAATACTCCGGAAAAGACCCATACGATGGTGATGATGCCGAAAGCAAGTGCGGGGTGAAGGATTCCGACCGCGGAAAGTACAATAGCAGGAATAAGAGTAATAGCGACTGTAAGGCTTTTTTTCCTGTTGCGCGCGACCGCTTCCTCAGTCTGTGCGTCATCTCCGGCGGTTTGGGTTCCCATACCCGATACCGTCTTTTCCATGGGTTTAAATCCGCAAACGCGGCAGATGAACAAAACGAATACTCCGGAAATAAGAAGACTCAGACCGTGCGGGGCAAAGTCAAACATCACAAACGGCTTGCCGAAAGCGCTCAGACGATAGGTCGAAACAATGAGATTGGAGGCCGTTCCGATGAGCGTAATCGAACCGCCCAATATCGAGGCGAAGAGAATGGGAATCCCGAAGGAGGACTTCGGAACCTTCGCCCTTTGAGCCATTCTTTTTGCGGTTGGCAGCGTTATGCCCACAGCGCCGACATTATTCATGAACGCCGATATAAAACCGGTGGTCAAAAACAAAGCAAGAACCTGAAAATGAGTTGTGTGTATCTTCCCGGCGATTTTTTTGCCGAGTCCGGTAAGCAGGCCAGACTCGACGATACCGGCGCTCATTACAAGCACGATAGCTATTGTAAAAAGCGCCGGCGAGGAAAAGCCGGAAAAAATCTCGCCCGGCTTCCTTATACCCAATACGCCCAGCAGCAGAAGGCCCGCGAAGGCCGTTATGTCATATCTGATCTTACCGGACAACACAGAGTAAAAAACCGCGATAAGAACAAGCCAGGCCGCCGCCTGCTGCCAGGTGTCTATTATGCCCATATCTCACACCCCCTGATATAATTCCGGTTACGGGAAAATTCATCATGAGACTATTCCGGGGATACATGAAAAAAGCGCGGGACAGATCTTTTATATGTAAGAACAGAAACGTATTTTAGGACATTATATCATGAGCCGACCAATCTTGAAAAGCGCTTTTTAGCAAATAATCAGGAAATATTACTGATTACGACAAGTTTAGCTACTTCATCCCCAGTATTTAATTTTGGAAGAAGTCCCAGATCGATTTCATAGTCTGCATGCCGGATGCCTCACCTTCTTATCATGATAATTACCTGGCAGCCCGCGTCAAATCAATGCCGATGCCGATTTATCGGGCGTAGTGATTTCTTTTAGCAGCTTAAGAGCGTAAAGCGAACCCTGTTCGCTTATTTTGCAGTGCGTCCATTTACCCTCCTGCCGGCTGTCAACTACACCGGATTCAACCAGTATCTTCATGTGATAAGATAGGGCCGACTGACCGATGTCAAGGTTTTCCGACAGCTTGCAGGCGCACTTTTCACCGCCGCGCAGCATATGAAGTATACGCAGCCGCTTTTCGTCGCAAAACGCTCTATATACCTTTGTTTGTTTTTGATATACAGTATCCATACCGCAACCTCAGATCAAAATTATTTGATATAACATCAGTATGTTCATCAAATCAAATATTGTCAATATGATCTTTTAACCATCAGGACTATAGCCGGCGGAGTCGTGTGCCGGGTATATGAAAAGGGCTTGCCGCTTTAGCTGATTTAGCGTCAAACCCTTTGGATGTACATATTCGCGTCCGGTTTACCTGCGCCTAAAATGACGGACGGTCAGTCGTTGGTATAATTATCAAAATAGCCGTGAATGTATACTATCGGCGTGCCCTTATCGCCGGAGCCGGAGGTCAGGTCGCAAAGAGAACCGATGAGGTCTGTCAGCCTGCGCGGCGTAGTGCCTTCGGATATCATCTGACCGACGAGATTTTCGTCCTTTTGATGGATCTTTTCCTTGATGGCTTCCTTTAGCGCTTCGCCGGAAAGCTGCGCGAAATCGCTGTCCGCGAGGTACTTCAGCTTCAACTCGTTCGGAGTACCCTCAAGACCTGATGTATATGCCGGGGATACCACGGGATCGGCCAGTTCCCAGATTTTGCCCACGGGATCCTTGAACGCACCGTCGCCGTAGACCATAACCTCAAGCTTTTTTCCTGTCTTTTGAAACAGACTTTCCTGAATGGCGTCGACCAGCGGACGGCAGTCGCGGGGGAAGAGCTTCACCTTATCCTCGTTTGCCTTGTTGGAACCGAGAAGACCGTACTGCTCGTTATAACCGCTGCCGTTTACAGGCGCGGAGAGTATATCGTCCAGACCGTACAGAAGCTCGGCCCCGGCGTTCTTCAGCAGCCGCTTGGTATGCGCCCGGGTGTGTATATCGCAGCAGAGGACATTCTTCGTATATCCTAAAATCGCCCGAGGATCGTTTGCGAAAATTATCTCCGCCTCAGTTCCGCAGTCGTTGATAAGCTTTTCATAAAATTCTACGTAGTCTACGCCCGTGAAGCAATGCTTGGGGCAGCCGAACAGGTCACGATATCTTTGCAGCGTGAGAACGTCGCAGTACGGGTCCACCTCGCGCTCATCGAGCAGGTCGGGATCCATTAGATTGTTGCCGACCTCATCGGAGGGATAAGAAAGCATGAGCACGATCTTTTTCGCGCCCATGGCGATTCCGCGCAGGCACACCGAAAACCTGTTTCGGCTCAGTATCGGAAATACAAGACCGATGGTCCTGTCACCGAACTTGGCTCTGACGTCTGCGGCGATGTCCTCTACCGAGGCGTAGTTGCCCTGCGCGCGGGCGACTACGGCTTCGGTAACCGCAACAATGTCGCGATCACACAAGGTAAAGCCGTCCTCGGCGGAAGCTTCCAGAACGGAGGCGGTAACAATCTGAACAAGATCATCGCCCTGGCGGATTATCGGAGCGCGAAGACCGCGCGATACGGTGCCGACTATACGGCTCATAAACGAACACTCCTCATATTGGATTTACTGCGATATCTGTTTTGATATAAAGCCAAGATAATTTATATCACAATTATGCCGTAACAACAACATCCATGGAAAAAAACTGTCGAAAGAAGCCGTATTGTATTGTCGTGCCGATATAATGTATACTGTTAACATGCTCTATGTATACTTTGTTATACTTTTCGTATACGGCAGGTTTTATACCCCATGGGTACGGTTTGCATACTCAGTTTTATTCAGAAGACCGGTTTTGAACGGAGGATAATATGGAGACTAATGATAATACAGGCGTGATTTATCTAGCCGGAGGCTGTTTCTGGGGCCTTGAAAAACTTATGAAGTCCATACCCGGCGTTATAAAAGCCACCAGCGGATACGCCAACGGCAGCTGCGAGGCAGACGCTGATTACAAAACAGTCTGCACGGGAAAAACAGGTTTCCGGGAGACTGTCCGCGTGGAATATGACCCTCGGGCCGTCAGTCTGGACGCTCTGCTCCTGGCCTATTTTTATGTGATAGACCCCACGGTAAAAAACAGACAGGGAAACGATCGCGGCACTCAGTATCAGACAGGCATTTACTACACGAATGAGGCGGACCGTGAGACAGTTGAGCGGATCGCTGCGATCGAAGCCGGACGCTCGGAGGTCTTTGCCGTTGAGATCGGACCGCTTCGTAATTTCTTTCCCGCCGAAGAGTATCATCAGGATTATCTCGGCAAAAACCCCGGCGGATATTGCCACATACCTGCGGGTGAGATTAAAATGTTCAGTCGGCTCAAGATAGACCCGGGCGATTACAAAAAGCCAGCCGAGGAGATTATTCGAGATCGTCTGGACGCTCTGAAATATCAGGTTACGCGCCAAAACGCCACGGAGCGACCCTTTGCCAATGAGTATTGGGATGCCTTTGAAAAGGGTATATATGTGGATGTTGTGACCGGTGAGCCTCTTTTTTCATCAAGGGATAAGTTTGAAAGCGGCTGCGGCTGGCCTGCGTTTTCAGCGCCCATAGAAGAGCCGGTAGTGGTAAAAAGCAATGATAACAGCCACGGTATGCTTAGGATCGAGGTCCGCAGCCGCGCCGGTGACTCCCATCTGGGGCATGTATTCGAAAATGACCCGGACTCGCCGAACGGAGTCCGCTACTGCATAAACAGCGCGTCCCTGCGCTTTATACCGTACGAGGATATGGAATCGGAGGGCTACGGTTACCTTCAGGATCTTTTTGAATGAACACGGCACACAGATGCGGAGCGCATAATCTGCGCTCCGCATGTTCGCGAATTTAAGATTAAGCTATCTTATTGTATGTTCTCACCGTCATCAGGATCGCCGCTTCTCTTGTAGCCGTGCCGTAACCCTCGGCTTCCTGCTGTGTGGTCACAGCTTTCGGCATAAAGTATCCATTTGTATCACCCTTTATGATGCCGAGCTGCGACATGTATTTTGTTCCGACTACCGCCCATGAGGAAATGTGCTTTTGATCGGGGAAGTCGGGAACGTTCGATACCTGGTAGTTTAAGTCATCCGTGTCTCCGCTTATTGCCTTTATCGTCCTGAAGAGCATGGTCGCGCATTGCTCGCGGTTTATCAGTTTGTTCGGCTCAAATGTTGTCACCGAGGTTCCCGTGGTGATGCCGAGCGCGAAGGCTTTGAGGATCTGAGGGTTCGCTGTGTCGACAAAGGGATTCGGGTATTCGGGAGCAGCCTCGGTGTCCATTACCTTTTCATACAGCAAAACGGCCAGCTCGGCAAACTCCTCACGGGTAATGGGCTTTGTCATATCTGCGCCGTTGAGGATATCGGGAATGAGACCCAGTCTGCCGGCTTCATCCAGTTCCTCCTCCGCCCAGCTGCTGGCATCTGAGTAAAAGCTGCCCGAGGCGATAGTATATGCATTCGAAACAGGTGAGTAGATCGGATCTATGTCCTGCCAGCCCTCAAAGTAATGATAAAAGAAAACGAGTCGATATGAGTATGTATGGTCTTTAATATCGACTGAGTCCGCGCTGCCCTCATCGATGGGGGTGAACTCAATCGGATATGTACCGGCAGTCACGCGCCCTTCTACCTCGCTGCTTACGCCGGTGTATACATCGATGTATCCGCCGCCGCCGAAATCACTCCACTCGCCGTCGTCGATCTTTTCGGAATAGTCCCAGAAGACAGAGCCGCCGCCCGGGGCATCGGCGTCCAGATCGAGAACGCTTTGGGGAAAATATACCTGCGCTTCGAAATACGGAATTCCGTCCTCGTCATGCTTTAACTCAATGCCCTTGATGACGGGGGCTTCAAGCATTGAGGGAACACCCTCCGGGAGCGCAGCCAGCGCGTTCATCGGGAGCGCGGCGGTGGCAAGAATCAACGCCAGCAGAAAAGTGAACAGCTTTTTTTTCATTACATGGCCTCCATTTGTGTAATAATTTTCTAAAATATAACTGCTTTCCTACGGTCGGGAGGGTGATAGTGAGCATTGCCGTGCATTGACCGCAATATTGACATGCTTGATAAAAATACTATATAATGGTTTTAGCGATAAACAGCGGTAATAAACCGCCGGAAGAAACTTATACACCGAAAGGACGGATTATATGTATTGCGGAAAATGCGGCAGGCAGCTTGAACAGGGCTCCCGCTTTTGCATTAGCTGCGGAAACGCGGTATATCAGCCAACGGTATATGAAACCTCTTACACCCCGGCGCCGACATACACTGAAATGTATGCGGCGCCCGGCGAGAATGCTGTGCTGGTTATCAGCGCGCATCGCAAAATATCCTTCTTTAAGAGAACGGCATGCTATATAGTTTTTATGAACGACAAAGCGGTATTCGCGCATCTGTCCGCGGAGCATCAAAAATCTGAAACAGCAAAAGCGGTACAGGGGATTAAGGATAACGGGCTCGGATTTTTCAAGGGCAGCGCAGCCATGATGAAATACTGGTCGTCTTACCACCAGAAATACTACAGCATGCGTTCCGCAGAGATTTTGGCGGAGGACCCCTCAAATTTCGTGCTTTTATACCAAAATATCAGGAAAGTACTGTTTAAATGCGAATCGAGCAGTTACGACAGCGACGGCAGCAGCAGCGGTGCATCCGGAAGCCTTCGATTCACTTTGTTTGACGGGGGGAAACTTAAGTTTTCCCACAGCCTCAGCCACGACAAAGGCAGAAAGAACACTCTTTCGACGTTGTTTGCGGACAAGCTAAAATACAGAAAATGACGCTGCAGTTTGATAGATTCCCGAGGTTCACTTACTTTTACAGCTGAGCAGTTTCCAAACGAGCGCCGCTAATACGCCGCCGACCGGCGGAGCAGCGATGAACACCCATACGTTTGCAAGCGCATCGCCGCCGAGCATCAGAGCGGGGCCGAGTGAGCGTGCAGGGTTTACGCTCGTTCCCGTGAAATATATGCCGAGCAGGTGCACCAAGGTTAAAGAGCCGCCGATTACGAGTCCCGCGACCTTGCCGTTTTCGCTCTTGCTTGTGGCGCCCAGCACTGCGAGCACGAAAACGAAGGTGAGGATTATCTCGACGATAAGAGATTTGAGTATATCAGACTCGTAAAGACCGTTTGCGCCGAGCCCCTTGCCCGTGCCGATGAGCGCCATCAAAACAGCCGCGCCGGCGATGCCGCCCAGAAACTGAGCAATAATATAGCCGATGAAATCCTTGGTGCTCATTTTCTTGCTCAGCCAGACCGCTATTGAAACAGCGGGATTTATGTGGCAGCCGGAGATATTGCCTATCGAATAAGCCATTGCCACGATGACGCCGCCGAAAGCAAGCGAAGTCAGGATATACGCCGCGTTTGCCTCGCTGCTGCAGCCTGTTACCGCCGCGACTCCGCAGGCGAACAGAACCAGAACGAATGTCCCGATGAACTCGGAAAGGTACTTTTTCATGTTTCACTACTCCTTATAATTAATCGGTTTTTCTTATTCATTCGGCACGCGGTGATGCTTTTACACAGCTATTATAGTATTCGAATTTCTTTTCCGCAACCGGATTGTCAAATAAATTGCATATTATA
>JAAYBW010000145.1 GCA_012729975.1 Clostridiales bacterium
CGACAGCGGAACAAATAGCCCGCGCGGGGCGTCATACGGTCGGAGAGGAGGGTGATCTGAATGAAATGCGAAGGCATGAATGAACTTATATGCATGGTAGTCGACGGCGAAGCCACGCCTGAGGAAGAAGCCGAACTACGAGAACACATTGCATCGTGTGAGGAATGCAGAGCGCTCTTAGAGGCGTTTTCCGCGTTATCAGATACTCTCGGCGAAATGACTGTCGAACCTCCGGAGCTGCTTGCGAAGGGGATTATGTATAAAATCGGTCTGGAGTCCGCCCGAAACAGAAAGCGGTTTTCAGGCTTTGGCCGCTTTACGGGGCTTGCCGCGGTTATATTGATCGTTGCCGTGATAGGTATTTCAATACCCAAATTTGTCGGCGGAACAGGCAATAAAAGCGCTGCCGAGGCGGCGCCCGCAGAAGCGGAAAACGGATTATTAATGACTTCGGACTCCTTTGCGGAAAAAGAAGATGAATCCATGCGGAGCGGTGAGGATATGGCACTCGGGAGCACCTGCTATCCCGCGGCCGCGCCCGCGCCCAACCATGAATACACCTCGGATGACGGGACATACCTGACAGGGTTCTCCGCCGTAACGGAGCCGCTCCAAAAGGTTATTGATGAGCTCAAAGATGAAACGGACAAATACAGTGTGATTTATTTGTATAATTCGCACGACGGGACGAGTCCTGTAAGCGTAAGCAAGATTGACCCAATCCGTCAGGAAAACGAGGAAACATGGTATACACTGATGTCCGCAGATGTTGACAAAAACGATGAATTCAGCGATACTTACTATACGGGCGCCGATTCCGACGCAGTGCTTATAGTTGTAATCCGTGAATGAAGAAAGGAGCAGCCAAATTGGACGAGAAGATGAACGAGCAAACCGCCGGATATCTGCTTTTTGATCAGGAGTATGATTGTGCACAGAGCGTTTTTCAGCGTTACTCGGAAGAACTCGGAATTGATAGGGACGATGCCCTGAAGATTGCCGCTTGCTTCGGAGGCGGAATGCAGCAGGGCGACGCGTGCGGCTGCGTTACGGGGGCCCTGATGGCAATCGGCCTTAAATACGGCTTCCACGAGCCTAAAGACGCGGTAGGCAAGAAGATATCAAATGCCAAGGGAGCGGAGTTTATAAAAAAATTTCGCGAGAAGTTCGGCGCAATCTGCTGCCGCGACCTTATAGGTGTCGATGTTTCCACGGATGAAGGGAAACAGAAGGCTTTTGCGTCCGGAGTTATCCGCGACCGATGCCCCGGCTTCGTGACGGGTGCCTGTGAGATACTCGACGATATGCTTCAAGAATAAGAATAAAGGAAAATAGACTCGCGGCGGGATGAATTTCCACGCCGCGTGTTTTTTTAGCGCGGTGCAGGTTTTTTAACACAGGGTATTGCATTGGCATTTTTATTGTGGTATCATGTTCAAGCTCAACAGGTACCCGGGTGTGGCGAAGTTTGGTATCGCGCTTGAATGGGGTTCAAGAGGCCGCTGGTTCGAATCCAGTCACTCGGACCATATAAGACGGGAAAGACGCTTAGGCAAAAGCCTTGAAAACACAGTGTTTTCAAGGCTTTTTGCTTGTGCGCCCGACATGGGCGATAACTTGGTGGTGTAAGTCCACTACGCGCTTGGTAGTAGGAAGCGTTAGCCAAAGGCAAGGGTGTCCGTCGTGAGGCGGAATCTGAAGGAAGCTGGAGGC
>JAAYBW010000016.1 GCA_012729975.1 Clostridiales bacterium
CAGCTCTTTACCTTCCTTCAGATTCCGCGTCGCCACGGACACCTTTGGCCTTGGCTATACACTTCCCGCTACCGGGCGCGTTCGGGACTTTCACCCGTTAGACCGCGCCCATGCCGGGCGCACCACCAAACAGCAGGGAGCGGCACAATGCCGCTCCCTGCCTTTTTTTCCGGCTCTTAATAATACGAAATTACCGAGTCTTTTCAGAGTATGGCTTTCCCCTCGGCAACCAGCCTGTCGTAATTTCTTCGCGAAGCCTCGTAAAGCTTTGCGCGGAGCTTCGGTCCGCCGTCTTTGCCCATATCGACCAGTACCCTGTTGTCCGCGCCGGATTTTTTCATGAAATCCGCCACCGCGGCGTCCATCTCTTCCTCGGAAGCGTCGGGCGCTACCTTGGGGCCATCGGTGAATATCAGTTTATCACCGTACATCTGTTTAAGCTTCCACTTGTCGTTGAGCGGCTGTCCGCCCCAGGAATTCATACCCTCTTCAATAAACAGGGGTACAAAATGCTCCACAAAACCGCAGCAATGAAGGTCCCAGTACATTCCCAGTGAATGCACATAGTCGCCCAGTTCCTTTGTATAAGGCAGCAGCATCTCCCGCGCTGTTTCAACGGAGAAAAATTCCGCGCGCTGCGAACCCCAGTCGTCGTTAAAATTAACGATATCTGCGTTGAACCACATTTTACAATTTTTGTAGAATTTCTTATGTACCTGTGTTACGGCGCGAAAAAAGCGGTGTACACCCTCCTTCTGCTCGTCGTCTATGAGAGCCACGGCGGCATACTGAAAATCCATCACCGCGATGAGTCTTTCAAACAGGCAGCCCGGGACGGCGATGGACGTGAGCCTGTCGGGGCTGAGTTTATCCTTGTTGCGCTCGTAGCAGCCTTCCCAGTCCCACTCATCGGGATCCGGTATGGTCACATATTTCTCCCACTCGTTTATATCCGGAACCTTTGGCGCTCCGGGCTTGACCATGGCTCCGCCGACCACATCGACGAACACCCACTCCACGCCGTAGCCGTCTATCCCGCCCTGAGGGCTTCTGGCCTGGTTTTCCGGGTCACAGTCGAGCATCAGCATACTATGTTCTCCCATGGAGAAAGGCGCCCACATCGGCGTCTTGCCCTGATATAGTCTGAGAGCGTTCTCCCGGGGGGTTATGGGAGTGGAAAAAACATCGATGGGGGGGCCGAATCTGGAGGGACACGTACCTTTGACAGTCAACTCATCCGGAGTGAATTTTTCTAACGACATCAGATCACCTCATATATTCTATGTCCGGTTTTTATGTCATTCTAGCAGACTTGAGGCACCGGTTCAATGCCGCGGTCAAATTTGCTTGTGGGCTCTTTGAAATTTTGCTATAATACCGTCATCTCTTTGAGGAGCTGAGCTTAATGACCGAAAGGCTTTTTGATGCTGACAGCCACCTGAAAACCTTCACCGCGATCGTCAGGACCTGTCGTCCGGATAAAAATTCTTATGAGATAATACTCGATAAAACCGCGTTTTTCCCCGCGGGCGGCGGTCAGCCCTGCGATGTGGGCAAGCTCGGTAATGCCGTTGTTTCAGACGTATTTGACAGGGGTCCCGAAATAGTACACATATCCGACAGCCCCCTTACCGAAGGCACCGAGGTATACGGCGAGCTCGACTGGGAAAGGCGTCTGAGGCTTATGCAGAACCACTCGGGCGAGCATATCGTCTCCGGACTTGTACACAGACTCTACGGCTTTGACAACGTGGGCTTCCATATGGGCGCGGACGCGGTCACGATAGATTTTAACGGCGAGCTCACGGCCGATGATATTCGCCGCGTTGAATATCGGGCCAATCTCGCCGTCGCGGAAAACGTTCGGGTTACCTCCGGGTATCCATCACCGCAGGAGCTTGCCTTTCTCAATTACAGGAGTAAGCTCGAGCTCACGGAAAATGTGCGCCTCGTTAATATCGACGGCTTCGACCTTTGCGCCTGCTGCGCCCCCCATGTTAACCGCACGGGTGAGATAGGCCTTATTAAACTCCTTGGTTTTATGCGGCACCGCGGCGGTGTTCGGATCAGTATGCTCGCGGGGCTCGATGCGCTGGATGATTACACGGCGAAAAGCGAGAACGCTGCAGCCGCCTCCGTGATGCTTTCCGCGCCTCAGTCCGATATAGCCAATGCCATCAGGCGCGTTCTCGGAGAGCTGGAAGACGCGAACACGCAAATAAACGAACTTAAAAAACGTATCGTGGCCTTAAAAGCGGCCTCGCTGAAGCCGAGCGAGGGCAATATCTGTATTTTTGAAAAAGACATGGATCCGGTAAGTCTGCGCGAACTTGTAAACGCAGGTATGGAGCTGTGCAAAGGGATGTGCGCGGCGTTCAGCGGCGAAGACGGCAATCGGAAATATATTATCGGAAGCCGCACGACTGATCTCAAAGCCCTTGCCGGAGATATAAACAAAGCTATAAACGGACGCGGCGGCGGCAGCTCCGATATGATACAGGGCAGCTGCTCGGCTCCCGTATCCGTCATCGAAGACTACTTTCTCCGCTGAGCCGAATATCCGTGTATCCGCCCGCAGAATAATGCAGATCCCCTTAAGAACGGGGATCTGTATTTATTATCCCGTATTTAAGCTTAATCGCGAGTATGCGCCTGACACTTTCCTCTATCCTGTCCAATGTAAGGCTGCCGTTGTCTAAAGCTGCCTCGATCGCGGAAACGGCTTCTCCCAGATCTCCCGGCCCGAGTAAGATGTCTGCGCCCGCAAGGATACAGCGAACCGCTATCTCCCCATCGGAGTAAAGGTCCGTTAACGCGCTCATTTCAAGCCCGTCGGTAATGATAACCCCGTCAAAACCAAGTTTCCCGCGTAATAGACCTGTCAATATATCATAGGAAACCGTCGCGGGTACGGGGGATATGGCCTCAACCGTAAGATGCCCTATCATAACCATATCCGCGCCGGCCTCAATACCGGATATGAAGGGCAGCATCTCCTGCTCCATGAGCTGCTCCTCGGTTTTATAAACATAAGCGCTTGTATTGTGTGAGTCGGCAAGGGTGTCTCCGTGCCCGGGAAAATGCTTGAGTACGCACAGTACCCCGACCTCGTGAAAACCCTCGACGGCAGCCGCCACGAGCTCCGCGGCCTGCGCGAAATCATCGCTGTATGCCCTGCTGCCTATAACCGTGTTCGCCGGATTTGACCACACATCCGCCACCGGCGCGAAGTTCGTGTTGAAGCCGTGGACAGCCATGTCCGCGGCAATGGTACGCGCGTTGTTACGGGCGGTATCGGCGCCGTCGTTTCTGTAAGAGAACATCGGTCCGATGTACGTCGTACCGATGGTGTGCATAAGTCGGTTGACAGTGCCGCCTTCCTCGTCCGCGCAAATGAACAGGCCCAGCTTTGAGAGCTTCTGCGCGCCCGCGGTCATCTCTTTGACCTGCTCGCTCGTTACAAGGCTGTCCGCCGAATAAACCAATCCGCCGACGGGATACTCCGAAAACCCCTCCGCCAAAAGTTCACCCGATTGCGTTACGCGGGGCACTCCGGCGACATGCTCGGGGTATACGATGAAAAGCTGACATATTTTTTCGCGCTCCGTCATCGCGTCAATTATTTCGTTTGCCCGCAGCAGGACAGGATTGGAAGAAGGCTCGGGCGTCGGCTGCGCTGTCGGCTCCGGCGTCGGTTCCGGATCGGGCTCCTCTGTCGGTTCCGGAGAAGGAGCATAGCTCGGCATCGCCTGCGGGGTAGCTGTCTCGGGCGCGTCGGCTTTCATTTCAGCCGTCTGCTCGGACCGCGGCGCGTCTTTAACTATTTTGCATCCCGTGAGGCAGGCAAACAGCACTCCCGCGGTCAGTATCATCGAAAGAAATCTTTTAATCTCGCTTTACCTCGCATCTTTTGTAAAAGCCACGGCGGCTTATATGTCGAAAAAGCTGCTCACCGATACTTCATAGGCGATTTTATCGACGGCCTCACCGTCGGTAATTTTTATGTAGTGCCTGCTCTGAAGCCGCCCCTCAAGGCCCGTGCTCATCCCCGTTGTCCAAAGGGCGGCAGTCTCGGCGTTAGCGCCCCAGGCTATGCAGGGAATGTAGTCGCTCCTTCCGCAGCGGCGATTAACCGCGAGCATAATGTCGCATATCTCCCGCCCCATCGGCGTTCGTCTGAAAACGGGCTCCTTGCACAGCGTCCCGCGTAGAGTAACGATGTTTTTTTCCGGTATATCCGTAATTTTAAGCTCTCTTGCGAAAACCGATATAACGAGCTTGCTGCCTACTCCGCTTTTATTGTTAAAAGAACGGACCTCGCCAGAAACCGCCAGACGCTCTCCCTCGGTCAGCTCCGCGGCTTCCAGCAGCGCGCGCGTCACCGTTATGTTGAGTGTGTCCACGGTTCCCGAAAGACGCTCTACGGCAAGCGGCAGCACATAATAGTACTCTCCCCTGCTTGTGTGTGAAAAAAGCGGCGCCCCGACCGGCGTGCCGCAGAGTTCCGCTGAGTTGTTCTGCCAAACCCCATCCACATTTTACACCTCTTTCCTGATGCTCCATGTGGAATCATATTCGGCCATGCTCTATGTTATACTTGTAAGCTTAAGCGGATTTACACCGAGCGCCAGCAGCGCGGCGGTAACGCACAGCTCCCCGGCTGCGCCGAGTCTGCCGCTTAAAGCCACGGGTATCTCCTGGCATTCGGCGAGGCCCGAACCGAGCGTTAGTATGTTTCTTTGCAGCGAGATTACCATCGAATCTTCGGAAAGGCTGGACATCGTGACAGTGTCCCGCGCGCACAGGCCGTATGTCACGGCGCAGTCCGCGCTAACCTTAACGCGGGACTCTCCGGGAAGTATAACATATCGCCCCCGCGCCCTTCTTACCGTAGCCAGCGGCGAAATAACAACAAGATCCGCGCCCGAGGGCTCCGAAAGAAATATTCGAATCCCCAGAAGATTCGCTCTTCGTTCGAGTTCGGAGCCTATGCCCTCGCCGATTTCTTCGGCAATTCCGACGGAAAACACGATATTACACCCCTCGGCTAGTTTCTCACCCCGGAGGATTAATATGCGCGCTCCCGTGCCCTTACGGATAAGAGCTGCCCGGTTAATGCCCGGCTAAAGGCAGGCTTTGGCGATACCCGCGTTATTTAGCATTCATAAGATTTTTATTCTTAACGAAATATTCCACACCCGACCATACCGTTGTGACTACCATTACCGCAACGCATACGGCGTCTACCGTTATCATTCCTATCAGTTCAAACCCATGCCACGGCGTGAGCATGAACAGTATCGCAAAAATGGACGCTACCGTCTTCACTTTTCCGGAAAAACCGGCCGCTATAACGATGCCCTCTCCCACCGCAATAAGTCTGAGCCCCGTCACCGCGAATTCCCGCGCAATGATAATTATCGCTGCCCAGGACGGCATCTGCCCCCACTGGACAAAAATAAGTATCGCCGCCGTAACGAGAAGCTTATCCGCGAGCGGGTCCATGAATTTGCCGAAGGTAGTCACCTGATTGTATTTTCTGGCGACATACCCGTCCACACAGTCTGTCGCGCTGGCCAATGCGAAAACGATCAGCGAGATAACCCGATGAGACGGGAAGCTGATGAGCATAAGAACTATAAATAACGGTATCATCGCCACTCTGCTCAGAGTAAGCTTGTTGGCGGTAGTCATGTGCCGTTCTCCTTCTGTGACAGTTCCCCCACGAGGTCCCCGTCAAGTATTTCTTGCACCAGTATGTCGTAAAAACCGCCCGGCCGGATATTTTCCCCCGTAAAGAAGACTTTGCCGTCCACGTCGGGCGAGTCTGCCTCACTTCTGCCGTACCAGCACTCCGCCAGCCTGTCATAGCCCTCGCAGAGCACCTTTTTTATTGTTCCAACCTGCTTTTGCGCGTATTCGTCCATTATTTGAGCCTGCATCTGCGATATCAGATCAGCACGCCTTGCCGCGGTCTCCTCGTCCGGTATCTCCGGCATCTGAGCAGCAGGAGTGCCCTCTTCGGGCGAGTAGGTGAAAACGCCCGCACGTTCTATGCGTGCCTCCCGGAGGAAGTCGCAGAGCCTTTCGAACTCGGCTTCGCCCTCTCCGGGCAGTCCGGTTATAAGACTCGTGCGCAGTACAAGCCCGGGTATCCGTCGGCGCAGCTCCGCGAACAGGTCTTTGATCATAGCTCCGCTGCCGCGTCTGTTCATACGTTTTAGTATACCGTCGTCTATATGCTGTATGGGTATATCCAGATATTTTACTACTTTCGGATTATCCGCAATTTCCCGAATCAGCGCTTCGTCGATCTCATCCGGATATAAATAGTGCAGCCTTATCCACTCTATGCCGTCTATTTCGGAAATCGCGCGTATAAGGCCGGGAAGCATCCTTTCTCCCGTAAGATCGGTTCCGTATCGGGTGATGTCCTGAGCGACAATGATGATTTCGCGTATGCCCTCTTCGGCGAGCTTTTTCGCTTCCCGGATTATGCTATCCGCGGGTCTGCTCCTGTATCGGCCTCTTATGGACGGGATAACGCAGTAAGCGCAGCGGTTGTCGCACCCCTCGGCTATCTTGATGTATGCCCAGCCCTCTCCCGTCGTGATGATCCTGTCCGTTTCGGCAGGGGCCGCGTCTATATCGCCAAACAGGTTCGGCTTAGCGCCGTTTTCGACCTCCCCGAGCGCTTCGGTGATATTCCCGAAGCTGCCGCAGCCTATAACAGCGTCTACTTCGGGTATCTCGCTTATAATCTGTTCGCCGTATCGCTGCGCGAGGCAGCCCGCCACAATCAGTTTTTTAAGCCTGCCCTCGTTTTTAAGAGCGGCAAACTCCAGTATATTTTCTATAGCCTCGCTTTTCGCGCTCTCGACAAAGGCACAGGTATTGACGACTATCGCATCCGCTTCGGACAGCTCTGAGCAAAGCTCATAGCCCGCGTCTCGAATCAGCCACAGCATCTGCTCGCTGTCCACTAAATTTTTCGCGCAGCCGAGAGACACCATGCCTACTTTATAGGGCATATTCTCATTCCTCCATCGCGCCGGGGTCCCCGAAGCGCCTGATTGCGTCGTTTATCTCTTCCCATGAATATCCTCTGCGGTACAGCGCGTCCGCGGCTTTTTTCAGGAGCATTTTATCCGTTTGCTTCCCCTGCAGCTTCGAGCGCAGCAAGTCGTTTATGCGCTCCGACATGTCGGGCATACCGGCTAACGCGTCTTCCCAGAGCCCGCGCGGTATCTTCCTTTTTGAAAATTCGGCTTTAATTCTGCCTTTTCCGTATCCCCTGCCTGCGTAATGGCGAACTATCGAAGCGGCATATTCCGAGTCGTTTAAAGCTCCGGCAAGAGACAGGCGATCTACGGCCGCCTGCGAGTCCTCTTCGGATTCTCCCTTTTCCATAAGGCGGGACTTTAGTTCTCCTCTCGATATAGCCCTGGATGAAACTACGGCGGCCGCCCTTCTTCTGGTTCGGGAAAACGCAATGGCGGCTAAAAGACTTTCGTATGTGTCGTCGTCGAGCTCCATATCTGAGTGCAGACTGAAATCAGCCACATTTTCGGTAAAGCAATTTACCTTTTCACCGTTTTCAAACAGCAAAACAACACGGTCGTTCACATGTTTATCCGGGCTAATTTTATCAAGATGCATTTATAATATCCCTGTCAAGTATTATTGCCTTATCGCGCTGCCGTCAATCGGTGAAGTCATCCGCAGAAATATCGACTGCCCTGCCCGCGGCGACCGCCGCCGCTTTGGACTGAGGCGATAAGAGCTTGAATGAGTTCTGCTTTATCTGTTCCTCAATTTCATCGGCTACGGCGGGATTTGCTTTCAGATACTCTTTAACTCCGTCTTTGCCCTGCACCCTCATGCCGTTAACGGTGAACCAGGAGCCGCTCTTTTCAATGATATCAAGCGATACTCCCATATCCACGAGCTCGCTTGTGCGCGAAATTCCTTCGCCGTAAATTATATCAAACTCCGCTTCGCGAAACGGCGGAGCGCATTTGTTTTTCGTAACCTTAACGCGCGTACGGCTGCCGATTGTCTCGCTGCCGCTCTTAATGGTTTCCACACGTCTGACGTCAAGCCTGACGCTGGCGTAGAATTTCAGTGCTCTTCCTCCGGTAGTGGTTTCGGGGTTGCCGTATACAACTCCTATTTTCTCGCGCAGCTGGTTTATAAAAACGACTATGCAGTTGGTCTTGGATATAGAGCCCGCAAGCTTGCGCAGCGCCTGGGACATGAGCCGTGCGTGCTGTCCGACTACGGAATCTCCCATCTCCGCTTCAATTTCGGCTCTGGGCACAAGAGCCGCGACCGAGTCTATAACAATCACGTCCACCGCTCCGCTGCGCACCAAAGCCTCGGTTATCTCGAGCGCCTGTTCACCCGTGTCCGGCTGCGATATGAGCATATTGTCTATATCCACTCCCAGAGCTCTGGCGTAGGCCGGCTCCAGAGCATGCTCCGCGTCTATAAAAGCGCCTTCTCCTCCCTCGCGCTGAGCGCAGGCGAGTATATGGAGCGCCAGCGTGGTCTTGCCTGACGACTCGGGACCGTATATCTCAACTATCCTGCCCCTGGGAACGCCGCCTATACCGAGCGCAAGATCCAGTGACAGCGAACCGGTGGGTATTGATTCCACATTTATGTTCGCGGCTTCACCGAGACGCATTATGGAGCCCTTACCGTAGTTCCTCTCTATCTGCGCCATTGCCGTTTCAAGCGCTTTTTTCCGATCCTGCGCCGGTCCCGCCTGGTCTACGGTCTTTTTCTTCTTTTCAGCCATGCAAGATCCCCTCCGTTATTTAGTAAAAAGTATCGCCCGCTCTGTATTTCCTGTGTCTTTAACAGTTTTAACATGCCTTAGTCCCGTGTTTTCCGCGATGCGTATAATATCGCCGCTCTGCCCCTCCGCGCACTCGAAAGCCAGCAGTCCCCCCGGCTTGAGAAGCGAAGTCCACATCGAACAGACGGGGCGGTAGAAATCAAGTCCGTCCGGCCCTCCGTCAAGCGCGAGCATGGGTTCGTAATCTTTCACCGACGCGTCAAGCCCTTCCAGCTCCGGTGTGGGGATATAAGGGGGATTGCACATTATCGCGTCAAACATACCCAGATTAGGCGGAGGCGCTGAAAGCGCGTCTGCCCTTACGCAGAGAAAGGGTGTTTTTATGCCGTTATCGGCAGCGTTCCCGGCTGCTATACGAAGCGCTTTCTGTGATATATCCGCGCAGACGACACGCGGCGCGCCGCGCGCGTTTTTCGCTATGGCCAGTCCGATGCAGCCGCTGCCACAGCAGAGGTCGAGAACCCTCGGGCTGTCTGTTGCCGCGAGCTCTTCAAGAACAGCCTCCACAAGCGTTTCGGTGTCCGCCCTAGGGATAAGCACATCCGGCGTTAAAGTGACAGGCAGGCCGTAAAACTCCCAGCTTCCGGTAAGGTAAGCGACCGGTTCCCCGTTTTCTCTTCTGCTTACCAGTATGAGCGCTTCGCGCTCATACTCTTCCGTGCAGTACATCGATATGTCTCTGTAAAAATCGGTAGGAGTTTTGTTTGCGGCAAATGCAAGCAGCAGCCTTGCTTCAAGCGAGTATTCGCCTATCCCGGCCTTACGCAGCCTCGCGCGAGCCTCGCTGTATATATCATAATAAGTCCTCATGCCGCGTCACCAGGCGTCGCTTCCCTTTTCTTCCGGTATAACAAGGGTGAGCGCCTTTATACCCGTTTCGATCATCTCGTCGTCGGGCTCAAAAACCGTCAGCCGCTGAAGCGCTTTTCCCGGAGCGGCCATCGCTTTTGACAGCAGGTTGTCGTGCCTGCCCGCCCAGCGGTTTATCTCATAGCTTATGGCCACCACCACCGGCAGCAGCACGATCCTGAGCAGCGTCCTCGCAATAACATTCAGATCCTCTGCCCAGCCGAGGCTTACAAGGGAAAAAACAAGTATGCTCACTATCATTACCACGATAAGAAAGCTGGTTCCGCAGCGCGGATGCTGCCTTGGCTGCGGACGCACGTTTTCCAGCGTAAGCTCCAGGCCCTTTTCATAGCAATGTATGGTTTTGTGCTCCGCGCCGTGATATTCAAACACCCTGTGTATGTCTTTGACCCGTGTGGCGAGCCATATATAGACGAGGAATATAATTATCCTGATTACGCCCTCAACCAGATTGCGAAGAAAAAGGTTCGGTATGAGCGGCTTAAATATTTCCGAGATCCATGAGGGCAGCAGGAAAAACAGCAAAACCGCAAAGGCGACGCCTACCACCCCGGAAAATGCTATTACCGCTTTTTGCGCTTTCTCGCTTCCGAGCTTTTCGTTTAGCCATTTATCTAATTTCGATTCCTTTTCCTGCTCCTCGGTTACGTCCTCGACCAGCTCGGCTGAATACATAAGGGCTTTCATGCCGCAGACCATTGAATCCGCGAAATTCACGACCCCTCTTATAAAAGGCCACCCGCATACGGGATAGCGCTCTTTGGTAAGGTGCAGTTCCTCTTCTTTTATCACCTGTCCGCTTGCGGTGTTTATAACTATCGCCTGCTTTTTCGGGCCCCTCATAAGCAGTCCTTCCATGAGAGCCTGTCCGCCTATCACTGTGCGGAATGCGCCCGAATCGCTAGTTTTTTCTTTCAACTTGGTTTTTCTCCTTTGCTGTCGCGCTGCTGTCCATGGGTATCATTATGGAGACGAGAAGCCCCCCGCCCGGAGCGTTTTCTATTAATAAAAGGCCGTCGTGCAGCCTGACTATTTCATCGCATACGGCAAGGCCAATGCCGTTGCCCCTTTCTTTAGAGCTGCCCTTATAGAACTTGTACTTGATATTTTGCAGTTCATCCGGCGGAACACCCGGCCCGAAATCCCGAACGCTTATATCCACATAATCCCTGCCGGTATCGGCGTAATTTTTTCTGAGCCGAATGCTCACAATTATCCGCTTTTGCTCGCGGCCATACTTCGCGGCATTGTCCAGTATATTCAAAAAGACCTGCTTGAGCCTGTGAGTGTCCCCGTTTATCATAGGTATGGGTTCCGGGCTCGCTTCATACTGAAGCTCTATTTCCTCGTGCCTTAGAAGCTCTCCGTAGGTGATTATAGCTTCCTCCAGCTCGGCCTCTATGTCCATGGGCTCTATATTCACCTTGAAATGCCCGTCCTCAATACGCGTAAAATCGAGAAGTTCCTCCACCATGCCGCTCAATCGGCGCGCTTCAGTGAGTATAATCCCCACTCCGAGGTGCGAATCCTCGCTCATGCCCTCGTCGTACAATATCGTTTCGGCCCAGCCCGTTATTGCGGTGAGCGGTGTCCTAAGCTCATGGGACACGGAGGAGACAAACTCGTTTTTGAGCTTCTCCGACTGGCTCAGCTTGATGGACATATCGTTTATAGTGTCTACCATCATGCCTATCTCGTCGGTATAGTTTTTGGATATCTGTCCGCCGTAGCCGCCCTCGGCGATGCGCTTTGTCATTACCGTAACTTCTTTTATGGGGGTTACGATACCCCTTATGAAGTACAGGTTGAAAAGCGCCACTATCAGCGTGAGTCCCGCCGATACTCCCAGGGCTCCCAGCATGTTGATAAGTACTATCCGGTCAACCAGCTTGAGGCTGGAGACATATCTCATAAGCCCCAAAACCTGGCCGTTTGGGTGTATCATCGGGCTTGAAACCGCGATTATCCTCTCCCCGGTGGAGGGGCTTTTTCCGCGCCAGGTCCTCAGCTTCCTGCTGCTTATCGCCTCGTAAATATCGGGTGTTCCCGGTTTTGTTCCGGCTGTTATCCCGTAGGTAGAAACCTCAACGCGTCCCTGGGAGTCTACAAACTGCAGCTCGATATAATTGCGCTCGTCAAATTTCTCGGTGTACTGATATGCGCTCTGATAATACCCTGCGGAGGTCTGGGCTATGTATGTCGTGAAAAAATCCGTTGCGCTTTTAGCCTTAGCCTCAAGTGCCGTTTGTATTCCGGTATAGTAATAGCTGAATATGGCTATGCCGTATGCCGACATGCCCACCACCGACAGCATGAGCATTATAAGGACGCTGTTTAACATCCATCTTTTCTTGAGGCTCCTCAGTTTGAACATAAATCCTCAAAATCCCCATTTATAGCCGTAGCCCCATACAGTTGTTATGAAGGCCGGGCTGGTGGGATCGTCCTCTATTTTAATGCGAAGACGCCTTATATTGACGTCCACTATCTTGAGTTCACCGAAGTAATCTTTGCCCCACACGGCGTTGAGTATATCCTCCCGCGATAAGGCTTTGCCGGGGTTGTCCATAAAAAGCTTGATTATCGAGTACTCCACCTGAGTGAGCTTTATGCGCTCCCCGTTTTTTTCAAGCGTTCTGTTTCTGGTATTGAGCTTAAACGGGCCGCGAGTCAGTTCTCCCGTGTCTTCCGGCTCCTCTCCGCCCACGCGGCGATAAAGCGCGTCAATACGCGCTGTCAGCTCGGCCGGTGAAAACGGCTTTGTCACATAATCGTCCGCGCCGGTCATAAGCCCCGTTACTTTGTCCATCTCCTGGGTTCTGGCCGTGAGCATGATTATGCCCATTTTGGAGTCCGAAGCCCTTATCTTCCGACATACCTCAAAGCCGTCCGTATCCGGAAGCATGATGTCTAAAATGGCCACCTTTATGTCGGGATTCGCGCGCAGCTGGGCAAAGGCCTGCTCCCCCGTTTCCGCCTCAAGCGGCTCATAACCGGCCCTTCTGAGATTTATCACAATAAAGCTGCGGATGCTCGATTCGTCCTCCAGCACAAGTATTTTTTTGCCTGCCACAAAAATCCTCCCCCCGCGGGTGTCAGTTGTTTACCCAGTCGGAGTATATAAGCGAGAAATTTCCCCGTACATACTCCTCGTCTATCATGTATTTCCAATCCGCCCCGTCCTCGAGCAATTTTGCCGAGTATATAACCTCGTCCTCCCGCCGGAGCACGAACCTGCCGCCCGAGTACGCCCTGTCTTCCCTGTTTTCGCCGGTGAGCGCGTATATGGTGAGTATATCCAGAGGCTGTCCGCGGTTCCAAAATGAGAATATAACGGCTCTTTCTCCGTAACCCGAGGCGTTTCTTCTTACCGTTATGTCATTTTTCCATTCCGGCGGCAGCACGAGATACCATCCGTCGGATGTGTTGTGAAAGGTCGTGAGGCTCAGTTTGCTCGCGCCGTCACTTTTATATGACATCCAGTCTAGCACCCTGTAAATTGTTTCACCCGTTGTAGGCAGCGTTCTGGCTATCGGTATATCCATTACGCCGTCGCTGTTTATGTCGCGGCAATAAGTGGTGTTGCTGCGTATGGTGCCGTTGCTTTCGCTCGAATTCTTTTTTGTTATGTTTTTGAGCATATCGCCGTTAAAGGCGAAAATATCGGTTATCAGACCCGTTTCCGCGTATTGACCTTCTACAAACAGCGCCATGTTCCCGTCCGAGAGGTGGCCCGAGGTAAGCTTGTCTATGCTCTTTAATCCCGCAGACAGCTCCGCGCTGTATGTTATGGTCTCGCCCTCATCGTCGATCGTGTACATGTCGACCCAGCCCGAGGCTTCCTCGCTGCTGTGGCGAACGACGAGCAGCTCCCTGAGCCCGTCCCCGTCCATATCGGCAACAGTATATTTTGTGTAATCCGTGGTGGCTACCGAAGCGGGCTGAAAGCCTTTGAGAGAATATATATTCAGCATTTGAAGATCCGTGGCCGTCCAGCCCACGATTATTTCCGACCAGCCGTCCGCGTTCATATCCGCGTATACAATACTCTCTGTTCCGGTGCCCTCTCCCTCAATAATGGCGGCCGTATCATAGCCGCTGCCCGTGTTTGTGAAAATATATATTTCCGGCGTTCTTGTATCCGGTGTCATAAAAAAGGCGAACGCCTCCGCGATTCCGTCTCCGTCGATGTCGTTTAGCTGCACGGACTGCCTGTTGTTGCCGCCCGTGGGAGCGGAGTAAGCCGCGCCGCCATCAAGAACGGCGTCTATCGCGCTCTGCAGATCCAGATATTCCTCGGATGGCTGCGGAAGGCTGAAAAGCTCGTCAAGATCACCCGCAAAGCAGCCGGAAAGCAGCGCCAGCATCAGCGCCGACAGCAATATTGCCGTTAATCTGACGATTCTCGCGGACATGGACATTTTACCTCCGAAAAATAACTGCGTTTTGAGCCGCATAAGTGCGGATATCCGGCAAAACCCTATGCGAGTACCGCGGGACAGCCGTTATTTATGCTAACTTAATCAGTATATCATAATCCGCATCCCGTGTGTAGTCCACGCCAGTAATTATTGAATAAAATGCTTGAAAACGAGCGAAGCATATTATATACTCTCTTTTGCGAATAAATCGGCCGGAATGATGGAATTGGCAGACGTGCTGGACTCAAAATCCAGTGGTAGCGATACCGTGCGGGTTCGACCCCCGCTTCCGGCACCACCTGCGTCGGAGCAAGCTCATTACGCTGCTCCTCCTCTTCATCGGCGACCCACTGCGTTGGGCTCGCCGATGAGTACGTTAGGGGAATTTTCACATAGTCCGCTTTGCTCCGGCGCCATTTTATCCTTACGAATAAATGACGCCATCCGCCCGCTTCCTTGATCCTCCTTTTCAGCCGCGATCCGCTTTCGCTGGGTTCGCGGCTGAGTACGTTAGGAGAGACATTTCGTAGACTGCCGAAAGCTATGTATCACTTCGTTACTTCTCCTTTTCAACCGCGACCCACTGCGTTGGGCTCGCCGATGAGTACGTTAAGGGAATTTTCGCAAAGTCCGCTTTGCTCCGGCGCCATTTTATTCTTACGAATAAATGACGCCATCCGCCCGCTCCCTTGCTCCTCCTTTTCAGCCGCGATCCGCTTTCGCTGGGTTCGCGGCTGAGTACGTTGGGGGAGACGTTTTGAAATTGCGCTTGATTCGACGCTGTTTTATTCCCGCACTCAATGTATACTCCATATACATACGGTGTTTTATTTGGTATGATAGCTATATGAAAAATTTATAAAAGGAAGGATCGCATGTATACCTTTAAACCGATCACGGAGCGCATAGAAAGAATGCGTGTTAAAGTTCGTGACAGACTTATCGTCGCAGACGCGCAAAAGGCCCGCATAAAGCTGGAAGCGTCGCGCAAATATCATAACTTCCCGCCGATGCTTCAAAAGCCGTACGAATCGCTCTACCTCATTTCCAATATGCCTGTAGACATCGTAGAAGACGAGTATTTCGCGGGGGACCTCGGCAACAAAGGCTGGGGCGCCGCCAACGGCTCGATGTGGATTATAGCGGATATAGAGAACACCTGGCCTATAGAGGCGGACGGTCTGCATCACGCCCCCGACAACGACCCGCTTTATTCTCATCAGAAGCTTGCCATATCACCGGAGAATCTTAAGGAGCTGCGCGAAATTTCAAGGGAGCGTATGGCCGCGTACGGAAACGTCAGACCCGAAGAATGGCTGCCGGACGGAGCGCTTGACTTTTTCAAGCTGCAGGCTTCGGACTACGGAAAAATCGGCGGCTTTCCGACAATGCTGCCTCCGGGCCATCTTACTCCCGGCTTTCAGAATATCCTCACCAGAGGCTACGCGGATATCCGCAGGCAGGCTCAGGATTGGCTTGACACGCATGAGGGCAACGTTCAGGGCGACAACATGGGCAAATATATGTTTTATAAAGCGGCTGCTGTTGCCTGCGACGGTGCGATCACCCTGACACGCCGCTATGCCGATTGCGCAAGAGAAAAAGCAAAAACAGCACCCACCGCCGAAAGGAAAGCCGAGCTCGAACTCATGGCCGAAATCCTTGATTGGATCGCCGAGAAGCCCGCGCGCACCTTCCGGGAAGCCTGCCAGCAGGTTATGATGTATAACATTTTCCTCAAGGTTGATAACGATCCCGGCGTGACCAGCCTGGGCAGATTTGACCGGTACACATGGCCATACCTGAAAAAGGACCTTGAAGATGGCATAATCACAATGGACGAGGCGCAGGAGCTTGTCGACGCGTTCTTCCTTAAAATCAATACCTTTTACGGCGGCAGCTTCGGCAAGATGGCGCAGACCGCGGGCGTAGGACATCTCGGTCAGCATACCACCATAGGCGGCCTTATCCCCGAGACCGGCGAGGACGCGACCAACCCAGTTTCCTTCATGGTTCTTGAGGCCATGGCGCGACTTGAGCTGCACGAGCCGACGGTATCGCTGCGCATTAATAAAAATACTCCGAAGGAAATCTGGGACTGCGCTATGGCAACCTCCATGCGCGTAGGCGGCCTGCCCCTGCTTCAGAATGACGAAGTAATCGTGCCTGCTATCATGCGAGAGCTCGGATTCTCCCTGGAGGACGCCAGAAACTTCGCGTTTATCGGCTGCCAGGAGATCACCGGTTCGGGAAATGATTATCCGGCTCCCAACGGCTCGGCTATGTCTCACAGCGGGATTTACTGGGCTATCGCTTTGCTCATGGCACTCAACAACGGCATTAACCCCATGAACGGGGCTCAGGCTCCCGAGAAAGTGCGTTCGGGATACCTGACCGACATGAAATCCATGGACGATGTCCGCGCCGCGTTCGAAAAAATCTGCGTATGGCTGCTCACATGGTCTGCCACGCTCAACAATTATACCGAGCATGAATATCCGAGACTGTTCCCGTTCCCGAACCTCTCCATATCGACCACGGGCTGCATGGAAAGCGGGAAGGACGTATCCGAAGGCGGCGCGAAGTACAATTCATACGGCGGCACGGCGACCGGGCTCGCTACTACCGCCGACAGCCTGACCGCTCTTAAATACATGGTATTTGACAAGAAACTTGTATCCGCGCAAGAGTATCTTGACGCGATACTGAAAAACTGGGAGGGTTATGAGCCGCTGCGTCAGAGAGTCCTCACCGAGGTCCCCCATTACGGCAACGCCGATCCCTACGCGGACGCCGAAATGAAATATGTTATAGATTTGTACTACAACATTTCAAGAGCCTTCTCAACGCACCGCTGCAAGGTATATAAGTGCGGCACATTCGGAGCGTCGGACCATGTGGTACAGGGCGAGATTACCTGGGCGACACCGGACGGGCGCAAGGCGGGAACACCTATCGCGGACGCTTCCAGCCCCGGACAGGGCAGAGACCTAAACGGACCGACCTCCGTATTTACGTCCTCCACCACCTTTGACCATTCGCATTATCTGGACGGCATGGCTCTGAATCTGAAAATCCACCCCACCTCGCTTAGCAGCAACGACGGCATAACCAAGCTTGAGGACATGACCAAAGCATACTTTGAGCAGGGCGGCATGGAGGTTCAGTATAACGTGGTAGACGGCGCGACGCTGAGAAAAGCGCAGGCAAACCCCGATGAGTATCATAACCTCGTTGTACGCATAGCCGGATTCAGCGCTTACTTTGTGGATATGACCCCGGCGATGCAAGAGGATATAATTTCCCGCGCCGAACACATTATCTGAGTTCACGCGTCTGTTTCTGTTTTCTTTCACCGGCGGCGCTGTTCCAGAGAATAATTTTTTACCTGTACGCGCGGACCTATGCGCATTATGCGCACACGCACACCCGCGTATTCCGCCCGCGCATCACACCCGTGCATCGTGCACGCGCATCACACCCGCGCATCGTACGCACGCACGGAGGATCGAGCATCCCGGATATGCCCTCCGTTAAATTGACAAGGTACATTACTCGCATGACGCGCACACCCGGGGGATCCCGAAATGAAACCGACATGCTTTTAAGTATATTAGTACGTTTGTTCTATTTTGTCAAGCATTATTTAATTTTTTTAAAGAAGCGCAGGCCGAGGTAAAAGTGCCTGAAAAAACAGAGATGAAGAGCCGCAAAAACGCAGACACGTCATCTCTGTTTTATTTGTCTCGGTTATTAACCTAAAAATGCCGAGGATATAACATTGTCAGTCGTTTTCCAGGATCATTTCCGCTGCGATTCGCGTTGCGACGGCAACGGCCTGCGCGCATTTTTCCTCATGACCGGGCATTTCCAAAAACGCCGCGTGATCGGCGGAATCGGCAAGATCATACGCCCGGCCGAAAAGCTTTTTCTGGACCTCCGGGCACAGTACGGTTCCCATTTCTTTATGAAAACGCTCGCGGTATTCGTGGAATTTTGCGGCCCCCCTCTGCTTGAGCGAGGCGTCGCGCAGTTCTTCTTCAAGCGGCGCGTTATACTTGAGGCCTACAGCCAGCAATCCGCAGCAATATGCCCCGCAGGAACCGGAAGCGCTGCCCGTCCCGCCCGCGAGGGACAAGGACGCTGTGATCATTTCCTCCGGTATATCGTCGAAAATCTCCTTGAGGCCCACAAGAACGCTGCGCGCGCATATATCGTCGCGTATTATGGCCGCCACGGCTGTTTTTACGGCCCGGTCTATTATCTGCTGCTTATCCATATCAGACTCCTTTGCCGGATATATTTATCCCGTTTTTTTAAGTACAATTGAAAACGTTATTTTATATAATACAGTAAATCGCTTTAAGATGCTATCCTTTCCCATCATAAATATAACCGAATGGTTCGGACCCGGAGATTTATGCCGCGTCATCGGGTCGGGCGCGTATCGGATAGGGATTACCCGTCCTTGTTTTTTTATCTGAGTAATATATAATGGGGTAGTTTTCCGGCTGCTTAGATATGCCGGAAGCGACGGAAACGGGGGCTTTTTATAAATGCGCATTGTGACCTCGGACAGGAATTTTTACAAAACCTTTTTCCCGCTGCTGATTGTGATAAGCCTCCAGCTTTTGGCCTCCTTCGCGGTGAACATGGTGGACAATCTGATGCTCGGCACATATAACGAGCTGGCGCTCTCCGGCGCTACGATTGTAAACCAGGTACATTTCACGCTCGCGCAGCTTGTTGCCGGCGTAGCATCCGGCGTCGCCGTTATAGGCTCGCAATACTGGGGCAAGGGCGAAATAGACCCGATACGCCGCATAACCGCCATAGGCTTGAAATTCGCTCTGCTGGCCGGAGCCGTCTTCTTCGCGGTTACGCTCATTATACCGGACATAGTACTCAGGCTCTTTACCGCCGACGAGGCGGTTATAGCCGAGGGTGTAAAATACCTGAAGATCATGTGCTGGACATTTCTTATATTCACGCTTTCAAACACGCTTATGTATTCGCTCCAGAGCGTTGAGACGGCGTTTATAGGCACTTTGATGTCCGTAAGCACGATAATTATAAACGCCTGCCTTAACTACTGCCTTATATACGGCAACCTCGGTGCTCCCGAGCTGGGGATAAAGGGCGCGGCGATAGCGACGCTGACCAGCCGCGTAGTTGAGCTTATAATAATCCTTGTATACATATTCTTTATCGATAAAAAACTTAAGATGCGGGTCAGGCACCTTCTTTCCTTTGACGTTAAGTTCTTAAAGGATTTTTTGAAAATATCTATGCCCCTTGTTATAAGCGGAGCGCTCTGGGGCGTGGCGCAGGCCGCGCAGACCTCCGTTTTGGGACACATCAGCGCCGAGGTCATAGCCGCGAGCAGCATAGCGGCCATAGTTTCGCAGATATTTGCAGTTTTCGGCATAGCCTGCGCGAGCGCGGCCTCCGTGACCATAGGAAAAACAATAGGCAGCGGGCGGCTGGACCTCGTTAGGCCCTACGCGCGCACGCTGCAGCTTATATTCGTTGCCATCGGGCTTGTATCGGGAGCCGTTTTATTCACGTTTAAAGGCATTATAGTGGATCTTTATTCAGTGTCTGATGAAACAAGGCGGCTTTCCATTCAGTTCCTTACGGTTTTGAGCATAACGATTGTCGGGACCTGTTATGAATACCCGGCGGCCTCCGGCATAATCGCGGGCGGAGGAGACACGAAATACCCAGCCATTATCGAAAATATATTTACGTGGCTTTTCGTAATCCCCTCGGCAGTTTTAAGCGC
>JAAYBW010000146.1 GCA_012729975.1 Clostridiales bacterium
ATCTGATTGAGCGTCTCAACGTAGGCATCCCACTCGGAAAGCGGTTTCGAGCCGTCGACGAAGGAGAGGAAGTTTTCCGCGATGAAGGTTCTTATATCGTTTGAATACCGCTGCACCTCGCTGCTCTGGTCAGACGTCAGCACAACCCCTCTCGGCACCATAAAGGCTAGGTCGTTGTTGCTGATCCCGCGCAGATAGTCATAAGCTTCTATCACGCGCTTACCGTCCGGGAACGCGTAGTGTACCTCGTTTATATCGAGTCCGCCTTCGCTGAAGGTGTTCAAACAATATATGAGCAGCATCATCGTATAGTTCTTCTCGGAATCAGCATACATAGACTTAAGCACTTCGCGCTCGCCGTCTTCGTTGTAGTCCCACGCGTGGCCTTTAACACCCCAGCTCATAAGATCCGCGCCGGCATCGCTGTAGCGCCAGTCGAGCCAGGTCATGGCGAGCTCGATGTTGTCGCAGTTAGTGGAAACGTTAATGCTGCCGTAGTACGTGCGGGTAAGCGCCGCTCCTACGTGCAGCGTCTGCCCGGGAGTAACGACCGGGTCGGGAATCGGCAGCCACTCGGCGTCCTCGGTGTCAAGTATCTGGCGCTCGGTGGAGCAGTCGGAGGTAGCAAGAACGACATAGCCGTAGGAGTCACCCAGCCACTGGGCGCGCCAGTTCGGGTTGTTATAGTCAATCCAGGTCTGCCAGTCGTCCTGGAAAAGCCCTTCCCTGTCAAACCGATTTAGCTCATAGGCCACGTTGTAGTCGCGCTGCGTTGTCTGCGCCAGCCAGGCTTTTCCGTTTTCATCGATATGCCACTGCATCGCATACGGGTTTATATACGCGAATGTGTCAAAGCAGGCCCAGTGTTGTGTGGCAAGGCTCTGGAAAATAACGGTCGGGTGCACCGCGGTTTCTATCTGAGACTGGAAAGCCTTCAGCAGATCGTAGGTATCCTCCCAGGTCACGATCTCATCTCTTGTCCAACCTATCCTGTCGAGCCAGTCGCTTCGCACGAACAGCGTGTTCTGAACATATGTTTTGTCGCGAATGCAGTAGAAAGCGGGGATTAGGTTCTCCTTAAGGTAAACCGTCTGCTGCAGACTCTCATCTTCCGGGTTCCTGGCAACCTCGTAGATGTAGTTGGGGCAGTAGTCTTTATAATCGTAAATATTAACGAAGTACTTTTCGTTCTCTATAGCGTCGACGAATGAACCCGGATAAAAGGAACTGGCCTGGGTGGTAATGTCGGGCAAATCGTCGGCGGCGAGCAATGTGGCGAAGTTAGTCGCCCGCGCGTCCGAGCTCACTATCATATACTCGATGTTTACTCCGGTTTGTCTTTCCAGTTCGATCGGGAACGGAGAGTCGGGATAATCCATTGTGATGTAGTTGGGTGTGTAGCATGTGGTCCAGAAGGTCAATACCTCGTCGCTGTTTGTCAGCGGCAGCTCATATTCGTATTTAGCTTTGGGTATGCCGTTCGCGTCTTTTTCATAGTCGCCCGCGGCGAAGTTGTAGAATGTTCCGTCAGGCAAAACGACCTTTCCGCCCGCGGGCTCGGCGGTCTCTTCGGGTTTCGCGGTCTGCGTGGGCGCGGCGGTGGGCGCGGCGGTGGCTGTAGTCGTCGGTTTATCCGTTGGCGTGCTTTGCGTACCGGTTTCGGGCTTGGAGCAGCCGGCAAATAGCGCGAATAGCATAATGAGTGCGAGGAGCAGTGCCCGTATTCGTTTCATCATAATACTCCTTTCAATTTTCGCTTTTTGCCTGTGAAGCGAGCCTTACACAACCGAACTTACACATATCACCTCACTTTATGATAGGTTAATACGATATTAAGCATCTTCATATGTCACGCATTAATAATATTATATTAATAAGCGGCATACGTGTCAATGTATAACGCAGAATATTTTGTGCATTATCTTATATTATTTAAACATCTTTTTGTCATATTTCGGTCATTTAGCACAAATTACGCGCCTTGTTTTTCACAATAATTTGCGCGTAATCCGAAATGCTCTCGTCATATAATATATTTATTTTAATATGTCCGCGTAAGCCCCGTATAGCAAAACAAAACCCCGATTTGAAAAAGATCGAGGTTTCGCGCACTTAATTTAATGATTATGTAAACCAATTTCTAAACCGCCCGCGTGTCCGTCAGTTCTGCTCCTCTTTTTGTGTCAGCCCGGCATTGATCTGCTTTAGGGCGTCGGCGAGCTGGTCAGGACAGGATGTGGGCTTCATTCCGCATTTAATCCCGGACAGTCTCGATATAACGTCCTCAACCGCCATGCCTTCCACCAGCTTGGATATGCCCAGCGTATTGCCTGGACAGCCGCCCCGGTATCGCGCGGAGATCACCTTTCCGTCCTCAATCTCTATGTAAATCCTGCTGGAGCATATGCCCCTTGTCTCATACTCGTATCTCATCAAATTCTCCTTACTTCTTTCTTGCGTAAATATAACATAATCGGGCTTGTCTGCAACATATACTCTCCGGGAAGGGGGGTATTAAAAGTGAAAAAACACCGCGCCGTCAGGAACATTGCGGCGCTGTTCGCGTTTGCGATAATTATACGGCTGCTTTCGGCCGCTGGCACCGAAAAAGCTTTGCGCAGCGTCCTTGAAAGGCTCGGCACTTCCGAAGCCGTCACGGCTCTGGCCTTAAAGTCTCAGGCGGTGTATTTATCTGCTCCTGCTCCCGAATCCCCTTCGCCCCCGCCGTCCGCCTACCCGGAAGAATCGGCGTCCGAGAAAATACCCGAGCCCGAAGTAGTAAAACCGAAAGCGAGCGGCGCGGCTACGCGCAACATTCTGGTATATAATCCGGAGCCCGAGCCCAAAGAAGTCCCGCAGCAGCCGGGAGTCGAAAACTACGGCGGCATCTCAATACTCAACAAAACCGAATATATCCCCGACATAAAAACCCTTCTGAGCGAAAACCCCGGCTTCACGGTTCCCGCCCAAGGGCCGCAGATACTCATAATACACACCCACGGGAGCGAAGCGTATGAATGCGACGGCAGCTACGTTGAAAGCGACCCGTCGCGCACACAGGACAAAGAGCACAGCGTAATCCGGGTCGGCGACGTTCTCTCCGAGAGCCTGTCCTCATTGGGCTTTTTCGTCCTGCATGACCGCTCCGTCTACGATTATCCAAGCTACAGCGGCTCTTACAGCCGCAGCCTCAGTTCGGTTTCCTCTGCCCTCGAGCAGTATCCGGAGCTCACCGTGGTCATTGACTTACACCGCGACTCCATCACCCTCGCGGACGGCAGCCTCTGGCGCAGCTCATATGATGAAAAAACGGCGCAGGTGATGCTCATCGTCACAAACGGGGAAAACGGTCTTGCCCACCCCGATTGGCTCAGCAATTTCCGGTTCGCGCTCCGGCTGCAATCCTTCCTTGACGCGGAATATCCCGGCCTTGCCCGCCCGCTCCTGCTGTCCCCGGAAAGGTACAATCAAAACGCCGCCCCCGGCTATCTGCTCATCGAGGTCGGCTCAGACGGAAACACTCTGTCCGAAGCGGAAGAGGCCGCGCGCCTTTTGTCCGTGGCGCTGGCCTCCGTGCTCCGCGGGCTCACCCCCTCATAGCATCCTGCGGTTAACGGGCGGCGCCGTCACTTTCTCGTCTTGGTCGCGTCTGCGGGCCTGCAGCCATGTGAATACAAGCAGCAGCGCGGTCAGCGCGTAATACACCGCCCCCGCGGTCGTGTAGGAGGAGACGGCGGTCGAGCTGTAATAAATCCCGGGCAGCCACAAAACTATGCGCGCCGCGAAGCAAAAAGCAATCAGCCATTTAGACGGTGCGGTGCGCTCGCTCTCAAACGCGTACCACATAAGTCGCGCAAGGCAAACCGCCGTTATAATCGCGCATATCGAGTCAAACGTATACCAGGCGTAAACAGACGCCGGAGTTGCCGCCAGCGCGATTATCTCCTGCCTTATCGCATCCTGCCTTAGAGGATCCGCGGCGTTAACGACATACTCAAGGCCGTATTTATTAACGGCCGCTGCCCGCGCCATGTCATAATAAGCGGGTACGGCGAACTTCAGCACGGCGGTGAAAAGAGCGAAGCCGATTCCCACGGATATGGGAACCGCGAGAGAAGAATAACGGCTTTTGAGCAGCAGATACAGCAGCCAAAGCCCTAACATCTCCGCCGCTCCGGTGATAATAGCGCATATTATCGTATACTTAACAGGCCCCATTATCTCAAGCGAGCTAAGCGGCGCAACCGAGCCCCGCACCATTCCCGCGAATAGAGACCCGAAGAGCATATATGCCGACACGCCCGCGATTATAAGTATAAATATAAGCTTCCGTTTGAATCCGTAAAATATCAGGTAAAGCATCGGCCCGATAACCGATACGAAGGCCGTTAAGAAAGCCAGCTCTATCAGGTTATCCGAAAAGACGAGTTCCAACTCCATCCTCCTTACGAAAAACGGGCGGCAGAAAGCCGCCCGCCTATATAATCATGTGTTATTTTGAGTTGAATATCTCCAGTATCTTGGTAAACGGATCTTCTTCCTGAGGTTCGACAGGCGCGCGTTTCGGCTCCGGCTGCTTTTCGGGCTGTACAGGTGCCTGGGGACGCTCCTCAACCGCGGGTGCAGCCGCCTTTTCGCAGTGAGCTTCCTCGAAGCCCGTCGCGATCACGATAACGCGAATCTCGTCGTCCATGGTGTCGTCGAAAGCGGCGCCGAAAATAATGTTGGCGTCCGGATGCGCAGCGGTCTGAACGAGCCCGGCGGCGGTTTCAACTTCGTCAAGGCCCATATCCATGCTTCCCGTAATGCTCACGAGAACACCTTTGGCGCCGTCTATGGAGGTTTCCATCAGCGGGCTGGAAACAGCCATGCGCGCCGCTTCTTCCGCTTTGTTCTTGCCGCTCGCGCGCCCTACGCCCATGTGCGCCTTACCGGCGTTTTTCATGATGGTGGTTACGTCCGCGAAGTCAAGATTTATAAAGCCGGTGTTTTTAATAAGGTCGGAAATGCTGGTAACGGCCTGGCGAAGAACGTCGTCCGCTATCTCAAAAGCATTGTACATGGTTATTTTCTGATCGGTGGCATACTTTAGCCTGTCGTTGGGTATCACGAGCAGAGAATCCACGCGCCCGAGTAGCTCCTCTATTCCCGCCTCCGCCTGCTGCATGCGCCTTTTGCCCTCGAAGGTAAAGGGCTTTGTAACGACACCCACGGTCAGTATTCCGGCCTCGCGGGCTATATCCGAAATAATCGGTCCCGCGCCTGTGCCGGTGCCGCCGCCCATTCCGGCGGTCAAAAACAGCATATCGGTGTCTTCAAAGGCTTTAATTATATTGTTCCTGTTTTCCTCGGCGGATTTCTTGCCGATTTCAGGATCGGAGCCGGCTCCCTGGCCATGTGTAAGTTTTTCGCCTATCTGTATCTTAACCGGAGCTTTCGATACCGAAAGGACCTGCTTGTCCGTATTTATAGCGATAAATTCCACGCCCTGCGTGCCGGATGATATCATCCGGTTAACTACGTTATTTCCGGCGCCGCCCACACCCGCGACTTTGATGTTGACAACGTTATCGGGACCAGTGTCCAGAGAATATGCCATTTCCGTACCCTCCTGCGTGTCTGTAAATATAAAACCAGGCTAAAGTATATCAATATTAATACTATATCCATTTCGCCGGAAGGTCAATAGGAAATAGAAAAAACCTGTCAATTTCCGCATTGCCCGGCCGCGCCGAAAGCCCCTGTCAGTCCTTGTCGAATATGCTCAGCAGCTCTTCCCATTCTTCGTCGTCTACGCGCTCTTCTTTTGTCTCTTTGCGTTCGGGCTCTGCCTTCGGCTCCGGCTTTTCGGGCTGCGCAATTACCGGATCCGGAACGGCCGAAACGGTTGCTTCCGGTTGACAAAAATCGGTCGCGATGACTACTACACGCAGCGCGTCAACCAGTGTATCATCAAAATCAACTCCGAAAATGATGTTTGCGTCCGGGTGAGCGGCGTTCTGAACCCTTCCTACAACGTTTTCCACGTCCTCCATGCTCAGGTCAAGACTGCCGGTAACCTTCACCAGAACACGCCTTGCGCCCTTAATGGACGTCTCCATGAGGGGACTTGCCACGGCGTCGCGCGAGGCCTCCTCGACCTTGTTTTTCCCGCTTGCCTCCCCTACTCCCATGTGCGCGAAGCCCGCGCCTTTCATGATTGTCCGCAGGTCCGCGAAGTCCAGATTAATAAAACTGGTCGTCCTTAAAAGGTCCGCAATGCTGGACACTGCGCGGTTTAGAACGCCGTCGGCAATTTCAAAAGCATTGGCGAAAGTTATCTTCTGAGCAGTCACTTCCCGGAGTTTATCATTGGGTATAACAAGGAGCGTGTCCACCTGCGCGAGTAATTCCTCTATGCCTTTTTCGGCGCGTCTCATCTTGGCGCTGCCCTCAAAACGGAAAGGTTTTGTCACCACGCCTATGGTGAGCACACCGGCTTCCTTTGCGATTTCGGCAACGACCGGAGCGGCTCCCGTTCCGGTACCTCCCCCCATTCCCGCCGTTATGAACACCATGTCCGCCTCTTCAAAGGCTTTAGCTATATTGTTTCTGCTCTCTTCGGCTGCCTTACGCCCTATTTCGGGATCCGACCCCGCGCCCTGGCCTCCCGTCAGCTTTTCGCCTATCTGTATTCTTGTATCCGCTCCCGAGGAAAGCAGTGTGGGCTTGTCCGTGTTGATATTAACGAATTCAATGCCCTCCACATTCCCGCCGTACATGCGGTTAACTACATTGTTGCCCGCGCCCCCGATGCCAATGACTTTTATCCTGACTACATCCTGTACATCCGCCTCGTATTTTGCCATATCTTTCCCCTCCATATATTTGTGAACGGTTCTTTATTTAAGATGGTATGAAGTGCGCTTCCCTATCCTCGGACAGATCAATGGTGCCCTTTGCCGAAGCGTCGATCTTTTCGATAACGCTTTGCAGGAGCTCCAGCTTGTATTCAAGCTTTTCATGCTTACCCAGGCTTACTTTAAAGCGCCCCATATATTCAAAGGAAATATTCGCTTCAAAAGCAGCGTCCACCGAGCTCACGCTGCCATCCATCTCGCGCCGAGAAAAAAGGCCCAGCAGCTCGGTAAGATATTCCAGTTTTGAAGCTTCCTCGACACCGGCGGCTATCTTATGTCCTACCGAAGGCTTTATCGGTTTAATGCCCTCTACACGGATAAGGTCTCCTACACCCGACATGTCGCTTTTCCCTAGTATTTTACACCTTTTATCTATTATAAACATCGCTCCGTCAAGTTCAACATACGCAAGCGGTATACTCTCCGATATCGTCAAGACTACTGTGGAAGGGGCCCGGCGCGTTATCGCGACATCATCAACATAAGGCAGCGCGTTCATAACCCTGCTTTTCACGGCGGCTTGATTTAAAAATAACAGATTGCTTCCGATCCTGATATCCGCGGCGTTTATTATATCCTGCTGACTGTAATCCGCGTTTCCGCTCACGCGCACATCAGCCACCTCGAAAAACACGCTGGTCCCCGCCACCATACAAAACACCATAATTATATACAGCGCGGCTTTCACAGCGCCGGTATTTCTGGCTCTTCTTCGCCGCCTCGGCAGCGCGCTCGTTTGTGTCATATCGTTACCCCTTTTCAGGTCAGTCCATACGTTCAATATCGGCACCGAGCTGCTTGAGAATGTTCTCTGTGCCGTCATAACCCCTGTCAAGGTGGGAGAGTCCGGATATGATGCTCTCTCCCTCCGCCGCGAGGGCAGCCACCAGCAGCGCGGCGCTTCCCCTCAAATCGGTCGCCCTTAATCCCGCCCCATGCAGCTTTCGGACTCCGCACACCATCGCGGTCTTTCCGGATACCATTATATCCGCGCCCATGCGTCTTAACTCTTCAACATGCCTGTACCTGTTTTCAAAGATGTTTTCAACGAACACCGTTGTGCCCTGCGCGCACAGTGCGGCTGCCATAAGCGGCGGCTGAGCGTCTGTCGGAAATCCCGGATACGGTTCCGTGTAAATGGGCTTTATCGCCCGAAGCATACCGTTTCTTAATGCTCTCACACGATTGCCGTCTGCCTCAATTGTGCAGCCCATACGTCTGAGCGAATCGGCAACGGACGCGAAATGGGACGGCTCTACGCCGGTGAGTTCAATGTCGCCGCCGGCGGACGCAAGCGCGGAGAGCCATGTGGCGGCCACTATTCTGTCCGGGATTATAGTATGTTCGGTGTCTTTGCGGGTACGTCGTCCGGTCACCGTTATCATAGAGGTACCCGCGCCGTTAATATCTATGCCCAGGCCGCGAAGATAGCTTTGCAAATCTTCTATTTCCGGCTCTCTGGCCGGATTGGTTATTACAGTTGTTCCAACCGCCCTGCTGGCGGCGAGCATCGCGTTTTCCGTAGCGCCTACGCTGGGCAAAGAGAAGTTTATGTATCCGGCAGCCAGCTTGTCGCTGTGACAGGCTATCCTCCCGCCGGTTTCATCGATTAACGCCCCAAGTGTTCGCAGGGCGTACAGGTGAAGGTCTATCGGCCTCGGGCCAAGCTCACATCCGCCGGGATAGGACATAAGCGCTTTTCCCGTCCGGGCGAAAATCGCGCCCATAAAAACAACCGAAGAACGCATCTCGCGCATCAGATCATCCGGTATATCGTGTCTTATTTCCCCTGCGGAATCAATGACTACGCTCTCGCCTTCCCGCTGAGCTTTACAGCCCAGATGTCTGAGTATCTTCATTGAAACTTCAACGTCCGACAGATCGGGGCAATTATGTATCACGGTCACGCCTTCGGCAAGTAATGACGCGGCCATTATCGGCAGGACACTGTTTTTCGCACCCTGCACACGTATGCTGCCGGAGAGCTTTCGCCCTCCTTGAATACGCAGTACGCTCATCTGCATTTCCTCCGCATAAAGACTGGAAACGGCGTCTTATCCGCCGCTCACGAGCCATACTATGCGGGCTCCTTATCCTTGGTTCAAACAGACAATTCCGCTGCCGCGAAAGCTATCCTGTCCGCCGCGTCAGGCCTGTAAAGCGAAGACATTGCCTCTGACATTGTCCGCAGCCTTGATTCATCTCGAATAACGCTTTTAATCGTATCAAACATTTTTTCAGCCGTACAAACGTCCTCTGTCAGTACAACGGCACCGCCTCGTCCCTCGGGAACGCGGGCGTTCTTTTCCTGTTGGTTCGCCGTTACGTTAACGGAAGGTATAAGAAGCGCCGGTATGCCCATCGCCGAGAGCTCGCCCAGCGTCGAAGCCCCGGAGCGGCACATTGCCATGTCGCAGTCGGCCATCGTTTCGGCCATATTGTAAATATACGGGCAAAGCCTGGTGTATTTTAAGCCGACAACTCCCAGCTCCTCGAGGCGGGCACGCATGCGCTCGACTCCCTGCTCTCCGCCTCCCGTGACGTGTGTGTGCGAAAAAGCGCCCTCTTTTTCGTTCATGGCTATTATCTGAGCCGTAAGATCGTTCATGCGAGACGCTCCGAGAGAACCCCAGAGGCTTAAGAGCCTCGGCAGCCTGCCGCCGCGTTTAACACGCTCGCGAGGCACAAAACCGCTTCGCACCGGCATGCCGACGACCTCGACTTTCTCCCTGCGCTTATAGCATCCCAGGCTCTCCTCAAATCCTATAAGGATTTTATCGACATAAGGCTCCAGGAGTCGGGTCGTGAGTCCCGGTCCGGCGTTTGACTCGTGTATAACCGCGGGCACGCCCAGAGACACTGCCGCCCGCAGCACGGGATAGCACACATAACCGCCGGTTCCGATCACACAGCTCGGTTTGTACTCATTGATTATTATCCTTGATCGGCCGATCGCGGCCACGTTGCCGATAACTCCCCGAACATTGTGCCATATATCCGCGGGTTTTACACTTCGGTGAAAGCTGTAAGCTCTTATGGTTCGGATATCCCATCCTTCGCGCGGCACAAGCTCGGTCTCCATATTTCCCTGCGAGCCTACAAAAAGTATGCCGCAGCCGGGAAAACGCGCTCTTAGCCTTTCCGCCGCGGCTATTCCCGGATATATATGCCCTCCGGTACCCCCGCACGCAATAACAAAATTCATCCTCTACTTCGCCTCTATATCGCGGGAAACGCTTAAAATTATCCCCATTTCCGCAAGCTGCAGCACCAGAGCGGTACCTCCGTAGCTGAAAAACGGCAGCGAAATACCTGTGGAGGGAATTAGGTTTGTCACGACGGCGACATTCAGGAATACCTGAATAGCGAGCAGCGAGGTCAGCCCCGTAACGATCATCGACCCGTAACGGTCTCTGGCATGCATGGCTATCCAGAATCCGCGTATTATCAAAATCGCAAAAAGAATCAGAATGAGGGATGCGCCTATGAATCCGAGCTCCTCACATACTACGGAGAAGATAAAATCATTGTGTTCCTCGGGAAGATAAAGGTACTTCTGGCGTCCCTGTCCTAGTCCCAGTCCCAAAAGTCCGCCGCTGCCCACTGCGTACAGCGATTGCACTATCTGCCATCCGTCGCCCCTTTTATCGATGAAGGGATCCTTCCATATGGCGATACGCGCCGCGGCGTAATCAAAGAGTTTTACAAGTATAAATCCGGCAGCGACGGCAATCACGGCAACCAATACGAACCAGAAGACGCGTGTACCGCCGACAAACATCATAATCGCGCCGACCAGTACTATTATAACACATGCGGAAAGGTGAGGCTCAAGGATCAGAAGGCCCAGTATAATTGCCATAATACCTAAAAACGGCAGCACTCCGTATCGGAACGTTTTCATCTTTTCCTTATAAATACAGCTCATTCTGGCAAAGGCAAGGATTATGCCCAATTTCGCTATTTCCGAGGGTTGGAATGTAGAAATGCCTATATCTATCCAGCGCCGGGCGCCGCCGCTTTCAATGCCTATTACCAGTACGAAAAGCAGCAGTATGGCAGCAGCTACCAGAGCAGCTATGGAGAATCTTCTGAAAATCTTCACGCGAAAACGCGAGACCAGCAGCATCGCCGCAACACCGAAGATTGAAAAAAGAGACTGGCGTACGAATACCTGTGTGGCATTACCGGTCTCATAATACGCCCTGGCGAAGCTCGCTGACAAGACCATAATCATTCCTATCGCAAGAATGATAAGTGTCATAAACAGGAACGGAAGATCCATCCTGCCTCGCCCTACTCTTGTTTCTTCCGTTCTGTCCGAAAGCCTGCTTTCTTCGCTTCCGGTTTCCGTATTATGCTCACCCGGAAACCTGTATGTATCCGCTGCCATTATTTCACCTGCCTAAATTCTGAATCTGCCCATCACAGACATCCACGCTATCAGAGCGAAAAGCACCGAAAAGGATGTGTAAACAACGAATATCTTTACCTCGCTCCAGCCGCTTTTCTCGAAATGGTGATGAAGCGGAGCCATTTTGAATATTCTCTTTCCGTGGCTTGCTTTAAAGTATGATACCTGAATTATGTCGGACAGAACCGTTACTATATATATCATGCCCACGGGTATAAGCACGAGCAGCATATCCATCGACAACGCGAGGGCGCATATACTGCCGCCTATGAACAAAGAGCCGGTATCCCCCATAAAAATTTTCGCGGGGTGAAAATTATATACGAGAAACGCGGCCAATCCCCCCGCGAGCGCGCCTGCGTAGACGCCCTGAATCCGCATATCCCATTTATACGCGGCGAATGCAAAAAAAATCGCCATTGGCAGCGAGACGCCTGTGAGAAGGCCATCCACCCCGTCGGTCAGGTTTGCGCCGTTGACAATACCGACTACCGCGAAAGCCGCAATTACGAAGTACAAAACCTCCGGCATCGGCACCGAAACGTTCCAGAACGGAATGTACAAATTGGGCGTGATATATCCCATGCGCCTTAAAAGCAGAAGAAACGAAATCGCGACAATAAGCTGTAATGCAAATTTCTGTAAAGCACTCAGTCCGGTGTTGCCGCGTTTTCTTACTTTTTCATAATCGTCAAGAAACCCTATGGCCCCGTATAAAAGCGCGAACGCGAGCATTGCCAAATGGGCCAGCTCGCCTTTTCTGATGTCTTTGGCGGTAAAAGCAATTACAGTGACTGTTATACCCGCAATGAACATCAGCCCGCCCATAGTCGGCGTTCCCTGCTTTGAGATATGCCAGACAGGGCCGATATCCTTTATCGTCTGACCGGCTTTCAAACGACGCAGCAGCGGTATAAGAAGAGCTCCCATAAGCAGGGATACCGCCGCCGATATTAATAATGCGACCGCAATACTTGTGAGCATCGCTTATTTCACCCAATTCTCGAGTATTTGCGCTACAATCTCCCGTTCGTCCATATGTCTTTTCTCCGTGCCTATGATCTGATAGTCCTCGTGTCCCTTCCCGGCGAGCACCACCACATCTCCCTCACCTGCGGAGCGCATAGCGGCCTCAATCGCTTCTATCCGGTCGGGAATTACCGTAACCTGCGCGCTCGCGCCGCTCATTCCCGAAACGATATCGGCGATGATCGCCCCCGGGTCTTCCGTCCTCGGATTATCGGAGGTTACAAAAACGGCGTCCGCTATATCGCCCGCAACCCGTCCCATAATCGGACGCTTGGTTTTGTCTCTGTCTCCACCGCAGCCGAACACGGCAATCGTTCGCCCCTTGGCATATCCTTTTACGGTTTTAAGGATATTTTCCAGCGCATCCGGGGTGTGAGCGTAATCCGCGATGACCGTGAACTTTTTCCCGGTGGGTATTACCTCCGCCCTGCCCTTGACACCTTTACAGACACCGAGCGCAACCGATACATCCGTGATGTCAATGCCGAGTGCCAGGCAGCAGCCTACTGCGGCTAGCGCATTATAAACCGAGAACTCTCCCGGTATCCCTAAAGTCATCGGAACACGCTCCGCGCCGTAGTAAGCCTCAAAATAAACTCGGTCGGATCCCAGCCTGATATTGTCCGCCCTCAGATCCGCTTTGATATTTTTCGCGCCGTATGTCAAAGCTCCGCAGCCGCATCTTTCAAGTACTTTGCTTTGCCTTGGGTCATCGGCGTTTAATACCGTCTTCGACGAAAGGTTAACAAGCCTGCATTTCGCTTCCAGATATGCTTCCATTGTTCCGTGAAAATCCAGATGATCCTGGGTAATGTTTGTAAATACCCCTACTTCAAACCGGAGTCCGGCCACACGGTCGAGAACCAGGGAATGTGACGAGACTTCCATAACGGCATATGAGCAGCCCTCGGTAACCATCTGAGCCAAAAGCGCTTGAAGATCGGCCGATTCGGGGGTCGTTCTCTCGGAGTGGAGCCGCAGGTCCCCGATCATGTTCCCCACTGTCCCTATCAGACCGCATTTTTTACCGGTGCTGTGCTCAAGCATTTGCTTTATCAGCGTTGTGACCGTGGTCTTTCCGTTTGTACCTGTGACTCCGATAAGCGTAAGCTTGTCGGCCGGTCTGCCGTAAAAATTCGCCGAGGCTGTCGCCAGCGCCAGGCGCGTGTTCTCCGTAAGAATATACGGGCAGGGGCCGGAGGGGCGTTTGCTGCATAAAACGGCTGCCGCTCCGGAGGCGACGGCGGAGGGTATGAACTCATGTCCGTCATTTGTATAGCCTTCTACCGCAACGAAAAGCGCGCCGGGCGTCACCTGCCGCGAGTCATAACAGACAGATGTGATCTCCGTATCCGCGACTGTGCGCAATGCGGTTATCGGTATATTTTTCAGTAC
>JAAYBW010000147.1 GCA_012729975.1 Clostridiales bacterium
TAAGATGGCCGGTCTCCGCGGCGGTCATTGCCGTCTTTATCGTTTCATAATCCCGCATCTCGCCGAGCAGTATAACGTCCGGAGCCTGGCGAAGGCAGGCGCGCAGCGCGGATACATAATCCTTGGTGTCAATCTCTATCTCTCGCTGGGATATTATGGATTTATCGTTGCGGTATAAAAACTCTATGGGGTCCTCGAGCGTTATTATGTGCCCCTCCCGGGTTTTATTTATTCTGTCTATCATGCACGCAAGCGTAGTCGATTTTCCGCTGCCCGCCGCGCCGGTCACAAGCACAAGCCCTTTATTGGTATTCACCGCGTTCATCACGTTTTCCGGTATACCCAGGGTCTTGTAGTCCGGTATGCCGAAGGAAACGATCCGAACTACCGCCGCAAGACTGCCGCGCTGCTTAAACGCGCTCATGCGCATGCGGGCAAGCCCCGGGACCGATATAGCGAAGTCGTCGTCTCCCGTTGTCTGCAGGCGGGTTATGTCCCTTCCGCCGGACACATAGGCCTCCTCCACTATCAGCCGGGACGCGTCCGGCATTACCCTTTCCCCGCCGATCTTAACGAAGCTCTTGCCGACCTTGGCCGACACCTCCCGGCCGGAGATTATAAAAACGTCGGAGGCCCCTATCTCTACCGCGTGCTGCATTATTTCTATAAAACTCATCATGGCGGTAAGCCTTTCTTTGCCGTCGGAGCGAGTCTGCCGTGCCGGAAGACCCGCACCTTTATCGATTCTCTCAGTCCGGTACGCCGTCGCCTGTCCAGACGGGCAGACTGTCGTCCGGTGTCCACTCCGAGGTCGGTGTGGTTTTCCATTGTTTTATATCGAAGCTTTCTCCGATATGCAATTGTACATACAGGGCGCGTGTGCTGTCAATATCCCGGCTGTAGCTTATCACGGCGGGCGCGTTTCCCCCTTCGGCCTGCACACAATGCGCGCCGAGCGAAGAGGCGAGGTCGGAAAGCGCCATAAAATCGCCTCCGGATTCCCATAATTCGCGGAAGCTTTCCGCTATGTCCGCGCAGGCCGAATCGGCAATGTAATAAGCCGTTACCGATTCGGAATATTTTTTCGCGAGCCGATATTCGGAATCGGCGGTTGAAACCGAAAGAATCGCGAAAATCGTCAGGCACAGCACCGCGAACACGACTGCTATTGTCGTGATGCCCATCGTAAGCTTAGGAGGTGTGCGCTTTTTGCTATCCATTCGCCACCGCCTTTGCCCGGAGCGTGAAGATAGGCTCGGAGGGATCTGCTTTAAATACGACTATTTGCGCGCCGTTGTCTCCGTCTTCCCTGAGTATAAGCGTAAATTCGCCCGCTCCGGCGGTTTGCCGCCAGTCTTTATCGAAATACAAAGAAAAGCTCTCCGCGTCGGCGGATATCCCGAGTATCGCCGCTGCGAGCGACACGTCCGCGTCGGCCGACTTCCAGCAATCCGCGGCGGATTGAGCCCAGGAAACCGCGTGAGACAGCTCGCTGCTTTTTCTGCTTGTCTGACGCGCCGCGGCAAAAAGTCTCAGGCATATAGCCGCGAAAGCCGAAAACAAAAGCAGCATCACGACGGTTTCGATCAGAAAAAGAGGCGTCCTGCTTTTCCCCTTCATGCCCGCTCCGCCTTTCCCGACCGTATGTGGACATACTGCTGCGCCGTGTTGTTCTCCTGCGTACACACGATCTTTATAAGAGAGCTGTCTTCCCTGAATTCGAAAGATACGCTTACAAGTTCCATGATCTCCTGTCCGTCCGAGGGCAGAAATTCATCGTCTGCCCCGCAGAAAAGCTCCCACAGCGCGCCCTCGTACCAATAAATATACATGACATAAAGTTCGCTCTCTATCTGCTCATACATCATGAGAGCCGGACAGCCGCCGATCTCTCCTGCAGATACCCCGCCCTCAAAATCGCTTGAGCGCAGCTTGGCGGTTATATATGAGAGCGCCGTGCGGCTGCTGTACTGCTCGCGCAGCTCCTCCGATATGCCTTTATACACACGCGCGCCGCCCGCAAGGACAAGAAGTATGCAGGCGGTAAATATGAACATTATCAAAAGCCCGATCAGCGTATCAAAAAGTCCGGCGTTTTTCCTCATGGTGTGCCCCTCACTTTTTAATCACTGTTATGTCCGGCATTATATTGGATGCGAACGCATCGTAATAAACCGCGTATTTGTCGGTGTCTATGTACACGCCGTAGTTTTCCGTCAGATACTCAAGAGTTTGCGGATACCGCCCCTCTATCGCGTAACAGCTCATCATCGCCCTGTGAAGAGATTCCTCCGTCACGCGCAAGGCCTCTTTGTCGCGCGCCGCTCCGGCCCTGCCTATCCCGGAAACCACGAGCAGCAGGGCAGCGGCAAAAACCGCCGCGGCAATCAGCATGCCGAAAACACCCTTTTTGGTCTTCATAGCGCACATCCCCCCGCTATATGGCGGACATGATGCCGACCAGCGGCAGCATAACGGCAAGAAGAAGCAGTCCGACACAGACCGAGAGGAATATAATTATAGTCGGCTCCACGGCGCTGACCGCGTGCTCAACAGCCCGATCCATCTCGTCCGCGCTGCGGCGTGCTATATCCTTGAGCACGACGTCCGTCGTGCCCGTATGCACACCGACGGACAGCATCTGGCAGCTCATCGGCGAAAACAGCTTCTCCTTTGTGAATGCCGCCGCCAGATTCTCTCCGGACAGCAGACTCTGTCTGCATCTTCCGATGCTTTTTACGACCTGCGGATCCCTGCAGAAAAACTGCGACAATTCGAGCGCCTCGTCGAGATTCACGCCGCCCGAGAAACACAGTTCAAGCGCCGAAGCGAAATGAGCGATGCCTATTTTATGTCCCAGCTTCGTTTTTGAAAAGACGCGTGTTACCCACGAGGAAAAAGCCTCGCGCCACGCGGGTATCAGTCCGACGAGAAGCGAGATCGCTATTATCGCGCAGATAACGCCCAGTATCCACCGGTGTGCCGAGCGAAGCGCCAGTCCGAAATTCAAAAACGCCAGAGCTATCGGCGACATGGTTACGCCCAGCTGCGAGAATACTCCGCTGAATATCGGCAGGACCTGCGTTAAAAAAACAAAAAGGACAGCGAGCATTATAACCAGGAGCATAGCCGGATAAAAAACCGCGCTCCTTATAACGCCGGCAATCCTCAGCTTGCTTTCACAATAAAGAGCGAGCGAGGAAAATACGGAATCCAGATATCCCGTGCCCTCGCCTATCTTTATCATCTGCATCATATAAGGAGGAAAAACCCCCTCACCACTCATTGCCTCATAAACCGAGATGCCCTCGTCAGTCTGTTTATGAAGGGCTTCGAGCACGGCCCGCCGCCCTTCGTCCCGCTCGTTTGCGGCAAGCAATGAAAATCCCTCGCTGACCTGTATGCCCGCTTTGAGTATCATGGAAAACTCCGCGCAGAAATAGGACAGATACGAGTAATCCAAATATTTATGTCCGATACCGCAACACTCCCCGAGATGTGCGCGCGCCTCGTCAGGCGGGGCCGACGCGGCGCCCTGTGAATTTACATCCCTATTTATCCGTGCCCGGTTTTTGCCGGGCCGTTTCTTTATGATATTCGGGACGTTTGTATCAATAAAGATACTTGGCGGTGTAATTGGCTCCGTTGCCGATATATTTCATAACCTCGGCGCTCCGGTTTGAAGAAGAGGCAAATGTCGGATCCATGCGCTTCCAGACGCTGCCGTCAAAATAGATCACGGCTTCTATCCATCCTTTATCCTCGGTGTAGACCGAAATCCACGCGTGGTACGCGGTACCGGCGTATCCGACGACCAGCTTTGTCGGAATGCCCTGACTGCGAAGCATCGCGGCCATTACGGCACTGTAATCAAAGCATATGCCTTTTTCAAGAGCAA
>JAAYBW010000148.1 GCA_012729975.1 Clostridiales bacterium
ACCCGGGAAAAGGTGGACCTGACCCGCCACAGCGACGCCATCCTCCTGGAGGAGTTCCGCAAGGCGGGCCTGGACGGCCAGATCAGCCAGTACTTCACCGTCAATACCGATCTGCGCTCCGTGGGCGTGATGGGGGACGAGCGCAGCTATGACACCGCCATCGCCATCCGCGCCGTCACCACCTACGACTTCATGACCGCCGACTGGGCCCGCGTCCCCTACGACACCCTCGCCCTCGTTTCCCGCCGCATCGTCAACGAGGTCTCCGGCGTCAACCGCGTCCTGCTGGATATCACCACCAAGCCCCCGGCGAGCATTGAGTGGGAATAGAAACCAGGGATCGGATATTTCTGTTCTACTAGATGGCAAAGAGGAATCACAGTGGCTTGCCCATTCTTTTTCTTGGACAAAGCTGCGACTTCAGTATACTCTGTCCTTGTTTGCCTGTCATTATGTCTATAACTGTGTTATTTTCATTATTTCACCTGCATTCTGAGCAACTGAAAACCAGTATTAATACATACAATGGACAAAAGCTGCGACAAAGTATAAACTGAATACGTCAAGCTAAGCAATGAATATGCCCCTGAAAAGGCAAACCCCGACGAACTGCTTGAAAGACTGCAATATCCGTTTACAATGGCGCTACTGAGCGATATTTCCGTACCGTTGCTCTCAAAACGCCACGCTCGCCCTGCGGTAACTCGCGTCGAGGAAGAAAGCCCCGTTGATCCCAAACCGAGCTAAAGCTTTGCGGCGCGATGTGCCTATTCGTCGGAGGGACACTGGGGCAGGGATATACCGCTTAGTAAGGTGTCGCCTGGACATTTTCCTTCATACGTTCCCATGGGGAGGATAAACAATGAAGCTTGAGAAAAGGGTAATGGACTATATTGAATCGCAAAGCAATGAAGCAAAGTCGCTTCTTATGACATTAGCTAGAATACCCGCACCGTCACATTTCGAGCAGAAGCGCGCAGAGTTCTGCCTTGAGTGGTTAAAACGCGCAGGTGCGCAAAACGCTTATATCGACAGCGCAATTAATGTGATATACCCAGTAGGGAATACAGACGGATACGTGAATGTTATATGTGCGCACAGTGACGTCGTGTTTTCGGACACAGAGGAGCTACCGCTGCGGGAGGAAAACGGTAAGCTATTTTGCCCAGGTATCGGCGACAACTCGGCTAACGTGACGGCACTGCTTATTGCGGCGCGTTATATCGCCCAAAACGAGTTGACTCCAGCCGAAGGCGGGCTTCTCATTGTTATCAACTCGGCAGAGGAAGGCCTTGGAAACCTAAAAGGAACGAGAAAGCTCGTTGAGGACTACGCAGGCCGTATCAGAGAGTTTATTTCTTTCGATAGTTCAGACAACGCAGTGATTACAAAGGCTGTAGGATCAAAGCGATATAGGGTGGAGATTAAGACAGAGGGCGGCCATTCTTATAACGGGTTTGGAAACAGGAATGCCATATACTACCTTTCTTCTCTCATTCACACGCTCTACGATATGAGAGTGCCTGATGTGGGAAAGACATCGTTCAATGTGGGCGTAATAAAGGGCGGCACGTCGGTAAACACGATAGCTCAGCAGGCGGAGATGCTCTACGAGTTCCGGTCGGACGAGCCAAATGCGCTCACTATCATGCAAACGCATTTCCAGGAGGCGATAAGCTATTATCGCACGAAGGGAATCGAGGTCAATTTTGAGCTGATAGGCGATAGACCCTGCTCGGGCGACGTCGACGAGGAACGCATGAAAGCGCTTACGGAAAGGGCGGTGACCGCTGTCAAGAACCATTTCGGCAAGGAACCGCAGCTTGCACCGGGCTCGACTGACTGTAATATCCCACTGTCGTTAGGCATACCGGCTGTATGTCTTGGCTGCTATTCTGGAAAAGGTGCACATACGCGCGAGGAGTACGTACAGACCGACAGCCTGTTTAAAGGACTCAAGGTCGCGCTTGAAGTAACGCTCGGATACTTTAACTAATTTACTTTCTAAGGAGGACAGATAATGAGCGAGAAAACGACATTCATCGCCACGGGCGATTCGTTTATCACAAGAAGACTGCCTGCAGGAGGTTATGATGGGTTTGAGATAATTAAAAATATAATAGAGTCGCATGATGTGAGATTCAACAACCTTGAGGTGACTGCACACGAGAGCGAAGGCTATCCAGCCGCATTTTCGGGCGGCACATGGGCTATGGCGAACCCGGGTGTTCTCGACGACTTGAAAACCTACGGGTTCAATATTTTCAACACTGCCAATAACCATTCCTGCGATTACTGTCACGGTGGGCTGCTGGCGACGATAAGGAACCTTCGCGAACGAGGGATGCTCTTCGCCGGCACAGGAGCGACGCTCTATGAGGCCTCAGCACCGTGCTATCTTGAAACCAAGAACGCGCGCGTGGCGCTACTAGGTATTTGCTCAACCATACATAGTGCAGATGCGGCTGGTAATCAGAGCATACACATGAGTGGTCGGCCTGGGCTCAACCCGCTTCGCTTTAACTCATATTACTGCGTTAAGCGCGATGACTTTGATATGCTAAACCGAATTGCGAGCAATACCTGCATGAACGCCCAAAGGCTTATGGCGATTTCAAATGGCTATGAGAATCCGCCGGCCGAAAACGAGATGGAGTTCGGACAGCTGAAATTTAAATGTGCCGACTCGTACCAGACGCACACGGAACCGATGAAAAAAGACATGGAGCGCATGACCCGAATGATAGAGGAAGCCAAGCGGCAGGCGGATTATGTGTTAGTGAGCGTACACTCACATGAATTTGCCGGCGCCGACAGGTTGATACCGGCCGAATTCCTCGTATTGTTCAGCCATGCATGCATCGATGCGGGTGCCGACGCTATATTGGGACATGGCCCCCATGAATTGAGGGGCGTGGAGTTATATAAAGAGAAGCCAATATTTTACAGTCTTGGTAACTTTATATTTCAGACCGAGACTGTCGAGCTTCAACCCGCAGAAGCGTATGAAAACGCAGGCATGCCGCACGATACGCTCGTGGGTGACTATATGAACAAGCGAAGTAATAACGGCACAAAGGGCTATGACGTTCAAAAGCCCATATGGGATTCGGTCATGGCATCATTTACAGCATCCAACGGCAGGATTGAGAGCATATACTTTTATCCGATATCGCTCGGCATGGGCGTTGCGCGAGGGAGGTTAGGCCATCCGCGCCTGATTAAAGACGACGTGGTGATACAATACCTAAGCGAGCTATCAAAACCATTTGGAACAGTAATAAATTGCTCAAACGGCATCGGCAGTATCACGCTTTAAGGCAGATGAAAATGATACGGAACGTTGTAAAGAAAATCTGTGCCGTGCCATTTTACGCCACAACGCGAATCTATTACTGAAAGAGCGGGGCTGATATACATTACCTTAGA
>JAAYBW010000149.1 GCA_012729975.1 Clostridiales bacterium
AGAAGTCTTATTCTCGGCTTCTATGACCTCACTCCCGAAACTATGGAGCTCGCCCGGCAAATGATCTTCGCTCTTTGCTTTATCGTGCTTGCTACCTGCTACCAATACCCTGTGTCCTCCGGTATCATTCTGGGAGGCGGAAATTCCAGATACAGCTTTGTGGTCGACACCGTTGCCATGTGGGTCATAGCTCTGCCGCTGGCATATTTGTCGGCCTATGTTTTCGGATGGACCCCGCTTGTAACCTTCTGCTTACTGCGAAGCGACCAGTTCGTAAAAGTCCTTGTAAACGGATACTGGGTTAATAAACGCAAATGGTATCGTCAGCTGATAAAATGAACCGGCGCTGTATCTGACCCGAACGAAGCCGCATATTATATGGCCAACGGCCGGAATGGAGCGTTTTATGACAAACGGCAGAATGACCGATGAATATCTTGACCACTTGAAAAACGCCGCCGCGGAACCCGGGTCTGAAACGCCGGGCGGTCACAGCCACGGCCATACGCAGCCGCACACATATACCAAGGCTGTAATCAACCGTCTTTCCAGAGTAATCGGCCATCTGGAATCCGTAAGGAAGATGGTTGAGGACGGACGCGACTGCAGCGAGGTGCTCATACAGCTCGCCGCGGTAAAAAGCGCGATAAACAGCGCCGGTAAGCTTATGCTCAAAGATCATATGGAGCATTGCATCATGGACGCCGTCGAACACGGCAACGAAAATGCCATAATCGAACTGAATAAGGCTATCGAACGCTTTCTCTGAGCATTTGAATCTGAACCTCTTAAATAATAACGCCGTCGGATCTTTGACCCGACGGCATTATTATTTCACGCATTTTAATGAGTATCGGTATTATTCGCGGTCAGTTATACCGGGACCGCCCTTAACATGTCCCGCCCCCCGGTAAGCTCAATACGGTGTTTCGGAGGACATACGAAGAATTCTTCGTTAAAGAAATCACCGTCAACCAGCTTTTTGAGCAAGCGGCTGCTCCCCTCATAAACTTCGCTGGTCCATCCGTTCTTTTCGGCAAACGCTTCGGCGGCACGTCTGTATTCGGGTCTGTCGTAAACATCGGAGGTGATAAAGCCGCAGTTTTTGTAATGCTGCTTCCAGTTGTTGTTTACCTCCATCAGGTACTCCGCATTATCCTCGCCGTACTTGCGCGAATACTCTTCATAAAGCTGTTTTTCAATGCCCTCATGAAGCAGATAAGACGTTTCCACCCATCCGTTATTGAGCCAATACGTCCCCTTCCGGGAATTGAAAAGTTCCAGATATCTTTCCTGCGATCCTAAAAACAGAGCTATGCAGTCATCGCATCGAGGTACCGCTATAGGTATGTCCCGAGCCTCCAGTCCGGCAATTCCGCCCGAGCACAGGCCATAACCGAGGGCTATATAATCGGGAGCACGGCGGCATATGCCCCGCTCCAGCTGGTCATAAACAGCGTCCAGCGAAGCGCGCAGAAAGCTTTTTAAGTTCGCCGGTTCCTCATGGAGCCCCTGAGGCTGCCAGGTTATCTCTATCATATTCGGACTTTTGGATACAAGATAGGAAAGCTCCCTGCCAAGGACTCTGCAGGCGATTATGTGTATTCTCATTTTTTCCTGCCTCCGGTATGCTTTTTTTCGTACCGGCCGGAGCCCCTGTCCGGACGTGCGAGGCAATGTTTCCCGAAGCCGATCAGATCAGTCCTGCCCGCCTTTTTCAGCGCTTCGATTACAAGCGCGCGGTTCTCAGGTCTGTACCACTGTAAAAGCGCCCGCTGAAGCTCCTTTTCACGGCGGGATCGGGGAACATATACCTCGGACATATCCCTGGGATCTATTCCCGTATAGTACATACAGGTGGAAAGCGTGCCGGGGGTAGGATAAAAATCCTGAACCTGCATGGGTTTTATCCCGTGCCGGTTAAGATACTCCGCGAGCTCTACCGCGTCTTGGAGCGTGCTGCCCGGGTGTGATGACATAAGATACGGCACGGCGTACTGTTCTTTTCCGTATCTTCCGCTCAGGCGCCGATACTTTTCCATAAATCGCTCGAAAACGCCTATATCGGGTTTGCCCATTCTTCCGAGAACCGCCGGAGCGCAATGCTCGGGTGCAATCTTGATCTGGCCGCTGATATGATGCTTTACCAGTTCGGCGAATAGCTCGCCGCTCTCGTCGCACATGAGGTAATCGTATCGGATTCCGCTGCGCACGAAAACCTTTTTAATGCCGGGCAATGCGCGCAGCTTCCTAAGCAGCTTAAGATACTCCGTCTGATCCGCATCCAGATTCGGGCAGGGCTTCGGAAAAAGGCAGGCGCGCCCGCGGCACATACCGTTTTCAAGCTGTTTTTCACAGGAGGGATGACTGAAATTTGCCGTCGGCCCTCCCACGTCGGAGATATAGCCTTTAAACTCCGGATGGCGCGTCATTTTTTCGGCTTCCCGCAGCACTGACTGATGACTGCGTGAGGTAACCGTTCTGCCCTGATGGAACGCAAGCGAGCAAAAGCAGCAGGCGCCGAAGCAGCCCCGGTTATGAATTATCGAAAAGCGCACCTCTTCGATCGCGGGAACACCGCCCTTATCCGCGTACATCGGGTGAGGCTCCCGCGTGAAAGGCAGCTCCGCCACCTCATCAAGCGACGCGCTGTCAAGCGGCGCGGCAGGCGGATTTACTATGAGCAATCTATCGCCGCAGCGCTGGACGACTGCCTTTCCCGAAACGGCGTCGTGCTCGTCATACTGTATCTTAGCGGCCAGGGCAAAGGCCTTTTTGTCGGAGCGCACCTCTTCCCATGAGGGACACTCAACAAAGTCAAAACCGCAATCGTTCTCTTTTGCGATACGCGCGGTGCCGCGCACGTTTTTTATTTCGGAAATCGGTGTGCCGCCGCGCAGCGCAGCGGCTATTTCACGAGTTGCGCGCTCACCCATGCCGTACACCAGCAGATCCGCGCCGCAGTCGAAAAGCTCACTGCGCCGCACGGAATCCTCCCAATAGTCGTAATGCGCGAACCGTCTGAGCGATGCTTCGAGTCCCCCTACAATTACAGGCAGTCCTCCGGGAAAGGCTTCTCTGAGTCTGTTGCAATAGACTATGCATGCCCTGTCCGGACGAAGCCCGGCTTTTTTTCCCGGACTGTAAAAATCATCATGCCTTACTTTCTTTGCGGCGGTATATCGGGCGACCATGGAATCAAGGTTACCGGCCGAGACCATTGCCGCGTATCGAGGCCTGCCCATATCGGCAAAATCCGTGCAGTCGTGCCAATCCGGCTGGGCAAGCAGCGCAACGCGAAAACCCATTGCCTCAAGCACTCTGCCGATAAGGGGCGTGCCGAAAGACGGGTGATCAACGTACGCGTCACCCGTAACAAGCAGGAAATCGTACCAATACCAGCCCCTGCTGACCATATCCTCCCGGCTTACGGGCAGAAAGTCTCCCTTCACCGCTTTGTTTCCTTCCCGGCGTAATGCGGCAGGCCGATCTCCTTACGCATCACAATAAGCTTGCCTGTCGCTCCGCTGTCGAGCCCTATCTGCTCAAATCCGTATTTTTCATAAAACTGCCTCGCACGCTCGTTCTCCTGCGCAACCCGCAGCGAAAGAGCACTGCAGCCTTTGTCTCTGTAATATTTAACGGCGTACCCTATGAGCTGCACGCCGAGGCCCTTTCTCCTGTATTCCGGCTTTAAGGCCAGGAAGGCTATATGCCCGGTATATGGCAAAGGCTTCGCCTCGGGAGCAAGCTCAACAAAGCCGCAGCTCTTTCGGCCAACATATGCTTCAACTACGCTATGAGGATCCATACGGGCTCTGTTAACAGCCGTTTGAAGGTACACTTTGGAAAATCCTTCATCGGAGCCGTGCGCACTGATCCATGCTTCCCTGTAGGCTTTCAGGTAATCAGATGACCTTTTACCCGGATCCAGCGGTAAAAATCTGATGTTTCTGCCGTCCATTCCGCTTTTTTGCTTCCACCAGGTTTCCCTTTTAAAGGGTGAGAGCTCATCGGGCAAATGACTGTTGTCGTTAATATACTCCGCCTCAAGGCGTCCCCCTTCAGCGCGCAGCAGCGAAACCGCGGTATTATCACAGTATTGGATCTCGCTTACCCTCTGTGCGGGTATGCCGTAGACATAAGCCAGCAGCGCTCTTATCGCGCCGCCGTGCGATACCACGGCCACAGCCTTGTTTTCGTTTTGTGCCGCGATTTCAAGAAGTGTACCGAGAATTCGCGCCTGAAGATCGGCAAACCGCTCGCCTCCGGGGATATCCCATTTGTCGGGCGAGGCGTTGTAGTAATATAACTGCTCGGGATACTCCTCCTCTATCTCGCTCCAGGTCCGGTCCTCCCATTCGCCCATGGCGACCTCTCGCAGCCCCGCGTGCTCTGTAATTTCAAGCCCCCTGGGCTCCGCGACAGCGGCGGCGGTCATTCGGGTACGTATATAGTCGCTTGAGTACACCGCGTCCACACGGACACCCTCAAAACGTTTTTCAAGGCACTTAATCTGCTTTTTCCCCGTTTCGGTAACAAGGCTGTCATAGCGCCCTTGTATTCTGCGGTACAGATTCCCCTCCGCTTCTGCGTGGCGTATAAGGTATATGTCAGTCATAAAGCTTCAGTTTTCCCCGGATATCGCAGGGTCCTTTCATATTGTTTTCTCTGAAAAACGTTTCCGCTCCTTCAACTATCGATACCGCAGCCAGCGGATCCTTAAAAAGCGCCGTTCCTGCCGAAACGAGCGAAGCGCCGGCCCAGAGCATCTCCAGCGCCCCTTCCGTGTCCGACACCCCGCCCATTCCCATGACGGGTACCGATACGGCCGAACAGACCTGCCAGACCATTCGCAGCGCTATCGGGAATATCGCAGGCCCCGATAACCCCCCGGTTATATTTTTAAGTACCGGCCTGCCCGTGCGCGGATCTATCCTCATGCCCAGAAGCGTATTGATCAGCGATAATGCGTCCGCTCCCGCGTCCTCACAAGCCCGGGCAATAGATACAATATCGGTCACATTGGGTGACAGCTTTATCATGACCGGCACCTCAGACACGGTTTTAACCGCTCGCGTGACCTCCGCGGCAAGGCAGGGATCCGTTCCGAAGGCTATTCCTCCGGCTTTTACGTTCGGACAGGAAACATTTACCTCTATTATATCGATTCCCGCGTCGGAGAGTTTTTTCGCCATAAGCGCATACTCTGCCGGTGTATTGCCCGAGATGTTCGCTATTATTCTTGTGTCGTATCCTCTCAGAAACGGAAGCTCCGTTTTTATAAACGCGTCCACACCCGGATTTTGCAGCCCGACGCTGTTTAATATACCGCCGGGGGTTTCGGCTATTCGCACGGGGGGATTCCCGTCTCTGGGCTGTACCGTAAGCCCTTTCACGCAAATACCTCCGAGCCTTGACAGGTCGAAGTATTCGCTGTACTCGCGCCCGAAGCCGAATGTGCCGCTGGCTACGGTCACAAAGTTTTTAAACCGCACTCCGGCAAAATTCACCGAGAGATCAATCATCCCATACGACCTCCGAAGCCCTGAACACGGGCCCGTCTCTGCAGACGCGCGCGTAACCCTCCCTGTTGTCCTTAACGATGCGGCAGGAGCAGACCAGACAGGCGCCGACACCGCAGCCCATACGCTGCTCCAGGGAAACCTGCAAAGGGACGCTGTAATCCCTGCACAATCCCGCGGCAATCCTGAGCATGGGTTCGGGCCCGCAGGCCAATACACCTTTATATCCGCCGCTTCTGAGTCTTTCCTCAAGCAGCTCGGTTACATAAGCGCGGCGGCCGAGCGAGCCGTCATCCGAAGAAAACTCCGCGCCATCGCAGGCGGACGCAAACTCGCTGAGCAAAACAGCTTTTTGTCCGCTCGCGAACCCCAGCACCGCGTCGCAGCGCTTCATTTGCGCGCAAAAAAGCAGAGGGGCGGCACCTATGCCTCCTCCGGCAAGCAGCAGCGGTCCGCCGCTGAGGTCAAATCCGCTTCCCAGCGGGCCGAGGATATCCAGGCTATCGCCCCGACGGCGTCGGGAAAGCCACCTCGTGCCTTCGCCTTTTACCTCAAACACAAGGCGGAGCATATCCCCCTGCGTCTGACAAATGCTTATGGGTCTGCGAAGCAGGCTGCCTTCCGGACATAGTATATGCAAAAAACGGCCGGGCTGCGCCGCGGCAAGGATCTCCCGGTCCGCTTTGAGCCAAATGGAAAACACATTCTCCGCCAGTCCGGAGCATTCTTCTACCTCGCAAAAAACAGAGCCGCTTTTCATTTATCCCTCATTGACGTAATCTGACCCGTTATTTCAAAGTCAACCGTCTTTACTATATGGGCCTTGCCCACCCGGATCTCCTGTGTGCCGAGCATATTTTTAATATCGCTTTGGGAGAGCTTTGCCGAGCAGGTTATTATAAGCTTCACGTATTCGCCGGAGGGGGATAATATATATGTTTCCTCCGCGTTCATACTGTTTTTAAACTCTATATACTCGAGCTCGCAGGGAAAGGCTTCTATTGAATCGACTGTCGCCGGAAGCAGCGACCCGTTGGCCATCATAGTACCGGGGATCATGGCTTTTATCTCTTCGTATACCTTAACGGGCGCCGCGGGAACCGTTACGGTGTATGTTATTTCGCGATGGCCCGCGGGCCCCTCGTCCTTTCCCCCGATATACCTTATCCCCAAAAACACGGCTGCTGCGATTATTATAAGGATTACGATCGCGTCGACTATGTTCAGCTTGCCGAACAGCTTTCCGTCTTTCATAAATGGCCTCCTGCAGCGCGGCTTGACCCGGGGCTCGCGCCTGTTATATAATCTTTCGGTGCCGGGATACCGTTTAACCAATCCATTATAGCCCAAACGTGATATACCTTCAAGCGTTTTAAACGCCTGATACGGCACGAAAGGATGTGCAAGGCACGTTGAAGATACTTACTCTAATAAGCGGGGGCGACGTTGGCGGCGCGAAGACCCATGTGCTGTCTCTGCTCAGAGAACTGTGCCGCACCGAACAAGTCCGTCTTATCTGCTTTACGCGGGCGGAATTTTCGGACGACGCGGAAAAAATGGGAATTCCGACAACTGTCATGACCGGCGGTTTTTTCTCTTCACTGAGAAAACTGCGCGGCCTTATCGAAAAGGAGCGCTTCGACATAATACACAGCCACGGCTCCCGGGGAAATGTGGTCGCGGCGCTGTTAAAGCGCAGCTCCCGTCTGCCGCTTGTCAGCACTGTGCACAGCGACTGGAGACTGGACTATATGGGCCGGCCTTTGGCCGCGCTTACATACGGCCTGCTCAATGCGATTGCTCTGCGCCGTATGGATTGGCTGACGGCAGTTTCCGACTCAATGGCCAAAACTCTGATAAGCCGGCGCTTCGCGCCGAATAAGATATTCACGATTTATAACGGCATAGAGATGACTTCTCCCGCTCCGCCGCAGAGCAGGAGTGAGTTTCTTAAAGCAAGAAACTGCTCTTTCGGAGATAATACGCTCAATGTCGGTATTGTGGCCAGACTCAACCCCGTTAAAGACATATCGACTCTGCTTCGCGGCTTTGCGTCCGCCTCGGCTGACTTTCCCGAGCTTCGGCTTCTGATAGCGGGCGAAGGGCCGGATGAGCCGAGGCTCCGGCTGCTTGCCTCAGAGCTTAAAATAGACGGGAAAGTGGCTTTTCTCGGCTGGGTCGAAGACACGGAGAGCTTTTACGGGTCTATCGACATTAATACGCTGTCATCCTTGTCCGAAACCTTCCCCTATGTGCTCACCGAAGGCGCGCGCTTTTCGCTGCCCACAGTCAGCTCCAGAGTCGGCGGTGTACCACAGCTTATTGATCATGGTGTAACGGGACTGTTATTTGATCCCGGCGACGCCGACGGCCTCGCCAGACAGCTTAAGGCGCTGGCGAAAGACGAAGCCCTGCGCCGTACTCTCGGAGCGCGGCTGCGGGAGCGGACCGACAGACTGTACTCGCTCGAAGCGACCCGACAAACCCAGCTCGGCATATACGAGTCTATACTGCGGCGAAACTTACGCGGCAAAGAAAAGCGCTACGGAGTCGCAATCTGCGGCTCCTACGGCAGAGGCAATTCCGGAGATGAAGCAATACTCGAAGCGATACTTGCCGAGATACGCGAGGCCGACCCGGATATCCCTGTAACCGTACTCTCGGTCAGGCCTTCTCAAACGAGGATAATGCACCGCGTCAACTCTGTCCATACCTTCAGTATACCTGCCTTCATGCGCCTGTCCCGCCGCATCAGGCTGTATATAAACGGCGGCGGTTCGCTCATACAGGACGTAACATCGCGCCGTTCCCTGTGGTTTTATCTTTATACGATAGCGGCGGCGAAAAAGCGCGGCGCGAAAGTATTGATGTACGGCTGCGGCATAGGTCCGGTCAAGCACGCGGCCGACCGCCGGCTTGCAGGGCGAATAATCAATAAAAACGTAGACATTATTACTCTCAGGGAGGACAACTCAGTCGCGGAGCTCAGCGATTTGGGCGTCGATCGGCCCGACATCCGGCTTGCGGCCGACCCGTCACTCACGCTTCCGGCCGCATCCGGAGAGCAAATCGACGGGGCTATGCTTTATGCGGGTCTTGAACCGGACGGCCGGTATATATGCTTTCTGCTGCGCGAATGGAACGGTTTTTATGACAAGACCCAGGCTATCGCCGAAGCCGCGGAGCGCGCTTATGCCGAATACGGTCTTATACCGGTGTTTATACCGATAAATCACCTCGAGGATATAGCGCCCGCAAAGCAGGTGGCAAAGCATTTAAGCTGCCCATATGCCGTGCTTGACGGATACCGGCCGCCGAATATCATGTCGGGAATGCTGTCGCGCATGTCGGTAATCGTTTCGATGCGCCTGCACGGACTCATTTTCGCCGCCGGTCACGGGGTGCCCCTTGTCGGCGTCGTATATGATCCCAAGGTAAGCTCTTTTTTGCTTTATATCGGTCAGGAGCTATTCTGTGATCTTAAAAATGTCTCTCTCGAATCGCTCAATGCGCTTGTAGACAGGGCAATAGCGCGTGGCTCCTCCGAAGAACAGGCCGGTGCCGTCGCCAGGCTCTGGGAGCTGGAAAAGGTAAATCGCGCCGCGCTCCGCGAACTGCTGTAAAAATTCCAAATGATATTTGACGGAGAGCCCCGTATCAACGGTTGTTGTGATACGGGGCTCTCCCTAACATGTCCCGGCCTTATTCACACAAAGAATCCGCTGTACTCTATCCGGCTCAGCCGCGGCATAACCGAATTATTTTTATTTTAGCGCTTGACAGTTTAGAACATTTGTACTATTATCTGTTCTGTAAACGTTTGCATGTTCATGAAGATATTACATAATCGCATAAAAAGCAAAAAAGAAGCTCCGAATCGGAGGTTCCCGCGGTGCGTACCCAAAAACGCCGGGAAGGAGACTTGATCATGACAACAAAAAGCTCCCCCGCACTCGTCGGTGCGGACATTGTCCCTCTGCCGTCTCCCGGCAGCCCTCTCGCGCTTACGCATCACGGGTGTCATGTGCGGGTGTCATGTGCAGGTGCATTGTGCGGGTGCATCATGCGGGTGTATCGTGCGCACATTGTGCCCGCGTGTGTGGGTGTGCATTATGCGCCCACGTCCGCGTGCACAGGAAAAAAATTTTTCCGGGGAAACAGCGTCCATTGGTCAATGGATTTTATATAACGATTAATCGCATATCGGTATGATAGCCCGCAATTAAGATATCGGTATAATGCCGATCCCGAAGTGTTATTCTGTTACACATTGTAATTTATGGACCTTTTTTGTTACCTTCACAAGATGATATAATTGAACCGGCAAAAACAGAAGGAGGCATCTCTATGGAATGCGCTTTATGCGGAACCGAGCTTGAAGGCAGCAGGTTTTGCCCGCTTTGCGGAACACCGCGCCCCGGCGATGTCTCCGAGCCGGAACTCCGGGTATGTTCCTTCTGCGGAAGCGTCATGCCCGCCGACGCCGCTTTCTGCCGTATATGCGGGGCAGCCCGCGAGTCGGTTAAGGCTGAAGAAGTGAGCTTTTCATCCGAGCTTTTATGTCCTTCCTGCGGCTCTTCCTTTAACCCCGGTGAGAGCTACTGCCGTCAGTGCGGAGCGATGCTGCCCGCCTTATCCGCCTATCCATCGGCAAAACTCAGGCGCAGGAAAATCACTTTATCCGAACACTTTAAGAAAGTCCCCGTTTTATTGCGCGCTTGCGCCATTCTTGTGCTTGCCGCAGTCGCCGCGGTCATTCTGGCCGCAACACTTTCAGACGGCAGGGGCGGCGACGGGCCGGAGCTCAGCCGCCTTGACAGCAGCTTTATAGCCGTCAAAGCAACAGCAAATCGATTTACGGTTTTTCTCTCGGACGGTACTTCCGTACGCGTGCGCTGCGAAAACTTTTTATCATATCTGACAACTCCCGACCGCTCGGCATTTCTCGTCGCGGATCTCACCGGCGCTTACGAGGACGGCAGTCCTCTCGGCAGGCTGATTCTGGTGCGCGGCGGCAAAGCGGTTACTGTGTGCCGGGAAGCCTCCCTCGTTTCCTACGCCCTGTCTGACAGCGGTCAGGCCGCGGCTTATGTGTCTGAAACGGACGCGTCGGGCCACGGAACACTTTATCTTTACGATGCGCGCAGGGACTCCTCTGAAGAAATAAGCTCGGGCGTACTCTCCGAAGGCGCGATAGCTCTTTCCCCGGACGGAAGAAGCGTTTCCTTCATCGGAGAATATTTCGGCGAACATGACTATGGGTGCTTTGTCAGCGTAAACGGCGGAAAACCGCAGCGCGTAACGGATCGGGCCGTCCCGGTTGCGGTTGCCGACGGCGGGTCGCCGCTATACTTCTACTCGGGAGGTATCCTGTACGCGTCCGCGGACGGTAAAAACACCAAGCTTACAGATTCCGTAGGCTACTACGCGGATACTGACTGCTGGTTCAGCGAGGATTACCGCGAAGTCGTTTATTCCGACGGCGGCTCCTGCTATATCTCTACAGACGGTGCGGAAGGGTTAAAACTCGCGGACTCTCCCGCTGCCGGATTGATATTGCCGAAAGACGCAGCGGTTAAAAGCTTCGGAGGTGCCGTCGCGTGTCTTGTAAGCGGCTATAAACACCTGGCGCGCACTGTATGGGATCTTGAAGGTTCTTTATGGTATTTCGGCCGGAAAAGAGATATGCGCAGAATCTCTTCCGATTATGACTCCTGCACACTCTCCGAAAACGCCGCTTCGCTGCTTTGGACCAACGAAGGAGACCTCTATCTCATCCGGGCGCTTGATGAGATAGGCGAACTCCCCCCCCGCCCGACATTCGGCAGCTTCGATGTCACAGGCTATTGCGCGAGTCCGGATCTTAAGCACATTTACCTGTCAGATTCCGGAGGCACGGTGTATTATCTGAAAACCTCCGGGGCTTCCCCGGTGTCCGGAGTTTCCGGCGGCTTGAATGTTTGCGCCGTGACGGACTCGGGGACTCTTTATACCGCGGGAGACATCGGGCTCTTTATATCAAAAAAGGGCGGCAAGGCCGCCGAAGCGGACGGATTCGAGGTCTGTTATGAAATAGCTTCGCGCGGCGGCCAGCTTCTCCTGTCCTGTTCAGACGGACTTTACTGGGGTCTATACGGCGATTTCCGCAGGCTTCGCTGAAGCTTCCCGCTTATACCGGCATAAATATTTTCGACGTCCGTTGACATTAAAGCGTCCCGACGCACATTATCTTCCGTCGGGACGCTGTTTGTATAAAAGCCTGTTCAGTACAGCGCAAAACCCGGATCCGGTTTATTGCGCATCGTAGTATTCACGGGAATAACAGTACAGCTCGCTGCAGGCATCCCACAGTGTATTCTGATCGCGCGCGTATAAACCCACGTACAATCCTCCGCCCCTGGCGTATTTGTCTACAGTGTCCCGTATGGCCTCCGTTATCGGTCTGTTCCCTATGCTCTCCGAGGTAAGCATTATGTTGAATCCCACTTTGTCTCCCCATTCGGCCTTGAGCCCGGGAATGTCGTTTGCCCGCGCTTGAAGCTGCATGAAATCAGCGCCGGTCCGGCATATATAGGGCATAAAGCGCTTTATGTTGCCGCAGCTGTGGTGCTCTATACATACCCCCCTGCTTTTTATATGGCTCATAAGGTCTTTTGTCGGCTCAAACACCAGCTCCTCCATCATTTTCGGGGAGAAAAAGGTGTCCCGCTCGGTGCCCCAGTCATCGTGGTACGTTATCATATCTATCGGAACATACTTCATGAGCCTGTCGAAAAAGCTTTTTGTGAACTCGACAAAGGCTGCGAAATATTCCTTAACGGCCTCCGGCTCAAGCGCAAAAGCGCACATGGCCTCGGTATATCCGCCCATTATCGCAACAAAGCGCTCTGTGAGACCCAAGCCTATGTTTATATGGGTTATCTTCTCCGGGTCGTACTTTTCTTTCATGAACTTCCCACAGAGGCCTTCAAAATCATATTCATCAAAATTCGGCCACTTCACGCCCTTTTCCCAGTTTCTCACGTCATCAAGCAGACGTGTGCCGGGTTTGAGCATCGAACCGCCCACAAGCGGCACAAAGCTCCACTCGCAGCCGAACCAGTCAAACCAATCGTATGGATCCTTGCGCGTCCAATCCATCTCCCCCGCACCCGTGAGAGTAGCGACCATCGTGTTGACAAACTCAGTCATATGGTTAGGCACCCAAAGAGGATTTTCCCGCTTATACGCGCGACGAAAATTCTCCTTGACCGATATGGGGTATTCGAATTTCGGAACTCTCATTTTCATATTTCCGAAGCCGGCAAGGTTATACTCCGCGGTTTCGGAATACGGCTGTCTTTCGTATTTCATCATCTATCCCCGTTTCTAGTGAATGTTCGCGTATGATTATAATACATAGCATGCTTTGCGGCAAGAGAATCCCTTTTTTTATTCGTCATTTTATTTTACTGGCATATTACGCCTTGTTTTTACTGACAATAGCATATTACAAATAGCATATTACGCTTAATAAATGCTTTTCAAAAAGCATTTATACTGTTATAATTAGTATTTGGCTGTTAATAAATCGCAAAAACAGGCGAATTAATATAAAAAGAGGTTTCTATGAACAGAATCGTCAGAAAAGAACGCCTAAACACCGCGGTTACACTTTTTGAAGTCGAGGCCCCGCTGATAGCGAAAAAGGCGAAGCCCGGCCAGTTCATCATTCTTCGGGTGGATGAGAACGGAGAGCGTATACCAATCACAGTCTGTGACCTTGACCTCGATAAGGGTACCGTTACTATCATAGTACAGATCGTTGGCGCAACCACGGAAAAGCTCAACGCTCTGGATGAAGGAAGCTTTATTCACGATTTTGTCGGACCTCTGGGAGTTCCAACAAAACTCGAGGGACGCAATAAGGTCGCGGTTATCGGAGGAGGCGTAGGCTGCGCCATAGCTTATCCGGTAGCCAAAGCGCTGCATCGGCAGGGCTGCGTCGTGCACTCGATAACCGGATTCAGAAGCCGGGACCTGGTTATACTTGAAAAGCAGTTCGAGTCGGTCAGCGATGTCTTTATAAAAAAGTCGGACGACGGAACCTGGGGAGAAAAAGGCCTGGTTACCGATGCCCTGCGGGCTTTGCTGGATGCAGGCGAAAAATATGACGAAGTCATCGCCATCGGTCCGATGATCATGATGAAGTTCGTCAGCCTGCTCACAAAGGAATACAATGTTAAGACCGTGGTTTCCATGAACTCCATAATGATAGACGGCACGGGCATGTGCGGATGCTGCCGCCTTACCGTCGGAGGAAAGACAAGATTCGCATGTATCGAAGGTCCCGAATTCGACGGGCACCAGGTCGATTTCGATGAAGCCATAAAGCGTTCGGCCATCTATAGCGATTTCGAACGCAGAGCTCACGTCAAGCAGTGCAGCCTGATGAATAAGGAGGTGCTCTCAAATGGCTAACCTAAAGACTCCCCGCAATGAGATGCCGGCTCAGGAGCCCGATATCAGAAACAAGAACTTCAGTCAGGTTGAACTCGGCTATTCGGAAGAACTGGCGCTATCCGAGGCGGACCGCTGCCTCGGCTGCAAAAATCAGCCATGCGTTGACGGCTGCCCCGTTCAGATCAATATTCCGGGCTTTATCAAAAAGATAAGCGAAAAGGATTATAAAGGCGCTTACGAGGTGATATCGGAGGCCAGCTCGCTGCCCGCCGTATGCGGCAGGGTCTGTCCCCAGGAAATACAATGTGAAAAACACTGCGTTCGCGGAATTAAGTCCGATCCGGTAGCGATCGGCCGCCTTGAGCGATTTGTCGCCGACCGGTATTATTCCGACTCTGACAGCAAAATCACCCGTCCCGCGCCGAACGGACACAAAGTCGCGATAATCGGCTCCGGCCCCGCGGGACTGACCTGTGCCGGCGACCTGGCCAGGCGGGGTTACGACGCTGCAATATTTGAGGCTCTGCATATGGCCGGCGGCGTTCTCGTTTACGGTATACCCGAGTTTCGTCTTCCGAAGGAAATTGTCCAAAAGGAGATCGACGGTTTAAAGGCTCTCGGGGTGAAGGTTGAACTCAATATGGTCATCGGCAGGATACTGTCGGTTGACGAACTGTTCGATCAGGGCTTTGAAGCGGTTTTCATAGGGACGGGTGCCGGCCTTCCGGGTTTTATAAACATACCGGGCGAAAATCTAAACGGTGTCTATTCAGCCAACGAGTTTCTTACCCGTGTGAACCTCATGAAAGCCTATTTGGAATCCTCCGATACGCCGATACAAAGGCCGACTCGTGTCGCTGTCGTCGGCGGGGGCAACGTCGCGATGGACGCGGCCCGCTGCGCAAAGCGTCTTGGTGCCGAGGAAGTGTATGTCGTATACCGGCGCAGCGAACACGAGCTGCTTGCCAGGCATGAGGAGGTTGAGCACGCCAAGGAGGAAGGCATCCTGTTCAAACTCCTGAGCAATCCCACCGAAATACTCGGCGATGAAAATATGCATGTAAGGGGCATCACCTGCAGCAGGATGGAACTCGGCGAGCCGGACGCATCGGGCAGACGCCGTCCGACAGTGATTCCCGGATCCGAGCTTACAATCGATGTTGACTGCGTCATTATAGCGATCGGAACCGGGCCGAACCCGCTTATAACGTCAACCACCTCAGGCCTTGAGACCGAGAAATGGGGCGGTATTGTCACCGATACCGACGGTCTTACCTCAAGACCAGGTGTATATGCGGGGGGAGACGCCGTAACCGGCTCAGCCACCGTAATTCTGGCCATGGGCGCGGGTAAGGCTGCCGCGAAGGCCATCGACGAGTACATTAAAAGCAAAAACGCGTAAACGCGCCGCGTGTCGGCATAAAAAATGCACTCCCGGGATCGGCGGGGAGTGCGTTTTTATTAGTTCCGGTTCAACTCAACTTACGGTAGCTCCCGCCTCCACGGTCCTGTATATTCTATAAAGGAACAGCGAAAACGGGACATAGCCCTTTGCACTGTTCCGCCGAAGGTACGAAGTGTTCAGCGCCCAGTCTCCGAGCCGGACCCTGTCCAAACCGTCGCAGTCCTTGAGCAGCTCCGCGATATTTTTGGTTCTTTCCCAGTCGGCGGGTTTATGGGCGCGGAGTATCTCTTCCATATCCCGATCCGGCCTTGAATGCGCTTCAACGGCCGCGAGTACGATTTTCAGCTCCTCCGGATCTTCAAGGCCGATCATCCTGCCGCTAATCCTCAGCGTCGATTCATATCCGTGATTCGGTTCATATCCATCGCTCTTTCTGCCGACATCGTGATATGCGCAGGCAATAAGCAGCAGCCTTGCGTCATCGACCGAAAGCCCGTTGTCACGGGCGCTGAAGGCTCCGTGGAGCATAACTCTTTCGATGTGTCCCTCCCCGTGAACCCTGCTTGTAAAGAGGAGCTCACGCCGGAGCCCGGTGAGGCAATCCGCAAAGAGTGAGAAAAGCTCCCACTCCCTGAGCCCGGCAATCAGGGCTCCGTACTCTCCCCATTCGTCGTCCTTTAAAAGCGATTCCATAATTCGCTCGGGTCTTGTATACGGTTCGGGCCCTTCGGCTTCCGTATAGTGCGCTTCCACGGGTTTATATTCCCTGCTGCCCTTCGGATCATAGCCTCTTATATCAGACTCAACCACGGCAAAGCACGCGGTTTCTTCAGGATATTTTCGAATGTATGGCAGTGCATACTGCCGCCACCACATTTCTCCCCCGTAGCCGCTGCAAAAAACCATCGGGAGACAGTGAAGTGTCTGGCCGCAATCGGCCACCATCTTTTGTTCCCTTATCCGTATGACAGAGCGAAGATAACCGGTAAAATAAAGGAGTATATACTTTTCGCTTCCGCCGGATTTGGCCAGACGGGTCTCAAGCATACTCAGTTCCTCGGCAACTTTGCTGTATCGCTCATTAAGCGCGCCCAAAAGAGAGGATGCGCTTGAAAACACCCATCCAAGCTCTCTGACATGGGCAAAAACATTCGAAGCTGCTATACATATTCCGATATCGAGCATGGCGTATCCCCCCGCCGCTTATTCCCGGCTCGCGCTCAGGCGGCTTTTTCGGGTGCTTATTATGAGTATTATCGCTAATTATACCTTTTTTGCATAGAATAATAAAGGTTTTTCCGCCGGAGACGCTATTATTGCTCCGTGCGGTGTCTTTTCCGGTAATTTATTCTGCGGTTTTCACAGTCTTGAAGTATTCGTCAGTGTTACGGAATTAATGTGTGTTTTCTGTCGTGAATGAACAAAATTGCGCTATTGGCGAAATACGGCTCCACCTTTCTAGCCGTGTATAGCGCTCTTGCTCATGATTACACGCATAATACACTTTATGCTGGGAATATTACAGGCGAAAGCCCGCATATACCGAGCTTAAAACGGGCGGACCGGAGGAATGAATAAGAATGATTCTTGATCGCATTGCGCTCACTCTCGTAATTATCGGAGCGCTCAACTGGGGCAGCATCGGTATATTCAGCTTCGATATAGTTGCTTGGATATTCGGCGGACAGACTGCCGCGGTAAGCCGGGTAATATACACTCTGGTGGGGCTGGCAGGACTTTGGTGCATATCTCTGCTGTTTCGCGAGCGGCAAGTGGACGAACCCGTTTAACCGTTCCACACGGTTCGGGAGAAGGCTTTCTGCCTTCTCCCGAACCGTAGGCACGCGTTTTACTCCGCCGCGGACAATGTAACGATGCACGCTGTCTTCTGCGGTTCGGAGCACCTCGTCAATGCGCACAAAAACCTTATAGCATGTACATAAAATATTTACATACATTTCCTCGCATACTCTTGACATTATTCTCTGCCGGTGTTACATTGTGGTTAGCACTCGCACGGCAAGAGTGCTAACCAGTTGGGACGGTGTATTCGGTGGACATCGGCGAAAGAAAAAAAAGGATACTCAAGGCAATCGTCGAAAATTATGTGGAAACCGCGGAACCCGTGGGCTCAAAAGCTATTTGCGTGAATCTCGGCCTTTCCAGCGCTACGATAAGAAATGAAATGGCCGAGCTTACACAGATGGGACTGCTTGAGCAGCCCCATACATCGGCGGGCCGCATTCCATCCGCAAAAGGTTATCGCATATATGTCAACGATCTCATGAACCGCCAGCGGCTTTCGCTGGAGGAAACAATGGAGATAAATCGGGCTCTTAATCTTCGCATACAGCAGCTCGACACTCTCATACAGCGCGCGGGCACTCTGCTGTCCGAACTGACCAGTTATCCGGCTTATGCTCTTACCCAAGGCAAAAAGAATAATGTTATTAACCGCTTCGATTTCATCTATGTGGACAGATTCACGGTCATAGTAGTCCTGATGTTGGATGGAGACGATGTCCGCAACAGACTTATGCATTTCCCCGGCGGCTTGGATGAGACCTTTGTCAGAAAGCTTTCCACTGTCTTCAATGCCGCTTTCACGGGCATAACGGCCGAGGATATTGACGAAACTTTAATTTTATCCTGTGAGCGGGCCTGCATGGATAATACCGGTGTGGTCGCAGCCATCGCCGGATTCGCTATCTCCGTGCTCGATGAGAGTTCTCCCAATCACGCGTTTTTATCCGGGGCCTCTCACATACTGAACCATCCGGAATACCGCAATCCTGACAGAGCCCAGCGTCTTCTCAATTATCTTACCGGCAGCGATATGCTTTTACGTCTGCCTGATCCCGACGAAGTCGGTAAAGAGCCAAAAATCATCATCGGTCCGGAGAACGTTTCAAAAGAACTCAGCGATTCCAGTGTAGTTGTCGCCAGTTATGAGCTCGGAAGCGAAATGCGCGGCATTATCGGCGTTGTCGGACCTACACGAATGGATTACGGGCGCGTGGCCGCTCATCTGTCATATATTGCGCGGGAACTGCGCAGACTTTTTATCGGCAGCGACCTTCCGCCTCCTCCGCCAAATCTGGAAGAGGGAAAACCGCGAAAGGAATGATTATATAAAATGCCAGCGAAGAAGAAAGAACAGTCTGAAGACAATATCCCTGCAGAGTCCATAAATGAAAACACCGTAAACGAAACCGCAGCGGAAAGCCCGGCAGCCGAAGAGGAATCAAAAGCGGAAACAGCCGTTCACTCCTTTGAGGAGCTATTATCCGCCGAGAAGGATCGCTACATGAGGCTTGCCGCCGAATACGACAATTACCGCAAACGCAGTCAGAAAGAGCGCGAGGCCCTTTATGCCGATGTACGCGCGGATACTATAGTTCAGTTCCTGCCGGTATTCGACGATATTGAAAGAGCACTTAAGGCAGGCTCTCCCGACGAAACCTTCAAAAAGGGTCTGGAGATGACTATGAACAGCTTTATGGAGATTTTAGCCGGTTTTGGCGTATCGGTAATACCGGCTGTCGGGCACCCTTTTGATCCTTCTTTGCACAACGCAATGATGCATACGGAGGACGAATCGGTAGGTGAGAATATAATCGTCGAGGAATTCCATAAAGGTTTTCTAATGGGCGACAAGGTAATCAGATATTCAATGGTCAAAGTAGCAAACTAAAGATATTTATCGATTGCGTACCGCAACACTTTAAGGAGGAATAAATAATGGCTAAAATAATTGGCATAGATCTTGGCACCACCAACTCTTGCGTGGCTGTCATGGAGGGCGGCGAGCCCGTCGTCATCCCCAACGCCGAAGGCAACAGAACAACTCCCTCGGTCGTTGCTTTTTCAAAAAGCGGCGAACGTATGGTCGGCCATGTGGCAAAGCGTCAGGCAGTTACAAACCCTGACAGAACGGTAATCTCCATCAAGCGTGAAATGGGCAGCAACTATAAGGTTGACATAGACGGCAAAAAATACAGCCCTCCCGAAATCTCCGCGATGGTGCTTCAGAAACTCAAGAGCGACGCTGAGGCGTATCTTGGTGAAACCGTAACTCAGGCAGTCATTACCGTACCGGCATACTTTTCCGACTCCCAGCGTCAAGCAACCAAAGACGCCGGCAAGATTGCCGGGCTTGATGTGCTGCGCATTATAAACGAACCCACAGCAGCAGCGCTCGCGTATGGTCTTGATAAGGAAACAGACCAGAAGATAATGGTATACGACCTCGGCGGCGGAACCTTCGACGTATCGGTACTTGAGATCGGCGACGGCGTCATTGAAGTCCTCGCCACAAACGGAGATACACGCCTCGGTGGCGATGATTTCGACAATTGTGTTATGAAGTATCTTGTCGATGAGTTCAAGCGCGACAACGGCATAGATTTGTCTGCCGACAAGGTCGCAATGCAGAGGCTCCGCGAGGCCGCTGAAAAGGCGAAGGTGGAGTTGTCGGGAGTCACCGCCTCATCCATAAACCTGCCCTATATTACAGCTGACGCTACAGGCCCCAAGCATTTGGAAATAACGCTGACAAGAGCTAAGTTTAACGAACTGACCCGTCATCTTGTTGATAAGACCCTGGGACCGGTCAAGCAGGCGCTTTCGGACGCGGGGCTGAGTGTGAACCAGCTCTCAAAAGTGCTGCTGGTCGGCGGCTCTACCCGAATCCCGGCGGTTCAGGACGCGGTTAAGGCCCTCACGGGACAGGAGCCCTTCAAGGGAATAAACCCCGACGAGTGCGTTGCCATAGGCGCGGCTATTCAGGCGGGAGTACTCGGCGGAGACGTACAGGGAATTCTTCTTCTTGACGTAACGCCTCTCTCTCTGGGCATCGAAACTCTGGGCGGCGTGTGCACGAGGCTTATAGAACGCAACACCACTATACCCACCAAGAAGAGCCAGGTGTTCTCTACCGCCGCGGACAACCAGACCTCCGTTGAGGTCAATGTGCTGCAGGGCGAACGCGAGATGGCGGCTTACAACAAGTCCATCGGCCGTTTCCACCTTGACGGCATTGCTCCGGCAAGACGCGGCGTTCCTCAGATCGAGGTAACCTTTGACATAGACGCCAACGGCATAGTAAATGTCTCCGCAAAGGATTTGGGCACCGGTCGTGAGCAGCATATAACTGTTACGGCTTCATCCAATCTTTCCAAGGAGGAAATCGAAAAGGCAATTCGCGAAGCCGAGCAGCATGCCGCTGAGGACGCCAAGCGCAAGGAAGAGGTCGACACCCGCAACAGCGCCGATCAGATGGTCTACCAGTCTGAACAAACTATATCCGAGCTGGGCGACAAACTCAGCGCATCCGATAAGAGTTCTCTTGAAGGAGCCGTTTCAAAGGTTAAAGACGCGTTGAAAGGCAACGACACCGCCGCTATAAAAAGCGCGACAGAAGCACTGACAAAGGAGTTTTACGCCGTTTCGGAAAAGATATATGCTCAGGGCGGTAACGCCGGTGCAGAAAACGCGGCGGGCGCGACCGGAGCAGGCCCGGCGCCCGGCGGTCAGGATTTCTATGACGCCGACTACGAAGTCGTGGATGACGACAACAACAAATAAGTTATCTTTCCTGATTCCAAAGTGGGGCGGGGCTTACCCGTCCCACACGGAATATTCAGCGTAGTTCCGAAAGGACGAGGCATATGGCAGAAAAAAGAGATTATTACGAGGTTCTTGGCCTGAAAAAAGGCGCTTCGGTGGATGAGATAAAAAAAGCGTACCGAAAGCTGGCCAAGCAAAACCACCCCGATCTGAACCCTAACGACCCAAAGGCTGAAGCGAATTTTAAGGAAATAAACGAAGCCTATATGGTATTGTCCAATGAGGAGGAACGCCAGAAATACGATCAGTTCGGATTCGCGGCCTTCGACCCCGCATATGGCGGAGCCGGGAACGGATTTGGCGGATTTGGCGGCTTCGGCGATATTAATATTGATTTCGGCGACATTTTCGAATCCTTTTTCGGGGGCACCTCAAGCCGCCGTACATCGTCACAAAATACGCCCAGAAAGGGCGAAAACATAAGACTCGGTATGGAAATAAGCTTTGAAGAGGCCGCCTTCGGAGCAAAAAAGGATGTTCAGGTATCGCGCATCGAGACATGCTCGGAATGCGGCGGAACCGGCTCAAATAAGGGCACAACCCCGGAAATCTGCTCGGAATGCCATGGCACCGGCAGCGTCCGCGTACAGCAGCGAACAGCCTTCGGGGTAATGAGCACTTCATCCCCCTGCTCCAAATGCGGGGGCAGCGGCAAGATCATACACGACCCATGCACTACCTGTAAGGGAAAAGGCAGCGTCCGGCGCAGCAGAACCGTGAGCGTTACCGTGCCCGCGGGTATAGACAACGGTATGACCGTTTCTATGCACGGCCAGGGCAACAGGGGCACGAACGGAGGTCCCGCCGGGGACCTTCTTGTCACATTTTCCGTACGTCCGCACGAATTCTTCGAGCGCGAAGGCACCTCGGTGCTGTACCGCCTCCCGGTTTCGTTCGTTCAGGCCGCGCTCGGCGCTGAGGTCGAAATCCCTACTCTTGACGGAAACGTAAAAATGAAGATCCCGGAAGGCACACAGACGGACACCGTCATGCGCCTGCGCGGGAAGGGCATTCCCATTCTTCGCGGCAGCGGCAGGGGAGATCAGTTTGTTACCGTAGTGGTCCAGACCCCAAAAAGTCTTACCGACGAACAGCGGGATCTCCTGGTAAAATTAGGCGAAGCCTTCGGTGAACGCGCTGCAAGCTCCGGGACCGCTGCAAAGAAAAAGCGAAAAAAATAAATACGGACTTAAATTTGTCCATATTTCTGCTTCTATTGACGTCTATCCGGTTCCTGTCTCAGTTGTCCGAACAGATAATAATAATACTCCCGCTAAAATCAGCGATCAGTGAC
>JAAYBW010000150.1 GCA_012729975.1 Clostridiales bacterium
ATTGCGAAAAAAGCGATTAAGCGCGCTTTCCAAAACCAGATAGACGGCAAGGGATACAGCATAATAGAGATCGTTTCCACCTGCCCTACCAACTGGGGTCTGTCTCCGGTTGAAGCACTTCAGTGGCTTCGGGACAACATGCTTCCTTATTATCCGCTCGGTGTATACAAAGACAAGTATCCGCAGGAAGGGAGCGAGGTTTAATGGGAAAAGATCTTAATCTGCTTCTTGCGGGATTCGGCGGACAGGGTTTACTTTTCGGCGGCAAGGTCGTCGCTTACGCCGGTATGATTGAGGGGCGCGAAATATCCTGGCTCCCTTCATACGGTCCGGAAATGCGCGGCGGCACGGCTAACTGCAGCGTTTGTATCAGTGATTCGCCGATAGGCTCCCCTCTGGTCCTGAATCCGAACGCACTTATTGTAATGAATCTGCCGTCTTTGGTGAAATATATCGATTCAGTCGTTCCCGGCGGTATTGTGATCGTGGACAGCTCGATGATTGATAAGACAGTCATTCGGGATGATATAGATGTCTGCTATGTGCCTGCCACAAAACTTGCCGAAGAAAACGATCTTAAAGGCTTGGCAAATATCATTCTGATCGGCAAGCTTTTTAAAGAGATCGGATTTTGCGGTACGGATGCGTTGGACAGCGGACTTGTTAAATCGATTCCATCCTCAAAAAAGGATTTACTTGAAGCTAACCGGAAAGCTCTGAAAATCGGTATCGATTTCTGAGTAACACATCTTTATCAATTTAATAAATCTTGGCGTTTGCCATTCGTACACCGTTATGTATAAACCTTGTAAGCAAAAACTGTTATCCCGTAAAATGGGGATAACAGTTTTTGTTTACACCTTGACCGGCTGTCAGCAGTACTTATAAATTCAGTTATTATCGCTGTCGGGTTTGTTTATGGGCTGTCCGGTAAGCGGGTCAAAGTTCGTCGCATATTTCAGCGCGCGATTTGCCCGATTTTTCTTCGAACGCTTGGTGAGAACCACGATCAACACGATTATAATCACAACCGGGACTATCAGCACTGGTATTGCGGCCACGAGGAATACAACTATATCTTTTCCGGCCTGTACAAGCCATTTAACGGATTTGTTAAAAGCATCCACAATCTCTTCACCGAATGTACGCGGTATAACTGTTTCTTCGGTATAGACCTGAACTTCTTTTATATCCAATGAGATCGTGGAGTAATCCACCTGATTCTGCCAGGTATTAAGCGTCGTCTGAAGAGATTCTATCCGATAGCGAACATCGGCAAGGTGATCTTCGACCATCAGCATCTCTTCTACGTTCTGGGCTTTCTCGAGCATGTTCAGAAGGCTTACTTCCTCGGCCCTGTACGCATTGAGCCGCGATTCGGTGTCATAAAACTGGGCTGTAATGTTCTGACCCTGTGAGCTAGTATATACTACATTGCCCAGTTCCGGCAGCGAGCCCCTCATCCCCTCGTACTGCGCCACGGGAACACGGATAATAAAGCTCGCCGAACGATAAGACCTATATCCGTAGTAATAGGTATTATAATCTCTGCCTGTAACTGATGAGCTCTCCAGAAAAGCTCCGTATCTGTCAAGCAGAATATCGATGGTATCCAGCGTCTTTTCAAAGTCTATTGTCTCGACTTGTACATTCGCGTAATAAATTATCTTTTCTGCGGCATTGCTTGCAGTGACATTATTACCCATAAGATCCACGGAACCCGTGGCCTCGGTCGGCGCTCCGGAGTTCATGCCCGCGGCATAGTCATAGCCACCGTCATCACCTTTGCTGTAATCATAATCAGCATCGGGCCGAGGTGCGGCTGC
>JAAYBW010000151.1 GCA_012729975.1 Clostridiales bacterium
GGAGAAGAAATCGCCCTGCGTTCCACCTTTTTAAAGTTGACAACGATATACTGACTGTCATTTGAAAAAAGGATGACCACCATTCCCGAAAGAATGAATTCTTCGATTTGTCCGGCGTCCGATTCTAACCGGCAATTATCGGCGTAAATAACGCTGTCTACAGCTGTCTGTGCGTCAATTGGCTTTCGGGTGGATGAGCAATGCGCAACCAGGGGTTTAACGATGCTTTCCGTAAGCGCGGCCCTGTCTGTAAGCTGTGAGATGTAAAACAGCTCGATTTTAGCCTCGCGGTTTATTCCGTTGTGAAACGGTATGGTTCGCCCGGTGTAATCGAGGTTCTTCGCTTTCAGCCGGGCAACGGTTTTTTCAAAGTCTAGCTCTTTCAAAGCGTATATATTCCTTTCATTTAGCCTCGCCTGCGCTGTAATCCATGCCCCATTTTGTGCTCAATTTGACCTTTACGTCAACAGACGCGCCTACTTGGGGAAATTCCTTTCCCCAGTCCATCCGCTCAAACTCTACGGGAAATTTTACGCGGAATATATCGTCAAACTGCAGATAGTCGCACGCGAATTCCGTCTGCGCACGCTTTACCGCGTCGGAAATTTCCTGCTCCAGCGTGGCGGCGAGGGTTTCGGATATTTCATCTAAAGCGGCCTTATTTAAGTTGTATGGCGTTTTTTTATCTCCGTAACCTAATTCGGCGATGCAGTCCATTTTGATAGAAAAACTGATTTTGCCCTCCTCATAAGTTGGCTTTATTCGCTTTTTCTTCACACGAACTTCTATCGCGTAGTTTACCTCGTTATAGGGCACGGAATAATAAAACTTTGCTTTGTCCGCTTTTAAAAACATCGTGCCTCTCGATTCCGGCGCCGGCAATAACCCGACAACATCGGAGCCGCTTATCACCGAATAGCCGATGACTGCGAGTTCTTTGTCATGAAAGCCTATGCAGGGAATTAAAATCCCCGTGTATTCAGCCGAAAGGTTTTCAATCAGCCGAATGGTTGTCCTGAGAAACGATTTTCCCGATTCATCCAGTGTTTTGACGATCCCCTCCGCCAGAAGCCCGGTAGATGTGTTTTGCTCATGAGCGCTTTTGTATAATTCCTCGGGGTCTTCCTTTGTGATGACGGTCAGGCCTTTTTTCCTGTAGCCTTCGTCGGCTCTGTATCTGTACAGGTACTCAACCAGATGTTTTCTGGCGAAGCTTTCCGTAAATATGAGCGTCCGTATTCCGCTCAGATACAGCGGCTTATCCAGATGCGCGTCCAGATCATCTCTTACTTCGGTTAATGTTTTGCCGTTACCTTTTCTCACAATGTATTTATTAGCGCTTGTTCCCGACTCTTTGTTATTGCCGGTTTCGATGTTCGCGATCTCGAGATAATACCATATCTCTCCGTCTTTATAATCGAAAATTATAGTTGTCGCGATCAGCTGATCGTTTATATCTTTTGAATCCCCGCAGCCCGATAAAAACGCGGCGAGAAGAATGAAAACGGAGATTACGCTGTAAAGTTTCCGGTGTTTCACAGCCGCCGCCTCCTTTTTACTTTCGCTATTATGAATAATAACGTGGGAATCAGTATGACCGATATTAAAACAAGAAGCGGAGAAAGGGCTTCAAACTCCTCTCTTATATCGGTTTTATCCATAGCGAAAAGGCATAGTATAAATAATACGATCCCGATTATGATTACGACTATATGGCGTTTAACTTTCGGAACGAATTTGCACGCGAGCTCTACAGCGACGGTATTTACAAAGATCACTCCCGCGAACAGGCTTGTAAGGCCAAAGGTCAGGTAAAAGATATCCGTTCTTTCAACAATGATCAGCTCGACGATCTTTATTGCCTCGATAAATGAGTCATTAAACGCGATGGTGTTATTGATGCCTAAGATCATCACCGTGCTTTCCACGAGCAGTACATAAAACAACCCTATAAACAAGAGCGTGAAAAAAGCGGCTCTCGGGGCATTTTTGTTTTTTGAAGTAAACGGTATGACGAAAAGAACGTCAAGACCGGCGTAGGGCGAGGCCAGACCCTTAAAGGCAGCCGTGAATCCTTTGGTTTCGGTGATGTTGAAAAAAGGCATAATGTTATAGAGCATGCCTTGCGATATCATGGCCGCGCACAAACCCACCGTCACGATGAGGAATAATACGCCCGCTATTTCAAACATCCGCGCTACGTTTGTAATGCCCTTATATGCGACATAACCGAACAGCATTATTCCCAATAAAAGCATGATGCATCGGGGTGTTTGCGGCAGGAAATTTGCTCTCAGAACGCCAATCAGCTTAAGATTTAAATAAATGCTTACAGCCAGGAAAACCAGCATGTAATACATAGCTATCAAACGGGCCGGAAATTTGCCTATGATTTCGCTGCTGTAGTCAAAAAGCACTTTCCCCTGATACATATTATTAAGCTTTGTTATGATCACAGCGACACCGCCGAAAAGAACGGACGCCGCCATTATCGGGATCCAGCTGCTTCTTCCCGCTGTTTGCGACATTATCTTCGGAAGGTCAATGGTCGAGTAAGTCGTGAGGGTGAAATATATAATAAAAAACATCTGTCTGTTTGTGATACTGTTTGTCAAGCTCCCACCCCGCATTTATCGTGTGTATCTTACTTTCCCCTTCTTGTCGGCAAGTATGCAAAGATTGCGGATGATATATGAACGCGGCAGGGGCAGCGGCGGGAAAACACAGTTTTCCCCTACAGGACGGGGGATACGTTGAAAATGAGCGGCAATAACGGCGGGCGACGCAGTTTTCCCCTCGTACCAGGGCGAGAGCGACAATCCTCAGTCAGCTTTGCTGCCGGCTCCTTTCAAAAGGAGCCCGGGGGACGGGGAAGCGGCGGCGGGAAAACACAGTTTTCCCCTACAGGACGGGGGATACGTTGAAAATGAGCGGCAATAACGGCGGGCGACGCAGTTTTCCCCTCGTACCAGGGCGAGAGCGACAGTCCTCAGTCAGCTTTGCTGCCGGCTCCTTTCAAAAGGAGCCCGGGGGACGGGGAAGCGGCGGCGGGAGCAGCGACGGCGGGAAAACACAGTTTTCCCCTACAGGACGGGGAGAACAGGGACGCGGCGGGATCAGGTTACGGCGGGAGAACGCAGTTCACCCGTACTTGACGGCGGGCGGAGTACGGAGTATGTTGGAATCAGGGTTACTGCCCTAATAAATTAAAGAGGGGGATATCGGTGAAATACAATATCATAGGGGAACCCATGCCCGTAGTGCAGTGCAGCCTGGATGCGGGAGAGTCCATGATAACCGAGCGCGGCTCTATGGTGTGGATGAGCCCCAATATGACGATGACCACCAACGCGGGCGGCCTCGGGAAAGCGTTCGGAAGGATGTTTTCGGGCGAATCGATTTTTCAGAACATATACACGGCGCAGGGAGGCCCGGGCCTGATAGCTTTCGCGTCCAGCTTTCCCGGCTCCATACGCGCTGTGGAAATTACCCCGGAGCGGCCTATGGTGGTTCAAAAAACCGGATTTCTTGCCTCCGAGACAGGGGTAGAACTGTCGGTATTCTTCCAGAAAAGATTCGGCGCCGGTCTGTTCGGCGGAGAAGGCTTCATTATGCAGCGGCTCTCGGGACGCGGCATTGCATTCGTGGAGATCGACGGCTACGGCGTGGAGTATCAGCTCGGACCCGGGCAGCAGTTTATTGTGGATACGGGCAACCTTGCGATGTGCGACGCGACCTGCACGATCGATATTCAGACGGTCAAGGGCGTGAAGAATGTGCTTTTCGGCGGTGAAGGGCTCTTTCACACCGTTGTGACGGGACCGGGACGCGTGGTTCTGCAGACTATGCCCGTAAGCGGTGTCGCGGCGGCGATTTTGCCGTATATTCCTAAAAGCGGCAGCTGACGGCGAAACTGAAAACGCGCCCCCAAAGCCGGACGGTGGTATGCACCGGTAAGCTTCGGGGGCGTTTATTGTTTTAAGCAAATTTCACTTTTGCCGAGTAACGGTATTACTTCATTCGTCGTCTGTTCTTGCCGGTTTTGAGTTCAGTTTAATGATCTCATTGATCTTATGGAAAATGGGTACCAGTGCCGCCGCGACGAACCCGCCGGAAAATCCGTTGTTGTACAGGTTCATGCCGGCGTGCAGATAGCTAATATTCATCGTCATGGTCATATGGAGCGCGCCCGCGATTATTCCCGCGACAGGGCCGTAATGTCCGCTTACGGGCGCGAGCGTCGTGCCGAATAAGGCCGCTATCACCGCGGGGGTAGAATATATGTCCTCTTTATTGCAGAGGGCCACAAGAAATACTCCGAGCACAACAGGTATGACGTTCCTGAGGTGTTTTCCGACCGCGCCGAAACCGACGACCGTGAAAATACCGCCGATTACGGGTCCGTTCAGCTCGCCTCCGACCAGAAGGACGTATGAAGTCGCGAAGACTCCGAGAAAAGACATGTTTATAAGCGTGGCGCCGAAGCCCGACACCGCTAAAAAGTCCGTGGTGAGCTTACCCGAGCATTTTGCTATTCTGCCCAGTCCCTTAAAGCTCCATTGATTATACGCCATACCTAAAAGGAACATCGCAATGAACATTGGGTAGAGTATAAGTATAAACGCCGTATTATTTCCGGAGGAGAGCAGATATACCGCGTCGACCGATCTTCCGAAGGAGCGCAGGATCGCAACAAAAAACATGCCGATAATTCCCGCTGTGAAGCCGATATTGTAAAGATTAAAGCCCCGGTGGAAGCGCAGAAAAGTAGCAGCCAGAGCGGGCAGCACAAGGCCGGTGAAAAAACCGATCAAAAAGCCTAACGCTATTCCGCATCCCAGCGGTAGATCCAGATTAAAAGAAAACTCGCTGACCAGCGGACCGAGGGCGGTTCCGAAAAAAGCAGCGGGCAAATGATGCCGCAGGGAGGAGTGCATAAGCTTCCCGAAACATATTACTCCCAAAACGATGGGAATGGAGTTATAAAGGTTTTTTCCGAACAAAGAAAAGCCCGTAACGGTGAAAATGGCGGCGAGTACGGAGCCCGAGATCTTCGCGCGGCTTATCGCGACGGTTCCGATGCTGAAAAAAGCCATGACGGATGCGTTCAAAAGCGCGGACCCGACATTGGCTAAAGCAAAATAGTCTGTGAGCAGGTTGGCCGGTGAGCTTAAAATGATAAGGCTGCCCCTTATCAGCTCGGAGGGTGTGTTGAAAACAAAGGCCAGGATAAGTAAAACGAACGCGAAGGAGATAAGGAATATGTACTTTGTTTTTTCCGGCACCTGAGAACAAATATCGGACTCCGCGATAGTCTTTTTCCCGAAAAGCATCCGCATGCAGGTTTACCGCCTTTTCAGTTAATTTACGTTACATCATCTCTGATCATCAGTTATTTCGGGGATCCGGTTCGATCCGGCTTTGTATTGAAGGCAGGGTGCGGGCAGTGGTCAGGGGCGGGGATATTATACTTCTTAAATATGTTCAGCGGCACTCGAGGCCGAATTTGCGGTATATGACCTCAAGGACCTCCTCCCATGTAAGTTCGTTTACATGGCGGCCCAGGAAGCTCAGCGCGCTGATTATTCCGCCCGTATAGAACTCGACCATAATGCGCGTTTCCATTGAGTCATCGTCGAGCAGACCGGGGAAGTACGCTCGCAGATACGAAGAATAATGGCTGCGCATTTTGTCGTGAAACAAAGGGTCGCCGTTTTTTCCGAATAACACGGGCAGAACCTTTTTCTGAAGCTCGGCGACCTTCAGCGAAGCTTTTACAATGTCGTCGACAGTCGGATATTTCTGACCGGAGCGGAAGCTTTCGAAAACGCTCATATACGCTTTGTCCGTTTCCCGAAGAATGTCTTCCTCTATCTGCTCAAGAACGTCGTAAACATCCCGGAAATACTTGTAGAAAGTATAACGGCTGTAACCGGATACCCTGGCTATCTCGGTTACAGTTATTTCCGACACCGGCGCTTCCTCAAAAAGTTTCCAGAAGGCCTCCTTTATATCATATTTTGTTTTTTCCGGACGGTTATCGATATGAGACAAAGGAAATACCTCCTCTTATTAAGTTTTATAAATAACAGTATTAATAATATATAGCATCAGCAGAACCTTTGTAAAGAACGGAAACTTACATTAATCAAAAAGTGTAAGTTTACAGTGCGTAAAGGCCGGGCATAAAATTATATTAACACATATCCCATACATATAATTTATTTTATTCGGTATGAAAGGAGAAAAAATGAAAAAGACGCTTGCTTTAATTTTAGCGGCCGCTATGTTATTCGCGCTGCTTACCGCCTGCGGAAGCAGCGGGAAACCTGCCGGGACCGCGCCGCCCGCACAGACCGCCGCGGCACCGACCGCAGGACCTCCGACCGCTTCGGCTACTGAAACCGCCGCTCCGACCGAGGGCCCCGAAGAGGAGGAAAGCCTGTATAATTATGCCGCTGGCAAATACGAGGTCGGCGCGGACGGGTATCCGACTTCCACCTATGAGTATGAGCTGCCGCTGACAACCTCAGACGAGGTACTGACATTTTGGACCGTTGTTTTCATGCCGCAGTTTATACCCGAAGACGGCTATGAGGAGCTTCCAAACATTGCGGAAACCGAGAAGATGACCGGCGTAAACGTGGAGTACATAGTGCTCGGTCCGGAAGTGAGAGGCGAGAATATAGCAATTATGCTCGCCGCGGACGAGCTTCCCGACATGATGTCTCAGGCATTGTATTACACAGGCATGGGTTACAAGCAGAATATCGAAGACGGATATTTGCTCAATCTTTACGACTGCCGCGAATATATGCCCAACTATATGTACTACGCAAACAGCATGGGCGACGACAACGTAAAGACTACGGTGATGCCGGAAGAAGGCTGGATGTATGCCGTTTACGCTATGTATGACGAGAGCCTTGTGACTATGGGTTATCTTGCGCGTGAGGACTGGCTTGAAAAGCTCGGTATGACTAACACCGACATAAACACCTTAGACGATGTACACGAGATGCTCACGCTGTTCAAGACCCAGATAGACGGATGCCGGTGGCCGATGGAGATGATAAGCAGCGTTGACGTGGTTTGCTTTTTCTCCTGTTTTGACACGATAACGCAGGTTAACGGAACGGGACTGCCGACCGGCTATATAGTGGACGGCAAAGTTGTTATGCCGCACAGCGGGGAAAACGACTTTAACTATGCTTCAACGCTTGCGCAGTGGAACAAGGAAGGGCTTATCGATCCGGGCTGGACGGGATATTATATGGCAATGTCTTTTGAAAACTATGTCTCCGCCGGGACAACGGGGTTTGTGTTCATGCA
>JAAYBW010000152.1 GCA_012729975.1 Clostridiales bacterium
GAAAGCTTCATCACTGACTTCATATTCATCTTCATCCCATTCTCTGCCGGGCGGCATTATTATACATATTATGCCGCACAAATAATACCATAATTTGATGTATTTTTCAACACGCAAGAATTCTCTGGCAGTATTTCGATTGCACACGTTGAGAAGGCCGTTTATAATAATAATTTAAAACTCATGATTCAACTCTGACACCGCATATAATTGCTATTATCCGCTAAATCCGAGATATAATATCGGTGCTGCAGGGAATATGTCAGGTAATTCGGTTACATATATAGGTTGCCCCGGTCTCTGATATTGACATAGACCGTATAATATATTATTACCAATATTTCTTATCTCTTTAATCAAAGGAGAGTTATAAAAAATGACAGAGTATTTGATGACTCAACTTGGCGTTCTGCTTAAATTAGTTGCAGCGGGCATATGCGGGGCCATAATAGGATATGAACGAAAAAGTCGGCTTAAAGAAGCCGGAATCCGCACTCATATGCTTGTCGCTTTCGGAGCAACTCTGATCATGATCGTATCCAAATACGGTTTTTCCGACGTCCTCCGGCTCAACGGTTATGAACTCGATCCCTCCCGCGTTGCCTCCCAGATTGTAAGCGGCATAGGTTTTTTGGGCGCGGGCATGATTTTTATTAAAAAACAGTCCATTAACGGTCTGACGACAGCCGCGGGAATCTGGACTACCGCCGGGATCGGTATGTCCATCGGTGCGGGCCTCTATTTCCCCGGTATAGCCGCAACAGTGATGGTATTCCTTGTACAGGAGGTTTTACACAGGAATTTTAAATGGATCCGGATACCGACCGCAAAACAGATGATCATTAAATCGGACGACAGCAGAGAATCAATTTCCTTTATTCAGGAGAAATTATCCGAAAATCATATAGAGATCATCGATCTGAAAGCCGGCAAATCGGAGTCCGGCATGCTGGAAATAGAGCTGTATGTGAAAATGCCCTCAAATTACGATGCTTCAAAGCTTCTGGATTTGCTTAACGATAATCCGCATATTAAGCTCATCGAGTATTAAAGCACCGCAGATTATATCTGGTCGGTTTAATTCGGGAACTGTTCTCACAATTCTGTTTTCTCAATTATCTGTCCTGCTTTGAATTTTAACTCTCGAGACTTTCCATTTACCGGAAAGAAGAAATACCACACATATTACAGACGTCACTATCGGCGCTGCCACATAAGCCAATCCTATCCCCTCAAACCCCCATAACAGCACATTGCTGAACAGCCACGCAAAACCGTAGCGGATAAAAAACGCGCTTAAAATGCCGCAGCACATTGTCAGCGGTGTATATCCCGCCCCGGAAATAATACCGAACATACAAAACATGGCCGCCTCAATGACAAAAGAGAATGCATAACATCTCAGATAGCCCACACCGGCAGCCGCTACCGCAGCGTCCGATGTAAAAATACGAAAGCTGAGCATTGGGAACAGCATACAGAATGCAAAGAAAACAAAACTGATCGCGGTGGAGAACGCCATCCCGATCCTCAATCCCTTAATTACCCGTTCCGGTTTTCCTACCGCCAGATTTTGAGCGGTCATAGTCATCAAACCGACCATGATACCCTGTGACACCAGATTCGCGAAGATTTGTATTTTACCTACGGCTCCCGCGGCGGCAGAAGCTTCCACGCCGTACAGATTAACCAGACCTCCCAAGAAGAGAGCTCCGGCAGCGGCAAACAAAAACTGTATCGATTGGGGTAAGCCTATTCGAACCACAGCGCTCAGATAGTTCTTGTGGATGGTAAATGACTTTAACTTAAAGTCAAATAATGTGGTTTTTCGTTTTATAAGTACACAGACGAGCACCACACTGATAAACTGACTGAAAATCGTAGCCATTGCGGCTCCCGCGGTTCCGAGGTTCAATGCCCCGACAGCTATAATATCCAACACGATATTCAAAACAGCTGTAGCAGCTATAATGATCATCGGAGTTTTGGAATCTCCCACACCTCTCAATACAGCAGCCAAAACATTGTACCAGTACACAAAAATAGTTCCGATCATGCAAATAACCAGATACTGCACCGCGTACCGGAAGGCTGCGGGGGGAGTATTGATGAGTCTTAAAATAGGTTCCGCGAAAGAAATAACACAAACCGTGATTATAATCGCAATAACGGTAAACATCGATAGCATGGAGCCCAGGACACGACGGATTTCCGACTGCGCGCCGTTGCGTATGAGCTGCGCGGAAATAATTGATCCTCCGTTTGACAAACCGGCTACCACCACAAGGACAACGGTAGAAATCAGTGAACCCATACTGACGGCCGACATTCCGCCGGATCCCAGATAATGGCCGATTATCGCCATATCCGCAAAACTGTAAATTGCCTGAATTAAATTCGCAAAAATGATCGGCACGCAAAACGCAATCAGCTTTTTCCCTACCCTGCCGGTGGTCAGATTTCCACGCTCGTCCATTATGGCCTCCATTGTTATAAATTCATTATCTCTCTATCCGACCTCATATCGGATCCGCAAACGACTATTTTACAATAAAGCAAATATCAAGGATAATATTGCCCTTTTCATCCGGCCGGGTAAACCGTGGGCAGGCGTACCGCTCAAAAAACCAGATAGCGCCGTCTTTATCTTCGGCGATACTCATACCTTCCGACTTCAGACGCTCCCCGCATATTTCCTCCTGCATATAGATCTCCGACTCTTTGCCATAGACCCAGCAGACGCCGAGTGTGCTTTCCGGGAAATCGACACAGTCGAAGCCGTCCGGAACTTCTGTGCCGCGCGGCAGGAGCATACCGATACGGTATTCGAAGGGCTCACCTTTTTTACATCTCATCAGTCCCAGATAGGCATCTGCATCTTCGAAGACCTCGCCCGGCTGTGCGCCGGATAGCTTCTCGAGTGTCTGAAACCATCCGTTTTGGAAAAACTCGCTCCACTTAGCACCGAACGTTCCGTCAACCCTATCACTGTCCCCATAGGTTTTACCGATAAACCGCATCGTGGGAATATGCTGCCGATAAGACTTTATGATTTCCGACATAATTGTACCCTCCTTACAAAACACATACAGCGCACCCAGTGTACCATATGTTAACTTCGATGTACATAATTTCCATGAAAACTCCTGTCGTTCAGTCCCTTTTACAGGGCTGTCTTTTATCGCTGATCTCATGCATAAGCGAAAACCGGAACTCACCGTTTTGTAATACCGATATGCGATTATTTGACAGATAAAATCCATTGACTGCCGGTGATGCTTTTTGGGGTTTCCGCGGAACGTGCTGTCTCCCTGTAAACGCTCTTAATGCGGGCGCTGTTTTGTCCGGGTAAATTTTTTCCCTGCGGACGCGGACGTGGGCGCATAATGCACACACACGCATCCGCGCAACACACACGCACAATGCACCCGCATGACACACCCGCATGACACACCCGCATGACACACCCGCATGACACACCCGCATGATGTGCCTGCATGACACGCACGCATGATGTGCACGCGCGAGGGCGAGGCTTAAAGACGGCAGGCGGACCGTGTCCGCATAGTCGAGCGCGGTGGAAACGAATGGCGGGCAATGCTCACCGCTGCGGGGACGGGGGAAACAAATTGCAGGAAGCTTTTTTGTCATGATTAAGTCTCCTTCCCCGCTTTTTGGGTACGCGCTGCGGGAAACTCCGCATAGGAGCTTCTTTTTGCTTTTTTATACGATTATGTATTATCTTCATGAAGATGCAAACGTCGACATAACAGATGATAGTACATATGTTCTATTTTGTCAAGCGCTTTAATAAAAATAATTCGGTTATGCCGCAGCTGAGACGGATAAAGCACAGCGGCTTCATGATGCCATACTTACGTTTGAGTTCTATCTGGTAATCGGATATCAGTATAAGACACGAGTTAATCCATCGGTCAGGTTTCATCAAACGCATACCGTATTATTGAATAATTCAGTGCAATAATATAAAAGCTTCTTGAGTTTTGACAATTTATAATATATAATATTTTATAATATAATATAGACTAATTAAAAGGAGGACGAGCTATGCTTACACCTAAGGAGAATATGCGCGAGGTTATCAGAGGCGGTAACCCGGATAGGTTCGTTAACCAGTATGAGGCTGTTTATTTAATGTTTCACCCTTATATCTTGACTTCCAATGCCCTTTTGGAAAAAGGCCAGAAGAATGTTGTTAACGCATGGGGTATCACTAACTCTTTCCCCGCTAATACCCCCGGCGCATTCCCCGTTCATACACCTGATAAAATTGTCGTAAAGGATATTGAAAGATGGCGTGAATACGTTAAGGCGCCCTCTTTGAAGTTTACGGATGAACAATGGGCAATGTTTAAGGGTATGTATGACGCTGTTGACGGCACAAAGGCATACAAGGCCACATTCATAGCTCCCGGCATATTCGAGCAGACTCATCATCTGTGTGAAATCAGCAGGGCGCTTGAGTATTACGCACTCAATCCGGACGAAATGCATGACCTTATCAAGTACTATGTCGAATGGGAGCTTCAGATGCTGGAGGGAATCCTGACCAATCTGAAGCCGGATGCTATTTTACACCATGACGACTGGGGCGGAGCGACAAGTACGTTTATCAGCCCTAATATGTTCGCCGATTTCTTCCTGGAGCCTTATAAAGAAATTTATAAATATTGCCACGATCACGGTGTGGAGCTTGTAATTCACCACGGAGACAGCTATGCCGCCACACTTGTGCCGTACATGATCGAAATGGGTATCGATGTTTGGCAGGGCTGCCTGGAATCAAACAATGTTCCCGAACTGATTAAAAAATACGGCGGCAAGATCTCCTTCATGGGAGATATCGACAACAAGTCTGTGGATTTCGAGGGCTGGACTCAGGAAAATTGCAAAAAGGTCGCTCGCAGAGCCATTGACAGATGCGGCAACAAATACTTTATCCCCTGCATCGCGCAGGGTGGACCGGGCTCCGTATATCCGGGCGTCTATCAGGCTCTTACAGATGAAATCGACAAATACAGTGAGGAAGTTTTCGGAATCAACGCGAGTGAAATCGATCGTCTGCCTCTGCAGCTGATATTCTGACTTGCTTTTCTTTCCGAAATGCACCGCGTTTAAGTCAATTAATTGTATAATTAGCGCAGCGCTCCGCTCTGTACAGGGTGGAGCGCTGCGTTTGGCAATACATTCTATACGTTCAGACGGTCAACGCTTCATCCGGAACGTCAGGATTTGTCTTCCTTCGCCATGTCGAAATGTTCCATATGCCTCCCAACTGTTTTTGAGGTTGCTGCGATCTGGTCGATAATTTCAAATACAACGAGCTCCATTTCGCATCCCTTTGAATAATCGGCTTTTACGGTATAGTCAACTCTCCCGTTTATTATCAAATCGTCGGCCTCGCGCCTGTCGTTTTGATACACCGCGATCGAGTGTCCGCCGTTTACCTTGGTTAGCTTCATACAGGGCACATCCGTTAATCCGTCTCCGATGAAGATCATATTTCTAAACGGCACTCGCCTTCTGTCCTCGGGCATGTACTCGTTTAAGCTCCTGTTTTCGGCAACATCCATGACGCCCTTGTTGATGCGGTACAAAAACTGCGTCTTACTCGTGTAGTTAACAGCCATTGCAGGCCAGAAAGGAACGCCCTTTTCGTTGTAGCAAAATGACGCCGCGTATATCTCCTTGAATTCCCCGGCAATAACGGTACCCTCGATTATTTCCTTCAAACCGGATGAAATGATATAGTGTTCCGCCTGCAGACCTCTCTTCTGCGCGTAGGCATTAACCCTGGCAAACCATGTTCTTATACCGGGAAAGAGTTTAACTCCCTTTCCCAAATTCCGAAGTGTATTGTTAGTCACAAGCTGCCTTCCCTCGGATTTCTCGAGCATAACAAGCATGTAAGCGAGTATTTGATCCATACCGTACTTATGCATAACGCGGCTGCATTCATCCCAAAAGTCCCCCGCGTCCATCCCGAGAGCCGGTATAAACGCATACTCCTGCATATCTCTCGGCGAAAGAGTGCGGTCAAAGTCGTACATCAGCGCGAGTATCGGTTTTTCAGGCATGCTTTACCCTTCCTTCAATCTTCAGGAAAATGCTTCATACCCCGCGGTCTCATGTCGTAACGCCGTATGAAGTTTTCCGCCCTCAGGTTATGTCTCATATAATCCAATAAAAGTTCTGCGCAGGCGCGGCTGTCGCTGCCTGCGTTGTGATGCTCAAGTTCAAGCCCAAGGTGTCCGGACAGCGTACTCAGCTTGTGGTTTACGAGGTTCGGATAGCAGGACCGCCCCATAGCGCAGGTGCAGGCATAGTATGCAAACGGCTTCCACCCGATCTGATACGCGCTTAAACACTTTGCCAGCACCGACATGTCAAATGGCGCGTTGTGTGCGATAAGCAAGCCGCTCCCCATTACAGGCGCTATCATTTCCCACAGCTTCGGGAACGCAGGCATATCCGAAACCATTTCCGGGGTTATACCCGTCAGTTCAATATTGAACCTGTTGAAGTATGTCTCCGGGTTCACGAGCGAATAAAATTCGTCAACAACGGCTGCGTTTTCAATAACCGCTATTCCTATTGAGCTCATCCGGTCGTTTGCATAATTCGGAGTCTCGACATCAAACGCTATGTAACGATCTTTCACAGGGCTTCTCCTTAGCTTTTTTCCATTATCACTTTGGAAAATTGTAGTCTATTTCGTCGGCAAAGTCAACGCAGTCGCTCTTTATGTGCCCACCCTATACCCGGCATAAACTTGGCGGCACCGAATACTCAGTAGAAAAAGCCTGCTTTTCACTAAAAAAGTGATTCGCAGGCTCTTTCAATATATCCCCGGCACCGAAATCCCGGCAATCTAATGATCGCCCTCAGCCATTCGTGAGTGCCCTTACCGGCCTTGCTTCAATATATCCCCTATATCCCAACGGCTCCATCTGGAATCTCGGAGCGTCTTCATCCGCCCATTCATATCCGTACAGCTTCGGATCAAAGGACTTCATAAACTCCCATAAATCACCGATAGCCTCTTCAAACAGGTCTTCGTCAAACGGCGACCCCTGAAAAACCATCATCTTGCAGGGTTCGAGCTCTGTCAGTTCATACCCCTCAGGCACCGGTTTATCATAATCAAGAGGAAGTTCGACACCCTGCACATATTGCGAGGTTCCGTTTTCGATCATTTTCTTTGGCAGCCACATGCCGATCGGCTCATAAAGCGCTTCCCGAACACTCGTCAGCATTGCGTATACGTCACATCCGACCTCCCGGCAATACTCGTAATAGTCGGTCGCTTCTATTCCCCTCTTTATCAGCACTTTACGCTGAGGCCGCTCGATAACCTGAATGAATACGGGTACGAGATTTTTGTTCTCCGGCATAATTAAATCTCCTTTTGGCAATGTATGGCGGTAATCCCCGGCACGAAACGGTATGAACAGCTGTATCGGAGGCGTTCGCTTCGAGTAATCCTTCGGTGAAATCCCGAACTGCTTTGAAAACGCTTTTGTGAATCCCTCGTGTGAGTCAAAAACGAAGTCAAAAGCTACATCTATTATCTTTGGTTTTCCGTCCCTGAGCACCATTGCGGCTTTTGACAACCGCAGCGCGCGTATATATTCAAACGGCGTCTTCCCTGTCTTTTCCTTAAAAAGCCGCTCGCTGTGCCAGGGCGAATAACCCGCGGCTTTTGAAAGCCGGGCAAGTGTTATAGGCTCCATTATATGAGCTTCTATATAATCCTGCATACGCCTGACCGCGCTGACGCTATCCGTTTGCTCCAAGTTTACCACCACCGGTACCAATATACATATTCTTTCTCTGCGTTTCTTGAACTCATTTGCCGGATTTAACATACCTGCGCACATGAACCTATTGCGAGACGTGTTTGTGCATTTCTTCAGTCTTACCTTTGACTTATATAACTCCGTATAGCCTCAAAGGTTTTCTCGCTTATATCATGCTCAAGTCTGCAGGCGTCCTCGGCGGCTGTTTGACTGTCGACACCGAGGGTCTTGAGAAACTCGGAAAGCGTCCTGTGTCTTTCATACATTCGCGAGGCTATTCCCATTCCGATGTCCGTCAGTTCTATGAGTCCGTCCTGATCCACCGAGATATACCCGTTTTCACGCAGCCTTTTCATAGCGAAGCTTACGCTCGGTTTCGTCACATTCAGCTCGCCCGCAATGTCAACAGAGCGCGCATAACCCTTTTTCTCCCTGAGCATCAGTATCTTTTCCAGGTAATCCTCAGCTGATTTCTGCATCTTCAACACGCTCGCCTCCCATTCATCAGGCTTTAATGGTAGCATCTGAAAACAACTTTTGCAATGAAAGATATCCGCTCTCTTCGCAAGAATTGTTATGTAAACTTCCGGGATAATTCTCTTCTCATGTACTATCAGCAAATTGCTGCAATGAGCTTACTAAATACAGTTGCATATCTTTTACAGGCAGACTAAAATAATAATTATAAATCGACAGACACCGATTATTGTGCTGATGAGGTGACATCATGTTCTTCGAAACCGAAAAAAATGATCACGGCCTTGCCCGTCCGCCCTTCAAATCCTGCGTAGTTCCCCGCACCATCGGCTGGCTTTCAACGCTCAGTCCGGACGGAATTCCGAATCTCGCTCCATACAGCCAGTTTACCAATCTTACCTTCGATCCTCCTTATGTGGCTATATCGATAAACCAGGGAAATTTGGCAAACAGGAAGGATACTGTCAACAACATCGAACAGACAGGCGAGTTTGTCCACAACATGGTAACCTACGATCTTCGTGAGGCCATGAATATAACCGCCGCGGCATTTCCTCCCGGGGCAGACGAGTTTAAGGAAGCCGGACTGGAAAAAGCGCCATCGGTTCTGGTTAAGCCCTGGCGTGTTGCTGCTTCACCCGTTCAGCTGGAATGCATATATTTTCAGACTATACGCCTGCCTGGCAACGGACGTGTCGGCACTGCCGATATTATAATCGGAAAGGTAGTCGGCATTCATATCAAGGACGAGTTCATAACACCTGACGGCAAAATAGACATTTTGGCATTAAAGCCTCTGGCAAGACTCGGATACAGCGACTATACGACAGTCGACAGGGTTTTCGAAATAGCTCCCCACAGTTTAAAAGGCGACACAAGCGATTTACGGCTCGGACTCGAGGGTGCCGCCGGTTCGATGCCAAAACTTTAGGCCGTGCATAACGAACCGAGCGTCTGTGTGCAGCGGCCGCAACGGTAATACCGACAGATTAATAATAATTACGGGGAGGGTTAAGCATGCTGGAATTGCCCGAGAGCCTTACTATCGCAGAACAGCTAAACAAAGCCGTTCGCGGAAAAAAGATACGAAGCGTCGCTGCCAACACATCTGCGCATAAATTCGCTTTCTACCACGGGGATCCCGTGGGCTACGAACCGCTGCTTTCCGGGCAGACAATAGGTGAAAGCTGCGGTATAGGCGCTATGATCGAGATCTCCGCGGGTGACCGGCGACTTGTCTTCGGTGATGGGGCAAATTTGCGCTTTTACGAAGATTTATCAGAAGCTCCGCAGAAGCACCAGCTTCTGATAGGTTTTGACGACGGTACGGCGCTCGTCTGTTCCGTTCAAATGTACGGTGCTGTGCTGGCTTTCACAGACGGAGAATATGAAAACAAGTATTACCAGACAGCGAAGTCAAAACCGCAGCCCGTTACCGAGGCATTTGACGAAAAATACTTTGAATCGCTGCGAACCGAGGATTCCGGTAAGCTGTCGGCCAAAGCTTTTCTGGCCACCGAACAGCGTATCCCCGGACTCGGAAACGGTGTTCTTCAGGACATTTTGTTTACTTCCCGCATACACCCGAAAAGAAAGATCGGAACTCTCTCAAACGCCGAGTATAAGCTTCTCTTCAGCAGCGTTAAAGATACGCTGTGCGAAATGACAAGGCTAGGCGGCCGTGACACCGAAAAGGACCTTTTCGGTTCCCCGGGCGGCTACAGGACACTGCTCAGCAAAAACACAGTTTCGAAACCCTGCCCTGTCTGCGCACAGCCGATACAAAAGGCCCCTTATATGGGCGGAGCGATCTATTGGTGCCCCGCCTGCCAGCCGCTATCAGATTAAGTTTAGCATTATCCCTCCGATAGTGTGAAATCGCCGCCCCCGGAATCGTCTCCAGGGGCGGCGATAAACTTCTTTAGACTATTTTACGCTTTTTTTCCGGTGAATTGCTTGTCAAACTCCTTTGCTTTCCGAACATCTACATTGTATACGGATGGTATGTGAAATGACCCCGCCGAATCTTTAAGAGCGCCGGGTATAAGTTCCTTTGCCATGAAGGCCGGGAAACTCTCTCCGTCGGGCGTCGTTATGCCATATTCAGAGGCTTCTCTAAATCCGAAACGCGGATAGTACTCAGGATGCCCGTATATTAGAACGGCATCGTATCCGAAATCCGCAGCCAGCCCGAATGTGTGCCTAATAAGCGCTCCCCCGATTCCCATTCGCTGAAATTCAGGTAAAACGGATATAGGTCCGAATGTCAATACGGTCCTTTCAGTCCCGTTCTTCTTTTTTATAAAAGCCTTGCAATAGAGTATGCTCCCCACTATCCTGCCGTCATATTCGGCCACGAAGTCGAACTCCGGCACGAATTCCGGAGCCATTCGCATCAAGTGCGCGAGGTAATGCTCGTCGGCCCCTATTCCTTCCCGTATTCGGGCGGTTTCCTCTTTCCAAAAGGCCTCTCTGGTAAGACATTCAACCTCCCGCCGGTCTTCCCCGCGCTCAGGTCTTAAGATAACACGCATTCCGCCGGGCAATATGTATTCGTCGGCAGCGGAGGAAATGCTGTTTTCCCTGTTGTCCATCGTATTAACCTCTCTTTTACCCTTTTATTCCCTTAACATACCGTTTTTCTTCTTTTCTTTACCCGCTTTGGCTATACTCTTGAAAAACTCGTTCTTTTCTTTGAGCGCGGCTGCTTTATCATCGGCAAAGCGAGCTTCTCTTTTTAACGCCATATAGCTGTCCCATCGCTCCCGTGAGAGCTCTCCGCTCTCTGTAGCGGCTTTAACTGAGCAGCCCGGTTCGCTTTCGTGTCTGCAGTCATTAAACCTGCAGGGACGCAATAAAACGCTTTCAACGTCCGAAAACGCGTTAACAAGCCCTTCGCTCGCCGCCCAAAGGCCAAGCTCCCGCATTCCCGGTGTGTCAATTATCATCGCTCCGCTTTTGAGCATTATGAGCTGCCTGTGAGTCGTTGTGTGTCTGCCGCGCGAGTCGTCCTCGCGTATCTCTTTAACGGACATTATCTGTTCACCGGCAAGCGCGTTTAAAAGGCTCGACTTGCCGACACCGCTCGAGCCCAGAAAGACCGCCGTCTTCCGGGCCGCAAAATACCGGTCAAGCTCCTTTAACCCGTAACCCGTCCTTGAACTCACGGCATACGCCGGAACACCCGGCGCCGCGTGTTCCGCCGCGCCTAATTCTTCAGTGTGATCAGGCTTCAGATCGGCTTTTGTTAATAATATCACCGGCTGCGCGCCCGACTGCCACGCGAGCGCGGCATATCTTTCTATGCGCCGCGGACTGAAGTCGCGGTTTAGTGAAGCTAGAATAAAAACATAGTCGAAATTTGCAGCGACAACCTGCTCCTGAACCGTTTTGACATATGCTTCCGCGTGTCCGGCAAGATTGCTACGCGAAAATTTTGAGCTTCTGGGCAGCGTCTGAGTTATAAGACTGTCGCCCTGTCCGTTGAACTGTATCTTTACAAAGTCGCCCGTCGTCGGGTACATTGCCGACGAGCCCGAATAATATACGCTCCCCTTAAGCCTGCCGAACACTTCTCCGTGAGAACACACCATCTCATAACGCTCTTTATGAACGGCGGTAACTCTTGCGATATTTTCTTTATCTACTCCATTATATCCGTAATCCGATATATCGATCATTTTTCCCTCCGAAATAGTTTTAATCGTCTGAAAAAGGCAAAAAGCGAGCGCACCTTTTCGATGCGCCCGCACATGAGCCCTAAGCTCAATACTGCTTTCCACGAAAGGTTACAGCGCGGCTGCAAAACGGGTTTCTGTGCCCGTCTATATCGCCGCTTATATTAAGTTATTGAAAGGCCGCCTCATATATCGCAGTCATCAAAACATCCCCTTTCGATTTATTGGATTTGCTGTTTATTGCCGAGACGAATTTACCATATATACTTAACTAAGTCAATACGTTATCCGGATTATCCCGGAGCCGCAGCTTTGCTGAAACTTAAACTATCTGTATCTTCCTGCCCTTGGGGTCGCCCTTAAACGCTTCAAGCGCATGCTCCCACGCCTCAAGACCGATATCGTCGTTATAATAGCATGACAGCTCGTTTAAATGGGCGAGCGCTATCTTCCCCGTCGTTATCAGGTCGTCGCCGGTTACATTTGTATGCGGATCGATCGTGCCGTGCTCCAGCTCGATATTTATACCTTCCAGATACTCCTCGGGAGTGAATTTAACTTTTCCGAAGTCGATTCCGAGCTGCTTTGCGGCACTCATTGCGTCTTCCATTGTAAACTTTTTCATATAATCACACCTCGATGTATTTTTTTATATTTTACACTTTTATATACGCAAGCGCAAGCTTCGAATAAAAAATTCGGTCGTTTTGCGGCGCGCCCTGTAAACAATCATATCTGCCTGACCCGGCCTTTCAATTAAAGCGCAGCCCTGTTAATCTGTCTCTTATTTTATTAATATCCGAAGTATTAATACCCGAATAGTTCACAACAATACTCCTGTCCTCTTCAGGAGAAGCCGCTGTGCGCAAATAATCCGAAAGGAATGCGGCGCGTATCCCCGCAAACCTTAATACTTCCTCTATTTTCTCTCTGGAGGAAGGTTCTTTAAATTTCATTATGAAGTGAAGCCCCGAATCCTTTCCCGTTATCTCCGCGTTTTCCGATCCGGGCATCAGTTTGAGCGTTTCAATGAGCCCGTCACGAAGCGTCCTGTAATGCTTTTTCATCCTGGCGATATGCCGTTCAAAATACCCTTCGTTTAAAAATGATGCGAGCGCAAACTGCTCGAAGCTGCAAACAGCGCAGGAGTAAAAGCCCAGCTTTTCGCTGTATCTTTTAATGAGTTCCGGCGGCAGTATCATGTATCCGATACGGATAGACGGTGTAAGGCTTTTCGTAAAGGTATTAATGTATATAACTTTTCCGCCGGAGTCAATGCTTTGCAGGGCGGGCACGGGCTTACCCGCGAATCTGAACTCGCAGTCGTAGTCGTCCTCGATTATGTATCTCCCAGGTGATCCGGAAGCCCAGTCGAGTATCTCCTGACGTCTGCGAAGCGGCATAACGATACCGGTCGGGAAGTGGTGCGACGCGGTAATGTGCAATACATTTACTCCCTCCTTCTCAAGTGCGTCGGGACGCGCTCCGTACTCATCAAGAGGCACGTCTGCGCAGGTCGCTCCGTTTACGGTGTAGATCTGCCGAATCTTCGGGTAGCCGGGATTTTCCACTCCGCAGCACTTTTCTTCTCCGAGCAAGCGGATTAGCAAGCCGTAAAGATACTCCGTCCCCGCGCCGATAATGATCTGTTCCGGGTCGACCGCAATGCCTCTGAAGCGATAAAGATACGCAGCTATCGCTTCGCGCAAAACGACCGTGCCCTTGTAAGGTATCGGAGCCAAGACCTCGCTCCGGTTTTCCGTCAGTACTCTCCTCATAAGGCGCGCCCAAACGGAAAACGGAAACTGTTCGGTTCCGATTCGGCTACCGGTCAGGTCAATGTCTGTGTTTTCCGCTTCTTCCTTAATCTTAATCGGCGCGGCCTTTATGCCTCCCGGCACTGCGGTCGGCTCGATTCGCTCCACAAAAAATCCGCGCTTCGGCTCGGCTTTCAGGTATCCCTCCGTCACAAGCTGGTAATACGCGTTCTCCACCGTAGTTTTGCTTATTTGCAGATGCTCCGCCAAAGCGCGTTTTGACGGCAGCTTTTCTCCCGCTTTAAGCCGCCCCGAGTTTATATCGTCTCTAATACACATATACAGCGTTTCAAATAATGAGAATCCGCTTTTTTTAAGTTCGTATGTAAGCACAATCTGGCCTCTTTAAAATATATTATATTGGCAATTGTCATAATGCCACTATAATAATAGACTGAATCATGTAAACAGTCAACCATTTATGAAACGAGGTTTTCAATATGTATTCGAGACTAAAAACTATAAAAGCCTCAGCCGGGGCCGTCATATCGCTGGCCGGACTGGCCGCGGTTATTATAGGCTTGAGCAATTATACGATCACCGACAAAATCAATGCTCAGGACCCGATGTTCGCTCTTTTCGCCGTCGGTCTTGTCTCTTTGCTAATCGGCATGCTCATGCTGATGTCCGCTCTTTTACTAAAGCCGGTAATACGCTCATCCTCCGATAATATCAAGCTGCTTGCCCAGGCCGCCCTGTTCGCGGCGCTCTCATACATCGGCTTTCAGTTTTTCCGTATCGACTTACCTGTCGGAACCGAAAAAACCGCTTTCCATCTCGGCAACACCTTTGTTGTTCTGGCTGCCTTGCTGCTCGGCGGTTCGTGGGGCGGTATGGCGGGCGCGGTCGGTATGACTCTCGCGGATCTCACCTCAGGGTATGCTACAAGCGCTCCGAAAACCTTTTTGCTTAAACTTTGCATCGGTCTCATTGCGGGATTTTTCGCGCATCGTGTTTTTAAAATTGAAAAAACGAGTTCCCGAAAGCATATAGTCACCGCTACCCTGGTGTCCGGCTGCTGCGCCATGGGTTTTAACATAGTTGCGGATCCGGTAGTCGGATACTTTTATAAAAGATATCTTTTCGGGATCCCCCAGGATATGGCTTCCGCGCTGGCTAAAATGAGCGCTTTGACCACCTTGGTAAACGCTGTGCTCTCAGTCATATGCACCACTGTTATTTTCCTTGCGCTTCGCCCGGCGCTTATCAAGTCAGGTCTGTACGGTCTGCACGGGCGCGGCGAATAATACCGATTTCGCTAAACTTTATCAGTATCAGCGGGCATGTGGGCGCCAAGCGTCCACGGCTTTAAAA
>JAAYBW010000153.1 GCA_012729975.1 Clostridiales bacterium
CAATTTGCAGAGCAAGCCGAACCCCGCCTAAAAGATTCGGCTTGCTTTTTTCATTACTTACTTAAACAGTCCAGAGTATCCTGCGAAAGTATCTCTTCTCTGTAACTTTAACTTTAGTACATTCCCACCTTTTTTAAAATTGATTTAGCTTCAGGAAAACTGTATAATAACATATTACAGTAATTGCTTGAAGTAACTGTATCAATTGATTTAAAAGTAAAGGAGAGTGCTTTATGAAAATAAACAATAGTAAGCTGGAGATTGTAGCGCGGAAGGAGGTCTTGAAAAAATAATAATCAACGCCTCCTTCCTATATGGGCTTGATCAATAGGAGGTAAAACATTGAATTATTTAGATAAATACGGCATGACAGATCGTTTCAAAAACGAGGCGACCATCTATCCGCAGTTATCTCCTGCCCGTGTGCTCGCTCAAAGTAGAGGACTTTATAAAATTGTCACGGAAAACAGCGAACGACAGGCCGAGATTTCCGGCAAGCTCCGCTTTGAAACCAATGAGCTTGCAAATTTCCCCACAGTGGGAGACTTTGTTATGGTTTCCTCAGAGGGTTTAGGCAGCAACGCCATCATTCATCATGTGCTGACACGCAAGAGCATCTTTTTAAGAACTGCTGTCGGTGTCAGCGGTCAAGCACAGCCGGTGGCCGCAAATATAGATATTGTCTTTATTTGTATGTCTTTAAATCAAAACTTCAATTTAAGTCGCTTAGAACGGTACCTTTCTGTCGCTTGGGACAGCGGCGCAACTCCGGTTATTTTGCTGACAAAATCAGATTTGTGCGAGGATTTAGAGCGTGTTCTTTTCGAGGTGGAGCAGGTAGCTTCATTCACGGATGTAATTCCCCTTTCGATGTTCGATGACGATATTGTAACAAAACTTAGTCACTACCTGAAAAGCGGTATAACGGCTGCTTTTATCGGCTCGTCAGGCGTAGGGAAATCCACCTTAATTAACAAACTGCTGGGGGAACAGGTACTTGCCACCAGTGAAGTCGGTAAAGCGGATAAAGGAAGGCACACGACAACCGGCCGCGAGATGTTTCTGTCTCCCCTCGGTGTTGTCCTGATCGATACGCCCGGCATGCGAGAGCTTGGAGCGGAAAGTGTTGATTTATCCAAGAGTTTTGAGGATATTGAAACACTTGCAGATCAATGCAAATTCAATAATTGCACCCACACAAACGAACCCGGTTGTGCCATTCTGCAAGCATTAGGCGATGGGCACCTTGACCAAAGGCGCCTTGACAGCTATCGGAAGCTAAAAATCGAGACCGGCTATGACGGTTTAAACGCCAAGGAAATCGAAAGCAAAAAGCTTGAGCGAATGTTTAAAGACGTGGGCGGCATGAAGAATGTTCGTAAATTCATAAAAGAGAGTCGCAAGCAAAAATAAGTGGAGGATGGGATAAATCCTTTTCGCCATTATCTCTGCTTGAGGAATGAATCTCAGTTTCCCAACATGATCGCATAGAAAACACGCCCTGCTATGTTCAAAATTAGCAGGGCGTGTTTTATTTTTATATCCCCAATATAGTCCATTTGATGCTTGCGTAAGGATGATGGATTGCAATCTGCATATATGGTAAAATAAAATAGTTCAGCAAAAATAGTCGAGAGTTCTTTCTTCGGTGGCTGTATGATAAAAACTGCGAGGAGGTGAAAAAATGGAGGAACAGATTGAGGCTGTCCAGCGAATGCAGGATTATATCGAGACACACTTGGCCGAAAGCATTACACTTGCGGACTTATCCAAAGCATCTTTTTTCTCTCCGTGGTATTCTTATCGATTGTTTTCACTTTGGACGAACATGACACCTGCCGATTATATCCGGCGATTAAGGCTGTCAACGTCAGCACTTAGGCTTCGGGATGAATCCTGCAAGGTTATTGATATTGCGCTGGGACTTGGCTTCGGCAGCGTGGACGGTTATCAGCGCGCGTTCTTTCGCGAGTTTGGATGCAATCCGCGGGAATATGCCAAAAGCCCGATTCCTCTTTATCTTTTCACCCCTTATGGAGTCAAATATCAAAAGGCCAGAAGGGAGAAGACAATGGAAACAATAAGAAATGTATTTATCCAGGCAATTGAAAAACCGGCACGGAAAGTCATCATTAAAAGAGGTGTGAAAGCCGCCGACTATTTTGCTTATTGCGAGGAAGTTGGCTGTGATGTGTGGGGTTTGCTCACCAGCATCAAGTCCATTAGTGGCGAACCTGTTTGCCTGTGGCTTCCGGCGGCCTATATTGCGCCAGGAACTTCCGAATATGTGCAGGGCGTTGAAGTACCTCTTACCTATGACGGCATCATTCCCGATGGCTTTGACTTGATAGAGCTTTCCGCCGCAAAGTATCTGATATTTAAGGGTGAGCCCTTTGCGGAGGAGGATTATTGTCAGGCCATTGAAGAGGTACAAGCAGCCATTGAAAAATATGACCCAAGCGTAATTAACGCACAATGGGATAAGACAAACCCTCGTATTCAATTAGAGCCTATCGGAACAAGGGGCTACATTGAGCTTCTTCCAATCAAATAATTGTGTCGGGCAGGGCG
>JAAYBW010000154.1 GCA_012729975.1 Clostridiales bacterium
CGTTGCTTGTCGAGACAATGCATACTAATACCAGGTCGCACCTCACTTTCTGTTTTTAGGGCATAAAATAGCACATGCTGTTTTTTCCTCAGCAGGTGCTCTCAAGCTATATTCTTTTAGTATAGGTTCAGGTCTATGAACACGAACTGACATTCTCATACGGAATTTCGAATTGTCTTGTTTTCTACAGTAGGGGAGTAAGTAAGGATCTGTAAACTGGAATTATAAAACAGGAAATAGTTGACAATTCGTCTGGAAAGCATTATTATATAATTGTTATCAAGCGGACTTATAATCTAATAATTCTGTAATATGCAAACGGTGGAACTTATTTGCCTCGGGTAATTCCAAATCACACTCAGCTAATAACGAAAGGTGTTGAGTCCAATGGACTATTCTGGTATGCTCCGATGACCCGATACATATGTTATGCAGGTGATGTTTTGATTTTGACTGGATTATGTGAGAAAGGGGTATTAAATGAAAACTCTTAAAAGTATCATCGCTGTTGTATTAACGGTAGTTCTATTTGCATCGTTCTCTATTCCTGTACATGCATCAGTTTTCGGAGAAAGACGGAGCACTCTCGGGGAGTATCTCGAGGCAAACGGAATATGTTTTGATGGGAACACTACGATAACTGTAGTTACAAAAGCCGATGAATCTCAGTATATCCAAATTGTAAGAAACTTAGACGGTGGTTTTTTTGAGTCAAGTTTCCTTACTGGTTATCAAGAGACGAAAGATGGATTGGTTCCCGCGAAAATTATTGACTCAATTTCATTTAGTAAATATGTAGTATCGCGCGCCAGTACGGTTTTAGAAGAGCCGATTAGTTCGATAAGCATAACGATGACGGTAACCGCTTATTATACGGGTGGTTATATCTGGGATGTCGGTTATAGAATATCGCCCTCGGGTGTTACTGCAAAATGGTCTCGTACATCCGGCAGCAACACAGTGTCTTATATGAATGCGTATTTTACCATAACCGGAGACTTATATGATTTAGATGAAAATCTAGTAACCGGTGACTATTTTTATTCTGCTAGCATATCACAATATAGTCCAGCAATTTTCACATACTACTCTGATTATGCTACCCTTCCTCCAGAAACTAGAATAGAGCCACGAGGTACCGGCAGCATGGACGAACCCTTGTTGGGTTTTTACATTATAGTTAATGGGAATTCGTATGGATATTCGGTGAATCCCATACCTGTTTGATAGCACGAAAGGTGTAATAAATGAAAAAAGCTATTCTGTTTGCGCTTGCGCTTTGCTTCCTGCTGGGTTGTTCAAAAAGCCCGGCAACGCTGGAACTGTCTGACGACGCGTGCATCTCGCCTCTTGAATGGGGCATGACAGCGGACGAGGCGCGCACGGCGCTGTCGGGTTACGAATTGACCGAAGAAATCGGCGAAGGAGAAGCCTCGCTTTCGTTTGACGCGCCGCTCTTCGGTCAGGACGTGTCCATAAACCTTAAACTAGCGCTTTTTTCTTCGGGAAAAGACTTGTACGTGCCTCTGGAGCAGTCCGAACCCGTGCTATGGCAGATTCAAGTTCTTGCAAAAGATAAAGACGCGTTAAGAGAAAGCGTAAGCGCTGTGCTCGGCGAGCAGCAGACGCGGCAAATCGGTTATTATGATTATGATGGAGAAATCGGTATAAAGGAAGGGGACGAGCTTAACGAGGAGCAGCGTTACTGGCGCTCGGAGCAAACGATCGCGGACCTCTTCGACGAGAAAGAACTTGAGCCGATAGCTTCCGAACAGGTCTTTGAAAAGTCCACCGACGAGATTAGGTTTTACGACAAGCGCGCTTACGTTGTAAGCTGGGCTTTTACAGAAAACGATAAGGTCGCACTGATCTTTACCGGCAGCCTGCTCGCGCTCAGGCATATCCTCAACGGCGAGTAACGCGGTGAATAAGGGAGCCTTCTTAATATGTAAATATGAGAATTGGTTCTTAGCAAATAGGAGGGATCCGTATTCTAGTACCCTGTAACAACTAAAAGTATCATTTAATTATAGGATAGAGTCTTTTGAGTTTGGTTCTGGCATCACCAGTAGAAAACTGCCAGTCGACACCTTTTTGGTTTTGATTCCGGTCAGAATGCCATGCACCGAGTTCATGATTAAGCTCATGGAGATTGTCAATACGACGTTTCCCTAAGCATTGACGGCCAAGAGCAGATAACTCTATCTCAGCAATATCGAGCCAGCTGCCATGCTTTGGCGTGTAATGAATCTCGAGACGCTTAGCCATTCTTAAAGCAACATCTGGAGCGAATGCTTCATAAAGCGATGATATATTATGGGTATTCAAGTTATCCAAGACCATCACAATCTTTTCAGCTTTCGGGTATTGTTCCAATAACCATTTAATATGGATAGCCCAATCGAGCTTTGTCCTATGCTCACAAGCATCAGCATGCCGCCAACCACCTAAAGGTTCAGTGAATAGAAAAATGCTGCAGGTACCTTTGCGTATGTATTCGTTATCGATTCGCTCGGACCTGCCCGGTTCAAGCTTGATTCTTTTTCGCGCGTCTGCAAGGAGTTGTAATGGTTTCTTGTCCATGCAGACCACAGGAAAGCGTTCATTATATGGGCGGCTGTATACTTCGAGAACATCCTCCATTGCTGCAACGAAAGCCGCATTATGATTTGGCGGTATGCACCAACTCTTGTTTAAGTGTGGCTTAAGCTGGTTTTTTTTAAGGTTCGGCTGATCGTCATATGTGAAATCGATTCTGCATACCCAAGTTCTACGCATTTATCGGCAATGAGCCGCAACGTCCATCGTTCATAACCGTCTGGGGGCTTGCTGCAACAAACTGCGATAATATGGGCTTCAAGATTACCATCGACTTTCGCCGGTACCGGCGGTGTTTCCCGCTTTTTCCTATACAAAGCACCGCTGATTCCCGACTGAGCATACTCAGTTCTTACGGTCTGTACTGTTGTCGGGGTTGTATTAAACCGTTCTGCAGTCTGCACCACAGTCATTGCTTTTCCCGTCGACGAATCAGATGCTAACAATATATTGGCTCGGTTAATGACTTTTGCAGGGGATGTTCCGTTCTTGACGATTTTTGTCAACTCGCGTCGCTCGTTATCAGTTAGCTCAATGTTATATTTCTTTGTTGGCATATGATATCCCCCTCACAAACCGTACTTTAAGGATATCATATCATAATTCGTA
>JAAYBW010000017.1 GCA_012729975.1 Clostridiales bacterium
AAAACCTGTCACAAGATCAGTCGGTCATTGCTTTGACCGCGTTAAACTCATCAACTATTTCCTTTGACGGCTTTTTGGTGAGAGCCGACACAACCACTATAAGTATGCAGGAGAATATGAAAGCCGGAAGAAGCTCATAGATATTGAGCACACCGCCCATAGGTCTTATAACGAGTTTCCAGAAAAAGACCATACAGGCGCCGCCGAGCATTCCGGCGACCGCTCCCGCGTGAGTGGTCCGCTTCCAGAACAGCGAAAACAGCATAATGGGCCCGAAGGTCGCGCCGAAACCGGCCCACGCAAAGCTGACGACCTTAAATATAACGCTGTTTGCGTCCAAAGCTATAATGACTCCGACCACCGCTACCACAAGAAGAGTAATACGGCTTACTCTCATTATCTGCTTGTCTGTCGCGTCCTTTTTAATGACTCCCTGGTAAATATTGCGTGCAAAAGCCGACGCGGCTATAAGCAGATACGAGTCGGATGAACTCATGGTCGCGGCAAGTATACCGGCCATCATTATGCCTGCCAGCAGAGGATTCATCAAAGTCGAGGATATAACGATAAATATGCTTTCGGATTCCGATGATGTCAGCAGCTTCGTGGGATACAGCGCGCGGCCTATGATGCCGATAAACAGCGCGGCAGCAAGAGAGATTACAACCCAGATAACGGCAATCCTGCGTGATTTCGTGAGCTCTCCCGTGGATCTTATCCCCATGAAGCGCAGCAAAACCTGCGGCATTCCGAAATACCCGAGTCCCCATGCCAGAGTGGAAAGTATAGTTAAAAATCCGTAAGACCCCGCGTCGCCGAATAACGCCGCTCCCGAGGCCGAGATCTGCTGGACTCCCGAAGCGTCCACTGTCGGGCTGGCTATCCCGAAAAACTCGAAGAAGCCCGGAATGGCTCTGGCGTTGTCTATTACGGCTCCGACTCCGCCCGCGGCGACCGTACCTACCGCGAGAACCGCGACCAGCGAGAAAATCATGACGATTCCCTGTACAAAGTCCGTCGTGCTTTCTGCGAGAAAACCTCCGAGGAATGTATAGGCGAGTACGAACACCGCTCCTACAAGCATCATCACTATGTAGTTGATGCCGAAGAGCTGGGTGAAGAGTTTGCCGAAAGTAACAAAGCAGCTGCCTGTATAAACCGCGAAGAAAACGAGAATGAAAAGAGCGGCTATAGTCAACAGTACTTTTTTCTTCTCCTTAAACCTGTTGCTGAAAAACTCGGGAATTGTAATGGCGTTCCCCGCGGCTATCGAATACCTGCGCAGCCTTTTGGAAACGAAAAGCCAGTTGAGATATGTACCGACAGCAAGGCCGATGGCTGTCCAGGCCGCGTCGGCAAGCCCGCACCAGTAAGCTACACCGGGCAGACCCATAAGGAGCCATCCGCTCATATCGGAGGCTTCGGCGCTCATCGCCGCTACCCATGGTCCGAGTCTCCTGCCGCCTATAAAGAAATGCTCCGAGTTTGAGTTTGCAAGCTTTGAGAAAAAAACACCGATGACGATCATCACGATCATGTAAAGCACCATTGTCAGCAATGTTTGAAGAGAATTGCTCATGTCAGCCTTCCTTCCGGTTTGATTTGAATATTAATACACATAAGCTAACACAAAAAGTTCACGATTTCAACAAGTTAAATTGATATTGAGCGAAAGCTTGCTTAAACAGCTGCTTTTTTTGCTCTGAAATGATATATATTCGGTCGTTTATTCCTTAAAAAAGCGCGGCGGCCCGTCGGACCGCCGCGCACATATTTGTATACAGACCTGAATATATAATTATTTATTCATATATAGCAAACCCGATGAAAGGCTAATCTGACTTATTTACTCAAACCCTCAATAGTCATCGCTTCATTTTCACCGGCGCGGGCTCCGGATCTGTATCCGCTTTCGAGCTTAATACTTGATCGCAAATACAAAAGTTCACTAAAATATATAATAATATTCGCTGAAGCTTGCTGTAAATTATCACAAATATATTAATTGACAGATATGGACATTTCTATAGTTTTGTAATATAATAACTGCTGTATCTGTTAGTTATCTGAAAGGAGAATAGCAATGAAAAAGACTCTGGCGCTTATTTTAGCAGTTGCATTGGTCTTGGTGCTGTTCGCTGCCTGCGGCGATAATAAACCCACAGCAACCGAACCTCCCGCGACGGCAGCGCCCGAAAAGACCCCCACGCCTACCTCCGCACCGGGAGAAACCACCGCTCCCGCCGAACCCACTCCCGGCGAGCCTGTTTCCAACCTGCCCTTCGCGGTAGATGAAGATGGGGTAGCCGCAGAGCCCTACAACTACGAGCTGCCGCTGACCACAAGTGATGATGTACTGACATATTGGTTAACCAACTATTCGATGCAGTACCTTCCGACGGATAGAGGCTACGGCGAAACCGATCTGCCAATGGAGGCAAAAAACCGCACCGGCGTCAACGTCGAATATATAGTGCTTCCGCCTACGGCCCGTGCCGAGAATTTCGCAGTACTCCTCAACTCCGACGACCTGTGCGACATAATGTCCAATGCATCTATGTACTATCCCGGTTCCCCGCTGCAGGCTATTGAGGACGAATATCTGGTTAATATCTACGATTATAAAGATTTCATGCCCAATTACCTGTATGAAGTAAAGAACTCCGGCGTCGACGCGGCCACTTATGAGGCTGTATTCTTTGCCGAAGACATCGTTCCTTATGCTTATTGCCTCACGAAGAATGCCCCGCAAATCGAAATGGGATACTGCATCCGTCAGGACTGGCTTGACAAGCTTGACATGAAGGCTGACGAAATCGTCACCTGGGATGACCTCGAGAATGCTCTCGGCCTCATAAAGAGCAATATCGACACCTGCGAATTCCCCATGTGGCTGAGCGGAACGCTGGAAGCTACCGGCAACTGGCAGTTTAACTCTTTCGGCAACCTCAGCCAGATTGTTACCATTTCTCTGCCCCCCGTGTTCCTCAAAGACGGCAGCGTGGTGCTGGGCTGCACAACCGACGGCGACAGGCAGCTGGTAACAAAGCTCAACAGCTTCATGAACGCCGGACTTATCAACCCCGACTGGTCTTCTTATATTTACGCGGCTCTTTTCTCCAACCGCACCTATAACAACGAGGTTGCCTATCAGACAATGAGCGCGGCCGGCATCGTTGAAGCCAACAAGCTGACCGCTGATCCCAACTGCGACTGGGCACCCATCCAGAAGCCTCTGGTCACTGCTGATCAGGTTATGCACGTAGGCAGCATCAGAACCCGCATAGGCGCCGGCAACGTGGCTTTTGCGGTGAAGAACACAAATCTTGAGCTCGCCATGAAGTGGATGGACTACCGTTACAGCCCCGAGGGCTGGGAACTGTACGCCTACGGTCCAGAAGGCAAAATCACCGAGATCGGTGAAGACGGCAAACGCCGCAACACCGAGTGGGCTCTTAACAACCCCGACGGCATTCCTCTCTCCGGCCTGGTAGGCGTTTACACGATCGGCGCTCTTGTGGAAGCCGGTATCTCCGCGTCCGACGTTCAGCTTCTCCATGAAGGCGGAGCGAAACCTCTTGCCGCCGTCGCGTCCTGGACAACATGGATGAACGAGCACTATGACGCCGCCGACGCATACCCCTTGGGCGCGCGCTTAAATTCCGAGCAGCAGGATGCTCTCAGAATATACAGCAGCGATATCATAACCTATATTGCCGAGAACTTCAGCGCTTTCATCGACGGTTCAAGGAATGTTAACGAATGGGACGACTATGTCGCCACACTCAACACCCTCGGACTTCAGGATATCCTGGATCTGTATCAGGACGCCTACGATGATTATCTTGCCAAGCAGTAAGCAAGCGCTGGCTGGCTCAGACAAGCAATAATAGCTTATCCGGCAAGCGGCTCATACCGCTTGCCGGATTTTTAA
>JAAYBW010000018.1 GCA_012729975.1 Clostridiales bacterium
GCCCGCCACAAGGTCTTCTATAACGTGAGCGCCGCCGTATTCCATCCCCCTTGATAAGCTCGCCTCCGTGGCACCTATATAGCAGTCCACAGCCGCCACTCCCGCGTAGGCGGGAACATCGTTTAAAAGCACCCTGTTCATTCTTATCGGCGGTTCGCTGTGGCCGAAATTCAGGAAGGCTCCGCTTGAGCACATCGGACTGAACGTACCGGTAGTTACGACATCGACGCGCTTCGCGGTTTCTTTCACGCCCCGCTCTTTGGTCATCGCGGCTACCTCCTCGGCAGTCATGACGGCGGCGCTGCCCGATCTTATCTTGTCATTGATCTCCTCAATGGTTTTCATCTTTCTGCATACCCCCGGAATTCAGACTTTGCTTTTTTTAGATAATATGTCATTATAATACCGTATCATTATATATGCAATCGTTTTCGGCTCGTCGGGCCGCGGGAGGCGAAGGAACAAATTGGATAAAATAACCGTACTTTGCGGGGACAGCCGGGTGCCCTGCCTTAGCAGCATGACCGGCGGCGAACGCCTTGCCGTCATAGTCGGCCACGGCTTCGGAAGCAGCTCAAAAAATCCCCTGCCGCAATCGCTCGCCGGCGAGCTTCAAAAAACAGGCGCCGGTGTGATCGCCTTTGACATGCCCGGGCACGGCGCGAGGCCCGATGACGAGGAGCTTACGTTTTCCGGCTGTCTTGACAGCATGGCGGCGGTCGAGGCGCATATTGCCGAAAGCTTTCCGAGTGTAATGATAGGATATTTCGGCGTGAGCTTCAGCGCTTATATAACACTTATGTACCTTGCACTTCGGCCTCACGCGGGTAAAAAAGCATTTCTTTGCAGCGCCGCGCTCGACATGTCCGCAATTCTGGAACGGTCGATGACGCAAATGCAGCGCGAGCAGTCGGACTGCAGCGGCTTTTACCTGCGCCGGGAGGAAGGCTGGCCGCGCCCGATTAAAATAACCCGCGATTTTCGCCGCGAACTCTCTGAAAACAATGTATTTAACGCTTACCGGCAGGGCTGCGGCAGCGAGCTTTTCATGCTTCACGGCGGAACCGATACTATCGCCCCGCCGGAGGACGCGCGCCGTTTCAGCGAGCTCACCGGCGCCGGGCTGCTTATTATATCCGGTGCCGATCACATGCTCCGCGCACGGGGAAGCGGAAAAATACTGTTAAGCGAGGCCTCGTGCTTTTTCGCGGAAGATTCCGTATAAGGAGATGCACGTATGAAAATAAAAGCCGCCGTACTTCGGCGACCCGGCGGAAAACTGAATATAGAAACGCTCGAACTTGCCCGTCCGCGCGAGGGTGAGCTGCTGGTAAGAATCCATTCCTGCGGCATATGCCATACCGACGAAATGGAAAGGCAAAGCCCCTGGCGCACACCGATTGTGCTCGGCCACGAGGCCTGCGGCACGGTGGAGGAAGCCGTCGGCTGCCCGGACTTCATGCCCGGCGACAAGGTCGCGCTCAGTTACGCGAGCTGCGGAGAGTGTTCGGAATGTGTCGCAGGCAGGCCTTATGCCTGTCGGATATACAGACAACTGATGGACGGCATGAGGCCCGGCGGATATACGCCCCTTTCCGCGTGCGGCGAGCCTGTCATACCGTTTTTCTGCCAGGGAGGTTTTGCCGAGTTCTCGGTTGTGAGCCGGCGCAGCGCCGTAAAAATCGATCCGGATATGGATATGACACTCGCCGGTCCTTTCGGCTGCGGCATCCAGACTGGAGCGGGCACCGTTTTAAACTGCTTTGCTCCGCTGGCGGGACAGGGCATACTTATTACCGGCGTCGGAACCGTGGGTCTTTCGGCTGTTATGGCCGCAAAGATCGCGGGCTGCTATCCCATCATTGCCGCGGACCGTTTCCCCGCGCGTCTTGAACTGGCGGAAAGTCTCGGCGCGAGTCACTGCGTATCGGGGCCCGATTTAGCCGCGCAGATCAAATCAATATCTTCCGGCCTGGATTTCGCTCTGGACACAAGCGCGGACGATGATCTTCGGCGTATCGCTCTCAAAGCCCTCGGGCTTCGGGGAAAAGGCGCTTCTTTAGGCTTCGGCAGCCTGCCCGCCTTTGACGACGAGGACCGCGAAGCGGAAAAAAGCTGGGACGGAGACATAGTGGAAGGCCGGGTCGTACCCCAAAGCTTCATCCCGTATCTCATCGGTCTTTGGAAAGACGGCAGATTCCCCGTTGAAAAACTTATCACCGCCTTCCCGCTCGGCGAGATAAACGAAGCCTTTAGAGCAAACTCGGAAGGCCGTGCGGTTAAGCCCGTGATAGTGATGTAACCCGCCCCGCGGTCACCTTATCCTTATGTGGCACATCCTCATCGCCTCGAGCGCGTTTTGATGGCTTTGCGGCGTTAGTCCGGCGCAGCA
>JAAYBW010000155.1 GCA_012729975.1 Clostridiales bacterium
ATCTGCGCGGATATCTGCTGCGCTATCTGTCTGTATATAGGCTCGTCGGATGCCGTTGAAATGATAATATCCATCGTTAAAGGTCAACCTTATCAAAGCGGGCGGCCGCGAGTCTGAACGCGGCGATGTTTCCGGCGGCGAATATTACGGCACCGGCGGCAAGAACGATAAGCTGCACCGGAAGATACGCCGCGTCCGTCGTATCCAGCGTCGTTTTAAGCGCGGGCACGAACCGGACAATGCCCTCGGCAAGAATAATGTACAGGCCAAGGGGTATAACGGCCGCCGCAAAAGCTTTCCCCACCTTATACGCGGTTTTATAAAACGTGGGTATGAATATGATATTAAACAAAGCCAACATCACGAGAGTCAGGCCGAAGAATGCCGGGTTTGCCTCAATTCCCACCGCGTTGCCTTCCGCGTTGGGATTTATGGCGGCACCCAACAGGGCAAAGGGGACCGCGATGACAAGCTGGGCCAGCTCGATAATCACCACCATAAAAACGCGGGCTTTAACGACGTCGCGTTTGCGTACCGGCAGCGAAACGGTGAATACCGTGTCATGGTTTTCGCGGGCGGCGAGAAAAACAAAGAAAATACCCAGACAAGTGTAAAAAAACACGACAAAGTAGGGGTAGGCCGGTATAAGCAGCATCGCGCCCAGAGCCAGGAAAATAAACGACGACGGATGTGAAGCGAGACGAAATTCCTTATACAGCAATTTGAGCATATCCCTCACTCCTTTTCAATATATATCATGATCGACTCCAGATCAGCCGGCATGATTTGCGCCTCGCAGCCGGACGGGATATCGTCGGTCTTTATAAGCCCCTCCATACCGTAGGCGTATTTTCGCAAACCTATTATCCGGTTTTTCAGAGCATCATGCGAAAGCTGCCGCTCCGTGCCGCAAACAAGTCTGTAAGCGTTTACAAATTCGGGCAGCTCCGTGCTTGCGATGACAGCGCCGTCTTTTATATATGTTATCAGGTCGGCGCATTTTTCAAGATCGGAGATTATATGGGTCGAAAACAATACGCTTCGCTCGCCGTCTTCCACCAGCGACTGAAATACTTCGAGCAGGTCGTCGCGCGACACGGGGTCAAGACCGCTTGTCGGTTCATCCAGAATAAAAAGGCGGGCCCGGTGTGACAGCGCTAGGGCGAGCGCAAACTTCACCCGCATACCGTTGGACAGTTCGTCTATCTTCTTGTTGGGATCGAGCTTAAAGCGCTTTAAGTAGCCCGAAAAGACCCCGTCGTCCCAGTTTTCATAAAAGCGGCGTACAACCGCAACGACGGTCCCCAGTTTCTTCTTGGGATAATAATCCGCCGCTCCGGAAACCCAGCCGAGCAGCTGTTTGCAGTCGAGCTCATTGTCTTTGAAATCAAGCCCGCCCATCATCACCTGCCCGCCCTCGGGATGTACGAGATTTAAGATTGATTTAAGAGTTGTCGTTTTCCCCGCGCCGTTTCGGCCTATAAAGCCCATAATGTAGCCTTCCTCAAGTGAGAAAGTCACATTTTTCAGCTCGAAGCCGGGA
>JAAYBW010000156.1 GCA_012729975.1 Clostridiales bacterium
ACGCTGCCGTTTCTTTGCACATGCCCCTTCGTAGGCTCCATTATCCCTGCCACAGCCTTGAGCAGCGTTGACTTGCCCGCTCCGTTTGTACCGATAATACCGAGCATTTCGCCGTGATTCATGTTGAACGAAACGCCGTTGACAGCCCAGAATTCCCTCGTCTTATAGTTGCCTGTCAGGTGGCGCATGACCCATTCCTTGAGTCCGATATCCTTAAAATCCCCTGTTACATAGCGGATGGATACATCTTCTATACTCAGCACCATATCGTATCCTCCGTCATACATAATACAGGAATTTGGTATTATTCTTTTTATACATATAAAAACCCAAATAGAAGAAGAATATCGCATACCCCGCGGCAATCAGGTGAAACCAGAGCGTAGGAACCGTGTTTTCTATGACTATTTTCCTGAAGTACCTGATATATACATAAACCGGGTTGAGCAGGAAAAGGTTCTGAGCCGTCTGCGAATAGCTGTCAATATTGTAGAATATCGCGGACATATACATCAAAAGCAAAGTAAATATGCTCCACAGATATTGAATATCCTTGAAAAATACATGCAGTGCGGAGAGTATGAGCCCAAGGCCCAGATTAAAAACAACCAGACAGAGTATGGGATACAGCAGCAGCATGAATTTCCAGGTAAATGCGATACCGTCTATGGCAACAAAAACAAAGAAAATTACGAGCGTCAGCCCGAAGCTTATGAGCGATGTCACATTCTGTGAAAATAAAAACATATACTTCGGCACATTCACTTTTGTGAATATTCCCGCGTTTGACACCAGCGACGTCATGCCTTCACCCGTGGATTCCCGAAAATATGAGTAAACAAGGTTTCCGGAAAAAAGATATATAACATAATGAGCGGTATTTCTTCCGAAAAACCGGCTGAACACCAGCCACATTACCAGTAGGGTAAGCAGCGGTGACAGAATGCTCCAAAGCATGCCCAGCACGGTGCGCTTATATTTTTTCTTGAAATTTCTTTTCACAAGCTCGCTGAACAGGAAGCTGTATTGTCTAATTCTTTTGAAAACGGGATCACCTTCGCCCTGAAGATGCCACCTTCCCGCCAAAACCCGCTCCGGAAACCTGCTGAAAAGGGGCATGGGAATGATTGCGATAAAAAGCATGACAATAGCGGCGGACGCAAAGAAGAACGGCTTCCAGTGCTCCGCCCAAATCTGGCCGAATATGGCGTTCATGTCCATGTGCAGCCACAGCTCGATTACTATATAGTGCCAGAAATACACCTGAAACGCCCGACCGGCAAAACCCGTGAAGACAAATTTTCTGCGCGGCACTCCGCAAAACCAAAGCGCGGCTGCGACAGCCGAAACAGCATAGGCCACAGGGCGAGCCGCAAGCCTGTATATGAAGTTGCCGGATATGAGGCGCCCGAAAAACAGCTCGCCGATGTTATCCGGCACTCTTGCGTTTATCAGCACCGGCACGATAAAAAGCAAAGACGCGGCAGCGAATGACGCAATTTGTAACGGACGCTTGTCGGTGGCATCAACCGCTCGCTTGTCACCCAGATAACTCCCGGCCAGAAAAAAAGGAAGGAAAACAAAAGTTCCCGAGACTGAATCCGAAAGGGGAAAGGCAGGCAGAAATCCTACGGCTATTCCCAATGCAACCCCCGCCAAAATGCCCGCGGCAGGTTTCATTCGCCCCATCACCCGTGCCGCCAAAACCCAAACAATAAGCGCGGGGAATATCCACGCCCTGTCTTCGTACACGAATGCATCCCGGAGGTTTTTTCCCAGGATATAAACGCCGACAAAGCAGCTTATTAACTTCAGTGCCGCATACGCGGCCGCAATCATTACAAGGCTGCCCGGCCTCAGTCCGTTTTTATCTTTTGACAGCTTCAAACGCAGCCCGGCGACAAAGGCAAAAAGAGGAATAAGAAATACCGAAATAAGCAACGCGATATTACTCATGCGAACAGAGCTGTCAGCGTAAAGCCCGGCACACGTCATGAGCACAACTGCCGCCATGAGAAAAATTATATTGTTTTTCAGCGCCTCGCCTGTTTTACCGTTTTTGATATCAGACATAATCACTACCTGAAAATAATAAATTCACAGACTCAGTATGTACTTTCCGTATTCGGTGGATTTCATACCCATGCCCGCTTCGAGGAGCTTGTCCCTGTCAATATAACCGTGCCTGTAGGCCGTCTCCTCTACACAGGCTATGACGGAACCCGTATAGCCCTGCAAAACTCGTATGGTGTTGGCGGCGCCGAGAAGGTTGTCGGCGTTTCCCGCGTCTGCCCAGAAAAACTCCCGCCCGAATTTCACAACATTAAGCATGCCCTGTCTGAGATACTCGTTGTTCACCGAGGTTATTTCGAGCTCTCCCCTTTCCGAGGGTTTAATGGACTGCGCTATTTCGACAACCCTGTTGTCATAGAAATACAGTCCCGGCACAATATAGTTTGACCGGGGGTTGGCCGGTTTTTCCTCTATGGACAGAACCTTTCCGTCCTCATCGAACTCCACAACACCAAAGGGCCTGGGATCATCCACGTAATACCCGAAAACCGTGGCTCCCGTATTATTCTCCCTGGCTCTCATCAGGGAATCGTCCAGACCGGGACCATAGAAAACATTGTCGCCTAAAACCAGACATACATCGTCCCGTCCTATAAAATCTGTACCGACAAGAAACGCGTCCGCTATCCCCCGCTGAACCTTTTGCTCTATATAGGATATTGATATTCCCAGGCCGCTTCCGTCCCCGAACAGCTGCTCAAAGGGCTGCTGCAGATCCGGCGGCACTATTATCAGTATCTCCGTTATCCCGGCCCGAAGCAGCACATCCAGCGGATAGTATATCAGCGGCTTGTCATACAGGGGTATAAGAGGTTTACAAACCGGCTTTGTTGCCGGATAGAGTCTCGACCCCTTGCCGGCCGATAAAATGATTCCCTTCATTACATTTCTCCATTCTCTAAGCAGTCTCCTTCGCCGGTTGGAGGAGAACCTCGCGAAAACCGGCGTAAAACCCGTGCCAAGCTAATTATATAAAACTAAACAGCCTTGTACATTCAAAACTTATTACCCGACAGGCTCAGTCCTGATTTTACCACGCAGCAACACACTTTACACGCAAAACTCCGTTTTCACAGCATCAAGCGCTGCTGCTATGAC
>JAAYBW010000157.1 GCA_012729975.1 Clostridiales bacterium
AAAAAGCCGGCATTCCGGATAATCGTCGTTACCGGTGTAGTCTGCATCCTCGCTGCGGTATACTTTCTGATGAATCCGGGAGGTCTTAAACCGGATTTTACGGATAATCCGATTGTTTCCGCGCAAAGGGATGCCTTTCCGGCGGAGGTGAAAAAGCTTTCTCCGGACGATGTCATCATTCTGTCTCAAAAGGGCAATGATCTGACATGGCATGACTTTGACGGGTTTGCTTATACAGAGGAAATCACCGGCATGTATAGCCGCGTGTATGAGATAAACGAAATCTTTTCGCTTATACTGGCAGGCAGCCGCGACGACGAAAAGCCACAGTATATTCGTTTGAATGCCGGGTCGATACCGGGTAATTTCATCGACATCCGCAGCGAGAACGTTGCGGAATTTATAAATTCGCACCGCCTTGGTGCTCTTCCCCTGTCTTTCGGTTCCGCCGATCCGGACAGAGACGGTGAGGATGAGAGCTTTGAAGTCTCCGAGACATACGCGGGTGTATACACCTTAAAGGTCATTAAGTCAGATGGCTCCGTGCTCTGGAGTGAGGATGCTGCCGCCGCGCACGCCGGTTGGAACGGGCTGTTCCTGTACAGCGGAGATGACGGATTTTATCTTCTTCGCTACAATCCCACCATGTTTCAGGGCAGGGCAAATTACCATTATGAGCTTTTTACATTGGAGGGCGGCACTGAAAATGTTATAAAGAGCAGAGCGGTGGATTTCAGCGCAAATCCCGATGATCTGCCTACACCCGAAAAGCAGATCGAGATGGACTCCTTCGCTGCCGAGGTGAACTCCCTGCTTGAAAAGAGCGTTGTACTGCTCAGCACAACAAAAGACGGCGAGCTTGTTTATGGCGGAGTATCCGCGGATGCTTTTTCGGAGAAATACACGGTTTTGGAAAACGACGTCTATTACCCGGATGACGCTGTATCCGTCACGTCAAACGGCGAGACAGTAACTCCTTATAAAAACCATCTGTGGGTCAAGACCTGGCATGAAGGTAACTGGCTCATGGGGGACGGTATGAGCGTTTCTTATACGCTGCCTGAGATATATACGGAGCTGCCGACACTGACATTAAGCAGCGGAATTGTGTTCAATGCCGGCCAGGCAGGGAAACTTATTTATATTTCTGTATTTGACGGGAGCTATGAGCGGATAATCCATAATGAACCGTTTATGAGCGTACAAAGCCTTTCTGAGGGAACATACTATGTCAGCGCGGTTGTTTCCGAACAAGGCGCGTACATCGCGGAAGCTGAGGATTATGAAGCTGACGGATATGAGTACGTTTTCAGGCTGATCGTACCGTAATCCGGCAATACCTAAAAACCCAAAACATTAATTTAATAGACAAACAACTAATCCCGGCTCACGGCGAGTCGGGATTAGTTGATATGTCTGTTAATGAGTATTAAGAACACAGCTTATTCTGATACTGTACATTTTACGCCCAGGCTTAAAACGCGCGCTTTACCTCATCCACGCAATCGTCCGTCATAATCTGCAGTTCCTGTAACGGTGTTTAAAACGAATATTGCCGCGGATCCATTTATCTCATTCTTCCGATTCCCAGCCCAGACAGCGCTCGACAGCCTTGTGCCAGCGTCCGAATTTCTTATTCCTCGTATGCTCGTCCATTTGGGGATAAAATGTTTTATCGATGGTCTGCTGGCTTTTGATTTCCTGCCGGTTTTTCCAGATCCCCACCGTCAAGCCCGCCAACAGCGCCACTCCAAGCGCCGTTGCTTCATGCGTGCGCGGTTTTATAACTTCCGCGTTTAAAATATCCGCCTGGAACTGCATTAAAAACGCATCTCTGGAGGCTCCGCCGTCCACCTTCAGCGCTTTCAGCCTGACCCCGGTATCCTTTTCCATAGCGCAGAGCAAATCCGCGCTTTGATAGGCAATCGCTTCCTGTGCCGCGCGAATTATATGTTCGCGCTTTGTGCCTCTTGTTATGCCGAAAATACCGCCGCGCGCGTACATATCCCAATAAGGTGCACCGATACCCGTAAATGCGGGCACAACAACAACGCCCCCCGTGTCTTCCACCTTTTGCGCATAATATTCCGCGTCACGGCTCTCGGTAAAAAAGCGCATTTCGTCTCGCAGCCATTGAATAACCGCGCCGCCGACAAATACACTGCCCTCGAGGGCATATTCGTGCTGTTCGCCTTCCAGGGTTGCCGCTGCCGTTGTGAGTAAGCCGTTTTCGCTTGTCACGCGCTTACCGCCCGTATTCATGAGCAGAAAACAGCCCGTGCCGTATGTATTTTTCGCCTCGCCCTTGTAAAAGCAAGCCTGCCCGAAGAGGGCAGATTGCTGGTCGCCTGCCACGCCGGCAATCGGAATTTGCTCTCCCGACACATTGGCATACCCGTAAAAAGCGCCCGAAGCTTTTACTGCGGGCAGCATCGACCGCGGGATATCAAAGACTTTAAGCAGTTCGTCATCCCAATCCATCGCGGAAATGTTATAGAGCATCGTCCGCGAAGCGTTGGTAACGTCCGTTATGTGTACCTTGCCGTCCGTCAGCTTCCAGATGAGCCAGCAATCCACCGTGCCGAACAGCAAATCACCCCTGTCTGCGCGCTGCCTCGCCCCTTCTACATTGTCCAGAATCCATTTGATTTTGCTCGCGGAAAAATACGCGTCGGGAATGAGACCCGTCTTTTCGCGTATAATTTGGGTATAGCCGTTCGCTTTCAACTCGTCGATTTGCGAAGAGGTGCGGCGGCATTGCCATACGATGGCATTATAAATGGGTTTGCCCGTTTCCTTTTCCCAAACGATTGTTGTTTCCCGCTGATTGGTTATTCCGATCGCGGCAATCTCCTGCGGGGAAACGCCGCTCTTCGCCATCATTTCCATCATCACGCCGTATTGAGTGGACCAGATGTCCATCGGGTCATGTTCCACCCAGCCTTCCCTGGGATAGATTTGCGGAAACTCACGCGATAAAACGGACAAGACATTTTGTCCTTCATCAACGAGCGCGGCACGCGAAGAAGTCGTGCCCTGATCCAATGCCAGAATATATTTCATCTCATATCTGCCCCTGTCATTATCAGATGGAAATTTTTGTAGATGTGTTGTTTGTGCTTGCTTTTCGGCCGATATCCGCATCGTGCTATCCGTCGGCGCGGCCGGGTCTTATGCAATTATATCAATGAAGGACAGGGAGCTCAACTTATTTGCCGATTTCTTTATGAAAAGATACCAAAAAAGGCCTAAAAAGAAGGTCACAGAATGATAACCGGCTGCCTTCCCGGTTGAATTCATTATAATCTCTGGTATAATACAGCCACTCGGCATGAGCGTAAATTCAAATAAGCAATTGCCGGTCCGCGGCGAATGGCGTAGTTCTTTATTAAGCCGCATAAGGTCAAATCGGTTTTTTATATGCGGTGTTCGGTATAAAAGGAGGACAGTTATGCGCGTTGATGTGCAATGCCACGTATTTCCCGACGTAGTGGGCAAATATATGCTCGCGAATTC
>JAAYBW010000158.1 GCA_012729975.1 Clostridiales bacterium
CAAAATACGGATCTTTCAGAAGTCGAACTCATATTTCTTGGCGTACTCGGCTCTGACCTTCTTGCCGATAAGCCATACAACAACAAGCAAAATTAATACAGCTATTATAAATAAAGACTGACCGAGAGTATTACCCCCGTTTTTCTGAAGTCCGAAAATCGTCATAGCCGGTGCAAAAGCAGAAGTGCCAAATGCCCAAAAGAAATTATAAGCCCAAAACAGTCCTATAAAAGGTAAAATATTCATGAGAAGCATAGCGTACAGCCCGCCCGGGTTGCGGTTATAACCCAGAACAAAAGCGAAAATCAACATGATAACAATTATCAAGACAGAACAAACTATGTAATTCCAGCCTACATTGGCACCCATTAGTTTGAGGCTGCCGATCTTTTCAACGGTTGTGCCGTTTAAATACTTATCTTTCGCGCTGCCGGGCTGAACAAATCTGAATCCGGAAAGAAGACTCATTTCAAAAAGTACAAGTATCTCAAGCAGGATAGTATAAAAGAAAGACTTCGGTTTACTCTCGATAAATTTCATCCAGCCAGCACTCCCCTTTAACTTATATACAGAGATTATAGCACACGATATCTTTATTGACAAGAGGAATATATAATTAATATATAAAAACAATACGGGATTTTGACATATTGCACATAAATATAACGAAAATCGCTGATGTTTGCATTGTACGAACTGCAGTGATATAATGCAGAAAATTGTAATATTCAGAGGTGTACGAATGTCCGAGTGGGAAGCTTTAGAAAATGAGTGCCGATCCTGCAGGAACTGCTCGCTTCACATTGAGCGGACCAATGTGGTTTTTGGTATCGGTTCCAGGGAAGCCGAGGTGGTTTTCATAGGCGAGGGACCCGGAAGGCAGGAGGATTTGCTGGGAGAACCGTTTGTCGGCCGTGCCGGGAAACTTCTCGACGACATGCTTTCGCTGATCAATCTGGACAGAAAAAGAATATACATAGCCAATATTGTCAAGTGCAGGCCTCCTAATAACAGAGATCCACTGCCTGAAGAGCAAAATAACTGTTTTCACTGGCTTGACAGGCAGCTAACGCTGCTCTCACCGCGGATTATAATATGCCTCGGCAGGATATCGGCAATGAGGCTGATAAAACAAGACTTCAGAATAACAAAGGAGCACGGCCTTTGGTTTAAGTACGGTGAAAGCGACATTACGGCCATCTATCATCCCTCTGCGCTACTGCGTGACCCCGGCAAACGACCAGAGACATTTGTTGATCTTAAGGCGATACAAAAACGTATAAAAGATACTTGTGTGCGAACCTACTGATTTGGAGTGAAACCGTACGGATTACAAAAGAATAACGCTGCAGGACAGGGATTGGATCCTTCCGTATATTACTGCGGCAAATACAAATAACGCAGATTTCAGTTTTCTTAATCTTTACGCATGGGGTGATGTCTACCAAGCGTGCGCTTCAATAGTCGGTGACTGCCTGGTAATCAGCACGGAAACAAACGGACTACAGATGTTTTCATGGCCTCTGGGTACCTGCGGGTCATCCGAAAAACTGGGTTGCGTTATTGAAGTAATTCTCGAAGAGTCTCAATACAGAAGTTTCAGACTTACATCAATACCTCCCGAGGGAGTTAAAATGCTCGAAGCGATTTATCCGGGCAAATTTACTTTCACAGCGCTGAGCGACCTATTCGATTATGTTTATTCAGCGCAAAAACTATCTGACCTCAGCGGTAAAAAGCTTCATGCGAAGCGTAATCACATAAACCGTTTTATAAGTGAATACAACTGGTCATATGAGTCGGTTACAAGCGATAACATCGATGATTGCGCGGAAATTCTTAAGATGTGGAACAGCGAAGGCAATGAGCAAGCCGAAGGAGAAGAAACTGCTATTAAAACGGCGTTTCGTGATTTTGAACCTCTGGAACTTATAGGAGGACTGTTGTATACCGAGGGCAAACCGGTAGCGTTCGCAATCGGAGAAAAACTGTCTTCGGATACTTTCGTAGTGCATTTTGAGAAAGCAATAGCAGAAACCACAGGGGCATATTCGATGATAAATCGTGAATTTGTACGTCATATTATGCGCGTATACCCCGATACTAAGTATATTAACCGTGAAGAGGATATGGGCTTACCGAATCTTAAAAAGGCAAAACGTTCATATTACCCTGATTTTATGGTCGAAAAGTATTTGGCGGTACTCAAATGACAGATGCATATACAATAAGACCTGCCGTTCGTACGGACGAGCCGTATCTTAAGCTTATCTGGAAGAACTGTTTTGGAGATAATGATACTCAGACAGATTTATTCTTCGGTAATTTTTTCTTAAAAGATAACAACACCGCCGTTGTAGCCGAGAGGGACGGGTATCCGATCGGAGCCGCTTATTCGCTGCGCTGCGGAGAAATTGCTTTCGCGGATGGAAGAAGTTTGATGTGTCCGTATGTCTACGGTGTCGGAGTTCTTCCCGAAGCGAGACATCGCGGTATAGGGGCAGAGCTTACTGTCGCCGCAACTGCCGATCATAGCGGTATATCCGCGATTGTTCCATCAAGCCGCGAGCTCTTCCGTTACTACGGGAACCTAAGTTATTCAAACTCGTATCGCTGCAGAACAATATATGTTCGTGCAAATCAAACGTGCGTACCTGAAGTTAACAGGATCCGCTCCGAACACTATTTCGAAGAGCGGGAACCGTTCCTGTCATGTTTAACACATATGAAATGGATGCCGTATTATTACAGACATTTTGAAGCCTTATGTGCTGAAAGCGGAGGCTTATTTTCCATAAACAGAGGCAAAGGAATTGCTGCGGTTGAAATTACAGGTAAAAAACTTGTTGTTAAAGAGTTGCTCTGCCCCACAGGAGAAGAGATTGCCTACGGTGCTGCTCTTGCTTTTAAATTTGCCATGAGCGGCTGTTCAATAAGGATTTTTTCTCCGCACGGAGCTTCTTTCGGAATGTCGAGACCTGCTCTGAATCATCCTGCCTGGTTTGGATTGGCACTTGATTGATAAACAATGCTGCTGCTTTATCAACTGCGTAATCAGGGCGCGGCATAAGTCCGCGCCCTTGTCTTATTTAAGATAACTCCCTAGGCTAACTTAAAATAACTCTGGAATATGCTTTTTTCCCGCGCTTAATCACTATGCCCTCTCCTCTGAGCTGTTCGGCGGAATATGTTTTACCGGTATCCGTAATCTTTTCTCCGCCGACTTCCACGCCCCCCTGCTGTATGGCTCTTCTTCCGTCGCTCCGGCTTTGTACGAGCCCTGATTTAACAAGCAGCGTCAGTAAGTCGGCGCAGTTCCCTGTCAGTTCGTCTTCGGTGAGATACGCTGTAGGCATATCCGAACTTACTCCGGTTCCGGAAAAAATCTCGCGTGCCGTTTCTTGGGCTTTATCTGCTTTGGCTTGTCCGTGAACAAGCTTTGTAAGCTCATAAGCGAGAATCTCCTTCGCACGGTTTAACTCTCCTCCAACCCAGGTACCCATCTTCTCGATATCCTCCAGGGGAAGAAAAGTCAGCATTTTCAGACATTTTATTACATCGGAGTCTTCGACATTGCGCCAGTACTGATAAAATTCATAGGGAGTAGTCTTTTCGGGATCAAGCCAGACGGCACCGGACTGTGTCTTCCCCATTTTCTTTCCTTCAGAATTCAGCAATAGCGTAATAGTCATAGCGTATGCATTTTTGCCGAGCTTACGCCTTATAAGCTCCATGCCGCCCAGCATATTACTCCACTGGTCATCGCCGCCAAACTGCATATTACAGCCGTAATTTTGATACAGAATGTAAAAGTCATAGCTTTGCATTATCATATAATTGAATTCTAAAAACGAAAGACCCTTTTCCATACGCTGCTTGTAGCATTCTGCGCGCAGCATATTATTAACGGAAAAACAGGGCCCTACTTCGCGGAGCATATCCACATAGTTGAGCTTCATCAACCAGTCGGCATTATTGACCATAATTGCTTTGCCTTCACCGAACTCAATAAACCGACTCATTTGCTGCTTAAAACGCTCGCTGTTATGCATAATTGCTTCGAGAGTCATCATCTGCCGCATATCGGATCTTCCGCTAGGATCACCGATCATAGCTGTGCCCCCGCCAATCAGAGCGATAGGTCGATTACCTGCCATTTGAAGCCGCTTCATCAGGCATAGCGCCATAAAATGCCCGACATGCAGACTGTCGGCGGTAGGATCGAACCCGATATAAAATGTCGCCTTCCCCTCGTTCAACAGAGTCCTGATTTCATCCTCATCGGTTGTCTGGGCTATAAGACCTCTGGCCTTAAGTTCATCAAAAAGCGTCATTTTATTTATTCCTCTCCTTGTAAGCAGAAGCCGAACGTATTAATTCAGCCGCGCTCTTTATTGTTGTTTCGGTAATATTGTCTCCGCCGACAAGTCGGGCTATTGCTTTCTCCCGCTGAGCATTGTTGAGCAGGTGAACATCGGTGTATGTCCTGCCGGCATGTTCTTTTTTTTCAATCAGATATTGGTAATCCGCCATTACTGCTATCTGAGGAAGGTGTGTTACACAAAGAACCTGTTTACCGGATGAAATGTCAGAAAGCTTTTCAGCGACTCTTTGCGCGGCAATACCGGAAACACCGCTGTCGATCTCATCAAATACCAGTACGTCGGCCTCATCACTAGAGGACAATACTGTCTTTATCGCCAGCATTATACGTGAGAGTTCTCCGCCCGAGGCAATCCTGCTAAGGCGCCCTGCGGGTTCACCGGCATTGGTAGACAGCAGAAAGCATACATCATCTACGCCTGAGGAATCCATAGCTTTATCTTTAAAATTCACTTCAAATCGCGCTCCGGGCATGCTCAGTGAGTTAAGTTCGTCTTCTATTAGGATTTGCAGTCTGTGTGCTGCTTCTTTGCGCATTTTTGAGAGGCCCAGCGCCGCTTCAAACGCTCTTTTTTCATGTATGCTCAGGTCATTTTCCAGCTTGACAATACGTTCAGAGAGATATTCGGTGTCTTCAAGCTCGTTTTTTGCGGTACGCACTTTCAATTCAAGCTCGTCAAGATTACCGTATCGCCTCTGCAGGCGGGATAGCAGTTCAAGCCGAGCTTCCGTGCGTTCGAGTTCCCCCGGCGAAAAATCCATTGAATTCTTATATGACGATAGAGTATCGGTGATATCCTCCGCGCGATAACGGAGATCTTCCAGGTTTTGTGCCAATCCGCTTAGACTTTCGGTCACTCTAGATGCCAGCTCGATTTCCGCCAGCGCGGTGTCTATAAGAGCGAGAGCTCCGTCGTTGTTATCGTCACCGTACATTGCATTGTACGCCGCGTCTATCCTTTTTTTCAGCTTTCCGGCATTTCTCAACAGATCACGCCGATCATTGAGCAGTTCCCACTCGCCTTCCTTTACGCTTGCTTCCTCTAATTCTGATATCATTGTTTTAAGCGCCTGCATCTTCAGCTCTTTACCGAGTTCATTCGACTTTGCAGTTTCAAGTTCAGCACGACAGGAGATATAAGAATGATAAAGGCCGCTGTATGCATCTCTTTGAGTTTTAAGCCCGGCAAATTCGTCCAGATAACCTAAATGAGTTGATTCCCGCTGCAGTCCCGCTCCGTCGTTCTGACCGTGTATATCTGCAATTAGTAAACCCAGAGAACGCAGTTGTGCGACTGTTGAGAGGGAGCCGTTAATTCTGCATACGCTTTTGCCGTCTTCGCTTATTCGCCGTGATATAAGCAAAACTCCATCCTCTCCGGGAGGAAGATCATTATCCGCAAGCCATTTTTCAATGGATGCCGAGAGTGAAAATTGTGCGGAAACAAGTGCGGCAGAACAACCGGCTCGAACAAGTTCGCGCGTTACCCGACTGCCCAGAAGCGCACTTAATGCGTCGATAATAATAGATTTCCCGGCGCCGGTTTCACCTGTAAGCACATTTAGCCCAGCTCCGAACTCAATATCGGCCTTCTCGATCACCGCTATGTTTTCTATATGAAGTAAATCGAGCATTATCAGATATCTCCGTTCGGTGGTTTATGAAAGCATCGACTTTATCTGTGCGCAAAAAATCTCCGCTGCGTTGTTGTCCGTCATAGCGAGAAAAGCGGTATCGTCTCCGCCCAATGTCCCAACAAGATCCCTGATAGACATTCCGTCAAGCGCGCTGCAAGCGGCTGAGGCAAGTCCCGGCAGAGTCTTGAGAACAACAATATTCTGTGCTCGTGCAAATGAGGTCACGGATTCACGAAAAATCGTACGCAGGCGATCCGAATATCCCACAATATTACTTTCGGAGGGAGTTGTGTATTTATAACGTCCGGCTGAGGTAAGCTCTTTAACAAGTCTCAGCTCTCTTAAATCACGGGACACTGTTGCTTGCGTACTGGCAAAGCCGTGTGCTTTAAGTGCTTCAATAAGTTGGTTTTGAGTTTCGATATCATTCTGAGCTATGATTTCGAGGATTTTTTCCTGTCTGGTTGTTTTCATATATGGTTTCCTCCATCAACTTTGTGTCAAATAGCTAAGTTTAGTTTTCTGCCGACCACTTCAAAAAAGCTTCGTTCGGATACATGCACAAGCCTTGTAATAAGATCTGATCGTATTATCTGTACACTATCTCCTCTTTCAAGGGCAATAGCAGGATCTCCGTCCACGGAAAGCTGTGCCGGGCAGCCGTCATACACCTCTACTATGACTCGCCGGTCTTTTGATAAGACGAAAGCTTTGTCCATAAGCGCATGCGCGCATACCGGGGTAACGACCATACTGGCAGCTGCCGGCTCTACAACGGGTCCGCCGGCGGACATCGAGTAACCGGTAGAACCGGTCGGAGTAGCGATAACCACTCCGTTTCCGGAAAACCTGCAAATCTTCAAACCATCACTGAATAAGGTAAGCCATACCGAGCGTGTTCCCGCTCCGTTGGTTATTGCGGCTTCGTTAAGACCTGTATTGGATACGATTGTTTTGCCGCTTCTTACTACAGATACGGTAAGCATCATTCTTTCGTCGATGATATAGTCGCCGCTTAGAACCTTGGCAATATCCTTCCATCCGTCACGTTCAAGATCCGCAATAAAGCCAAGTGTTCCGAGATTAACTCCCAATATGGGGACTCCGGCGGCTGCCGCATATTTTGATGTGTGTAAGATAGTCCCGTCTCCGCCGAGACAAACCATCAATTCAGCGTCCGCCAGAGCCGAGGTTATCTCAGACACAGCGTTTTGACCCGTATAAACATCGAACAAAGGCACAACTGAAACCTCGGCGCCGCGGGTACTGAGCAAATCGCGTATAGCGTTTGTCAATTCGAAACCGGCATCTCTTATCGGGTTAGGGCAAATAACTATTTTTCTCAACGGCTGCATTTCAGTCAAGCTCCTTATGTGCCTTTGCGACGATGCTGTCGACGTCGAATTCGGCATCATTAATTGTCCCTGCAGACAGTATGCCTAAAAACTCTATGTTTCCTTCCGGTCCCTTAACCGGAGAATAATCAAGGCCAAGCACTTTGAACCCGATAGTTCGGGAATAATCCATAAAGTCACGCAGCACCTCGGAATGTGTTTCTGCCTGCCGTACCACACCCTTTTTCCCTACCTTTTCGCGCCCTGCTTCAAACTGAGGTTTAATAAGGCAAATAACCAGTCCGTCATCCGAAATGATGTCTCTTACGACCGGCAGGATCAGTCGCAGCGATATAAAGGAAACATCAATTACAACAAGGCTCGGAGTATCCTGAATATCGGCTGGGGTAAGATAACGCGCGTTTGTTCGTTCCATGCATATTACTCTGGGGTCATTTCTCAACGCCCAGGCGAGCTGACCGTATCCTACATCAACAGCATATACTTTTGCCGCTCCCCGCTTTAGCAGGCAGTCTGTAAAGCCTCCCGTTGAAGCTCCGCAGTCAAGGCAAATCAAATCCTGCGGGGAGATTTGAAAAGTGTCGAGAGCTTTTTCAAGTTTGTAGCCGCCGCGGCTTACAAAAGAGGGCCCGGTGCCTCGAAGCTCAATTTGTGCGCCTTCAGGTACTAGCATGCCGGGTTTATCCGCTCTTTGACCGTCAACGAAAACACGACCGCTCATTATTTCGCTGCGCGCTCTTTCTCGGCTCGTCGTCATACCCCGCGCGTGTATAACAGTGTCCAGCCGTTCTTTTTTCACACTCCGCCTCCGAGCAAGTCCTCATAAACACTGCGGCATATCCCCTCGGCATCAAGTTCCAAAGCATGTATGAGCTCGTCGATTCTCCCGTGAGGAACAAAGGAATCGCCCAAATTCTTCAGTAACAGCTTTGGTCTTTTGCCGGATGAAAGTAATTCAGCCGAAATCCGCTCTCCTACACATCCGCCCCGAACGACTTCCTCGATTACCGCAACAGCACCGGTCTCGTCCGCCGAAACTAATATATCGGTCATATCCGGCGGCGATATCATTCCGAGCTTTATTACCGTTGCCGTATAACCTTTCTGAGTAAGAAGTTCTGCGGCTTCAATAATGTTATTGATAAGAATGCCGTATCCGACAAGAGTCACATCGGTGCCTTTTCTGAGAACAACGGAAGTATGTGCGCCTCCATCGGTATAAGCGCCTTGTTTCCCTCGCGGATATCTTACCGCAGCGGGGCCCTGAGTCTTAACGGCAAGTGATAACATGTCCCGCAGTTCCGCATATGAGGCCGGTGCCCATACGGTCATACCCGGGATCTGAGACAAATACCCCACATCGAAAACTCCGTGGTGTGTTTCTCCGTCCTCACCCACCAATCCGGCTCTGTCAACCGCGAACACGGCGTGAAGACCAAGCAGCGCAATATCGTGAATCAGCATATCATATGATCTTTGAAGGAAAGACGAGTAAACGGCAAATATTGGGATGAGGCCTTGCTTTGCCATTCCGCCGGCCATTGATACGGCATGACCTTCCGCTATTCCTACGTCAAAAAAGCGCTCACTGAACTTATCGGCGAAATCGCTCAAACCGGTACCGGACTCCATAGCGGCGGTTATTGCGCAAATCCTCGGATCCTGCTCGGCAAGCTGCAGAACCGTCTGGCCGAAAACAGAAGAAAAACAAGCTTTTGTTTTATGATTAACGCCAATTTTCGGATTAAACGGAGGTACGCCGTGATATAGATCGGGGTTATTCTGCGCTAAAGGATACCCGTATCCCTTCCGTGTCACAACATGGATAAGTACCGGGCCTTTCTCCTTTTTTGCTACGCCCAGAAAATACTCCAGTTTCTTAATGTCATGCCCGTCTACCGGCCCCAGATATTTAAAGCCGAGATCCTCAAAAATACTGCAGTTAAATATGGCATGCTTCACGGCTGTTTTAATGCTGTGGTTTACCCGGTATAGTACTTTTCCTCCCGGAATAGAAAACAGCAATTTTCTGTAAGCCTTTTTAAAGGTGTAATAAGCCGGTTTGACGCGCTGTACGGCTAATGCGCTAGCGATGCCTCCCACATTTTTCTTTATGGACATACCGTTATCGTTCAGGATAACAATTATATCCTCTCCGCTCTGCCCCGCATCGTTAAGCGCTTCGAACGACAAACCTCCCGTCAGAGCGCCGTCTCCGGTAAGACACAAAACTTTATGACTGCTGCCCGTGATTGTCCGTGCTCTGGCCATCCCGAGAGCTACTGAAATCGAGGAGGATGCGTGACCGGCAATAAAAGCGTCCGTATCCGACTCACTTGGTTTCGGGAAGCCGGAAATTCCGCCAAAACTGCGTAAGCCGGGAAAAGCGCTTTTTCTCCCGGTAAGTATCTTATGCACGTAGCTCTGGTGACCAACGTCAAAAATAAGTCTGTCACAGCTCAGATCAAATAATCTGTGTATGACTACGGTAAGTTCAACGACCCCAAGATTTGAGGCAAGGTGTCCGCCGGTCACAGCAATGCTGTTAACAAGAAAGTCCCGTATATCGGAGCAAAGCTCATCAAGCTGATTTTCGTTCAGATTACATAGATCTTCTCGGGTATTGATTTTATCTAGAATATTCATATTCATCCTCATGACGGGCGGAAAATTCAAATTATTCTATCAAATATTCACTTTTTTTGCAATAGCACCCGAATGTGTTTTTATCGGTTAACCCGAATGTGCTTCTTTGGTTAAACAGACAGAAAAAAACATCGCCCGTGTAAATTCAGGCGATGTTTATGGAGGCGCCACCCAGATTTGAACTGGGGAGTCAAGGTTTTGCAGACCTTTGCCTTACCACTTGGCCATGGCGCCGCATTGATTGCGAGGCATAGTATAGCATGACTAAACTCGTTTGGCAAGCCCCCGTTTATTTTTTTGCGGAACTTTATAAATTACTCCAGAAGACGCAGAAACTCATCTTCCGATAATATTCTCAGACCTAAACTTAGCGCTTTGTCAAGCTTGCTTCCCGCATTATCGCCGGCGATTACTACGGTTGTTTTTTTGGAAACCGTGTCTGCTACCTTACCGCCGTGAACCTCTATCTCGGCTTTCGCTTTATCACGTGTGAAGCGTTCAAGAGAACCGGTGAGCACGAAAGTCATTCCGCTAAATCGGCTGTCAACAGTCAATTTAGTCGATTCCATTAAAACACCGGCTTGTTCAAGCCTTTCCAGAAGCGTAATATTGCGCGGTTCTTCAAACCAGTCGGATAAAAATCCTGCTGTAATTTCACCGACATCATAAACAGCAGTATACTCTTCTCTTGTTGCAGCCCGCAGCGCACTCATCGTACCGAATCTTTCAGCAAGAGCTTTTGCCGCAGCTTCTCCCACCTGTCTTATTCCCAGAGCTGCCAGAAGCTTCTGAAGTCCGGCTTTTTTGCTGTTTTCGATTGATTTGATAAGATTGTCGGCCGATTTTTTACCCATGCGCTCCAGAGCGGCAACAGATTGCTCATCCAGATAGTAAAGATCAGCCGGAGAAGATACCATTCCGGAATTTATAAGTGATTCCAATACGGAAACACCGAGACCATCTATGTCCATACCGCTTTTTGACGTAAAATGAATCAGATTCCGGAGCAGTTGAGCGGGACAGGCAGAATTCGTGCATCTGATGGCGACTCCGTCCGGATCCCTGTGTACAGGCGCGCCACATTCCGGACAATACTTTGGAAGCTTGTACGGAATAGTATTGTCAGGGCGTTTTTCACTTACGATACCGAGAACTTCCGGAATTATCTCGCCCGCTTTACGCACTGTTACGGTATCGCCGATACGAATATCTTTCTCATCTATAAAATCCTGATTATGAAGCGTGGCTGAGGTTACAGTGGTACCTGCCAGACGAATAGGCTCAATTATGGCCCGCGGAGTAAGTACGCCTGTCCTGCCTACCTGAACAACAATATCGCGAAGCAGCGACTCTTTCTCCTCCGGGGGATACTTAAAGGCAGCTGCCCAGCGCGGAGCTTTTGTAGTACTTCCCAGCGCTGCTCTGTCTGAAAGAAGATCCGCCTTCACCACAGCGCCGTCGATATCAAACGCGTATTCGGCGCGCTGCTGCCCAATACGCTCAATCTCATCTGCACATTCCTTAAAACTTGAGCACAGTACATAAGGTATCACCTTAAAATGCTTTGAGCGAAGCCAATCCAATGATTCGGAATGCGAGGCAAATTGCTTTCCCGCAACCAGCTGTATATTAAAAAGGCATATATCCAGTTTCCTTGCCGATACGACTTTCGGATCAAGCTGCCTGAGAGTACCCGCCGCAGCGTTGCGAGGATTTGCGAATAATTTTTCGCCGTTAAGCTCACGAAGAGCGTTTATCTCCTCGAATATTGCCTTTGGCATGTAAACCTCTCCGCGGACGATAAGCCGCTCCGGTGCATCTTTAAGCGATAGCGGAAGACTTCTTATAGTACGAAGGTTCTCTGTAACATCCTCCCCGACCGCTCCGTTGCCCCTTGTCGCTCCTTTAGTAAAAATGCCGTTTTCATAGGTCAACGAAACAGATAAACCGTCCACCTTCGGTTCGACCGTATATCGTTTCAACTGCAGAGCAGATTCCAGTTTATCAATAAAGGTTTTTAATTCTTCTTGTGAAAAAACGTCTGTTAGTGACTCAAGAGGCACCTCATGGATGACCTGTCGGAAGCTTGCGAGCGGCGCTCCGCCGACACGCTTTGTCGGCGAATCGGGTGATGAAAGCTCCGGATGCGCTTCTTCGAGTTTCTCCAGTTGCCGCAGCTTAGCGTCATATTCAAAATCCGAGACCGTCGGCTGGTCGAGCACATAATATTCATATCCGTATTTTATAAGCTCCTCACGAAGCTTCTTTATCTCCGAAGCGGCATCCATTATTGTTCTCCCTCATCATGTCATGATGTCAAAGCGCTCAATACTTTCGTCCCATTCTTCACTGCCTTCAAAATAGGTGTAACTGTCCGGCACAGTACCGACAACCACGGTTTCGGCAACCGTCAAAGAAGTTGTGACCTCCTCTTGTGTAACACTGCCGGGGATCAGCACGGAAATCTCCACTTTAACTGTTATTACTATTCTATGCCGTGTCTGATTTATTCCGGAGGTTGAAAACAGATTTTTAAAGTCTGTTGAGGCGCTGCTGACAGCTATTATACGTATAGGTATACGCGGACCTTTGCCTGATAACAAACTTCCGCCTATCAGGTTTCCTATGGGTATGCCTATATTCGCGTAGTTTTTTTCTGTCAAGCCGGTGATTATTTCCTGTGTTATCAATGTTTTCAGCAGATTGATTCTCGCCATGTCGCACACAAGCGCCGTAACCTGCCCGTCTGTGTTTTTTTCCAGCTGAATAAGCTTATAGTAATCCAAATCGCCGGAATCAAGCTTTGCCGCTATTGCATTGTTGACGGCGCTGGTTACCACATTTTTTGAAGCACTCATTGCCATTGACTTTACGGTCGGTGTCAGGCGCAGATACATCAGCAATAAGAACGAGCCGAATAGAATAAGCAGCAAAGGCCAGATTCTGCTTCTTCCGCCGTACCGTCTTCTGCGGGGCAGCCGCAGTCTTATCATTCGAAGTCTTTGCTTAAGACTCGGCATGGGTACATCACCCCTGTAACGAGTCTATGCAGTTACTGCGTTAATAATGTCGCCGCGCGCATAATACCGAGCTTTCCGGATTCATAAGTAAGTCCGCCCTGCAGATAAGCCGTATAAGGTTTTCTCATTGGTGCGTCTGCAGAAAGTTCAATCGAAGCTCCCTGCACAAAAGCACCGGCAGCCATTATAACATCGCAGTCGTATCCGGGCATGGGCCATGGCTCGGGGACGACAAAACTGTCCACCGGAGCGCCTTGTTGAATACCCAGGCAGAAGCGTTTCAATGGCTCGGGATCTTCAAAGGCGATGCTCTGAATTATATCTGAGCGGATTTCGTTTGAGCGCGGGGACACTCGATAACCTATCAGACTAAAAAGCGCAGAAGCGAAAACCGCGGTTTTAAGTGCCTGAGCGGTTATATGAGGAGCTATGAAGAGACCCTGAAATAAGGCTCTTGATTGACCTATTGTCGAACCTGCATCACCGCCGATTCCGGGAACAGTCAGCCTTTCGGCTGCTGCCTCAACGAGGTCGTTTCGTCCGGCAACGTACCCCCCTGTCAAGGCAAGACCGCCTCCGGGATTCTTAATCATTGAGCCTGCAATCACATCAGCCCCAAGCTGCGTCGGTTCAATTGTTTCGACAAACTCTCCGTAACAATTATCCACAATTATTGCTGCGTTCGGATTTACTCTCTTAATCAGATCGGAAGCTTCACCGATTTCGGTTGTTGTCAGAGCCCGACGCTCGGTATAACCTCTTGAACGCTGGATAAATACCGCTTTCACCCGTCTGTCAGAAACCTTTTCCGATATGGACGGAAAATCAAGTTCTCCGTTGCGGAGCAGCTCGATTTGAGCGTATTCAACTCCGTAGAAAGAAAGCGAACCTCTTTTCGCGCCGCTTATACCCACAACGCCGGAAAGCGTGTCATACGGTGCACCGGTAACTGAAAGCAGCATGTCGCCCGGTGCCAATGCCCCGAAAAGTGCCGAGGCTATCGCATGTGTTCCGTTTACAAAACCAATGCGCACCAGAGCACGCTCGGCACCGAAAACATCGGCAAAAACACGGTCTAATACCTCGCGGCCGCGGTCATCGTATCCGTAACCCGTTGTCCCGGAAAACATGCTGTCGGAGACCTTGTTTGCGCGAAAGGCATTTAGTACCTTTGCGGTATTAATTTCGCATACACGGTCTATAGCGGAGAATTCGGATGCAGTGAGTGCGGACGCTTCCTGAGACAATCTGATTATTTTATCTGATATGAAACTGTCGTCCATATCCTAGAGTTCCTCAAGAAAAAGTCGTGCGAGCAGCAGAACCTGATCGAAATCGCGCACGCATCCCACGCATGAAGGTGAGTGAATGTTTCTGAGCGCTGCAGATATGGCTGCGATTTTCGTTCCCGACCCGCTTCGTTGTATAACTCCCGCGTCTGTGCCGCCCGCTATCATTGTTTTTGTTTGCCAGGTAATACCGTTATTATCTGCAAGAGCACAAAGCTTTGAAAACAGTTCGCGATCATAAACGCTGCCCCCGTCCATAAAGGGTATTACAGGCCCTTTTCCTGGCGAACAGACTTTTTCGGGGCCCTTTTGCGAGGGAAGGTCCGCGGCGGTTGTCCCCTCAATGACCAGTGCGACGTCCGGCCTTATCCTGAAAGCCGCCGTTTGAGCACCGCGGCAGCCGACTTCCTCCTGCACTGTGAATGCAAACCAGGTATCGCAGGGAAGCTCGGATTCGAGTAATTTCAGCAGTACGGCGCAGCCCGTTCTGTCATCAAGTGCGCGGGCTTTGAAGTAGCCGTCTCCGAACTCGGTCTGTACGGTGTCAAATACGCCGTAATCGCCCGGACGCACAAGTTTTTGAGCCTCTTCACGTGAAGAAGCGCCTATGTCAATATACATGCTTTCAGTCTTGGGTATTATCTCCCGTTCCAAAGCATCCGACAGATGAATCGCCTTAACTCCTATGACACCCGGTATTGCCGAATCTCCGATGAGGACTTTTTCTCCGATTGCGACACGCCTGTCAACGCCTCCTACAAAATCAAATTTCAGGAAGCCGTCCTCTTCCGCCGCGAGGATTATAATACCGACTTCATCCATATGTGCGGCAAGCATAATTCTTTTATCGGAATATCTTTTCCCATGCTTATATACTAACAAATTCCCCATGGAATCAGTCAGAATCTCATCGGCAAGTGGTGCTGCTTTTCCGGAAATGAATTCTCTTACGGCGTTCTCATGTCCCGAGGGCCCGGGCAGGGCGCACAGGGCTTTTATCAGTTTAAGCATCCCATTCACCCCAATCCACAATAAACGCTGCTGTAAGCGACACAACGCTCTCTATGTCATCCAGTCTGACTGCTTCGACCTGCGTATGCATGTACCTGAGCGGCAAAGATACAACAGCGGTTGCAATCCCTTCGCGGGATATCTGTACGGGCCAGGCATTTGTGCCGGAGTTTCCCGACATAACTTCGGGCTGACAGCAAATGCCGTGTTTTTGGGCTGTTCTAAATAGGTCGGCACTCATTTTGGCGTTCATATTCGGTCCTATGCCTACAGCTGCTCCCCCGCCGTATTTTACTGTTTTGATTTTCGGTGCATCAGGGGTTGCCGCATGAGTGACGTCAAGTATTACGGCATAGTCGGGAGTTGTTCCGAATGCACCCGCTGCGGCACCTCGGCAGCCGAGTTCCTCCTGCACGCTTGCCATAAACACCAGGTCGCTTTTTAGTTTCTTTCCCTTTAATCTGTCAGCGACGGAAAGCATAACGGCGACGCAGGATCGGTTGTCGAGTGCCCTGCCGCATATACACGAGTCGCCAAGCATAAAAACGTCTCCTCTGAGTATCCCCGGCGTGCCCGGCGGAAATTTGCGCTTTGATGTTTCCTGAGAAAATCCGACATCGATATACATATCTTTTATTGCTATAGGTTTTTCTCGTTGTTCCGTTTTCAGAACATGAGGCGGAAGGCATGATATTACGCCGTAAGCGGGCGGCTCGGTCATTAAGATAACCTCCCTGCCGGGCAGTACGCGTGCGTCCGCTCCGCCGAGCGCAGCAAAGGTTAAAAAGCCTTCGTCAGAACCGGTAATGATTATTCCTATCTCATCCATGTGTGAATCCACAAGTAATGTCGGAGCGCCCGCTTCTCCGCAGCGGAGTATGCCGATAACATTCCCCATTTTATCCGTCTTAACTTCGTCAACAAGCGGCAGCATGAGTTCCGTTATCCTTGCAGCCGCTTTGTTTTCAAAACCTGACGGAGACGGGATTGCGCATAAATCAAACAAAGTTTTTTTAATATCCATTTTTACCTCGTATAAGCGTCAGAGCGACATGACGATTTTTTTATATGTGTTTCCGCGTTCTTCAAAATTAGTAAACCGGTCGAATGAAGCGCTTGAAGGCGATAAGAGAACTATATCTCCATCCTTTGCCGCTTTTGCTGCAGTGCGCACTGCGGCTTCGAAATCATCGATTTCAAGAATCTCGATATCGGCTCCCGCTTCCAAAGCCGCGGCTTTTATTTTTCGGGACGTAGGTCCCGTAAGAACAAGAAGCTTAACGCATTCTTTTATCGCCGGACCGAGAGGAGCGTATGGAATGTTCTTGTCATATCCGCCCGCTATCAGAATTACTTTGCGGTCGAAAGACTTCAATCCCGCTATTGTCCGTGTCGGGCTGGTGGCTATTGAATCGTTATAGAAAGTGACTCCGTCGAGAGTTCTGACAGGTTCAATTCTATGCTCAACGCCGGTGAAGCGTTTTGCGACAGCTCTGCAGCATTCGGAAGAGACGGCATCCGCCGCCGCACAGTAAGCGGCCATCAGGTTCAAAATATTGTGTTCTCCGCGAATTGATATATCCTTTTTTTCCAGAATGAGCTCTGTCTTTCCGTTAACGGAATAGAAAACGGATTTTCCGTCATAGAAGCATCCGTTATCCGGTGACGAAACACTTGAGAATAATCTGACCTCTCCTTTTGCATGTTGCTTAAAGGAGAACGCAATGGGGTCATCCGCGTTCAGAACTAAAAGATCACTCCTCCGCTGTGCCGAAAAAACATTCATCTTCGCGGAAATATACTCGTTCATATCCCTGTGGTAATCAAGATGATTGGGAGTAACATTAGTAACTACGGCAACGTCCGCGCTTTTTCCCATAGTCATAAGCTGAAAGCTTGAAAGTTCGACGACAACTCTGTCAACTTTGTTGATAAAAGCTGAATCGGCGAAAAGAGGTTTTCCGATATTGCCGCCGAGGTGCACATTATATCCGGCTTCCCGAAGCAGCTTTGATATAATTGTGGCGGTTGTTGTTTTCCCGTCGCTGCCGGTAACGGCAATTATGGGGCACGGGCAGACATCAAAAAACGCTTCCATTTCCGAGGTTATTTTACAGCCGCTTTGCCTGGCTGATACAATCTGCGGTATATCAGGCCGTATACCGGGAGTTTTAAAGATTACGTTCTCTGATAAATCATCAAGATATCCCGCCCCCAGTTTCAGACTGGCGCCGGCCGCTTCAAGCTCATCAATCCATGCTCCGAAGGCTTCACGCTCTTTTTTGTCGCGCAGTGTCAAACTGATTCCCGCGGCCAGAAGCAGCTTGGCTAAAGGTCTGTTTGATATTCCCATACCCAGGATAGCTACGCTTTTTCCGCGCAGCGCTCCAATGTATTCATTAAAATGCATAGATTCACCTTCCGATAACATGCTGTTAATTATATCTCCGCGATGAATCATTTTCAATCATATTCGCTTGACCTTCTTATAATTTCCCCTATAATGAATCTGTCAACCGCTGAGGGACGGAGGTTTTTATGAACTACAGAGCATATGTTTTTGATTTTGACTATACGCTTGTTTATTCGGAGATTGCTATTTTGGCATGTTTTCGGCATATTTTCGAGATTAACGGTTTTTCGGGAATATCTGATTATGATATAAAAGCCACAATAGGAATGAGTCTGTCCGAGGCTATTTCTATGCTTACCGGGATAACGGATCTGACTGCGCTCGATGATTTGAAGCGCGAATACCGTCAGCACGCCGACTCAATTATGGCAAAAAACACATTTTTATACCCTTCGGTACCTAAACTGCTCCGTGATATCAGGAACTTAGGCTCTGTCAGTGCAATAGTATCGAATAAATATCGTTTCCGAATCGAGGAATCGATAAGAATGTACTGTCTGGACGATCTTTTTACTCTTGTTCTCGGACCGGAAGATTTCTCCCGTTTTAAGCCGGATCCCGAAGGACTTCTTTTGGCAGTCGAGAAATTGGGAGTTTTGCCTTCAGAAACGCTATATATCGGCGACAGTATCATCGACGCGCAAACAGCCATGAACAGCGGCATAGATTTCGCTGCGGTAACTACGGGGCCTACGCCTGCGGATTCTTTTTTGACTTTTCCGCATGTGAAAATTATTCCGGATCTTTCGTTTTTGCTTATTTGATATGCTGAAATGTGACTGACAATTATGTCTTGTTGACAGAGGCATCGGTTTGCTGTAAACTAAACTTGTGAGTAAACCGGGCAGTCGCGTGGCATTGCCGAAAGGCTACCCACGAGGAAAGTCCGGGCTGCATAGGGCAAGGATAACGGGTAACGCCCGCCGAAGGCGACTTCAGGAAAAGTGCAACAGAAATAGACCGCCGCGCTTGCGCGGCAAGGGTGGAAAGGCGAGGTAAGAGCTCACCCATCGGGCGGGAACGCTCCGATGCTGTAAACTCTATCCGCAGCAACACCGCGGAGGGGACACATGGCTTGCCCGGCCGTCCCCGCGGAGGTGGCTTGAGCCTGTCGGCAACGGCAGGCCTAGACAGATGACTGCCACGTCAAAAGGCGTACAGAACCCGGCTTACAGGTTTACTCGCATATAAATGTGGATCCGGAAACCGGGGCATCCGATTATGGATGCCTCGAATTCTATTATAGCGAAATGCTTCTTTTTACAGCGCGCATAAACCGAATCGAGTTATCCCGGTACGGATACTCATTATCGGAGAGAATCGGAATAAATGACTTTTTAAAAAGCCGAGCCACCGGGGTTCGGCTTTTATAATATCTTCACGGCATATTATACAAGGAAATCAGTACTTATACTAATATCCGATAAACAGATAAACTCCGCCGGAAGTATGGCATCATGAAACGCTTTTCTTTATCCGGTTAAGCTGCGGCATAATCGAACTATTTTAATTTAGCGCTTGACAAATTAGTACATTTGTACTATTATCTGTTCTGTCGACGTTTGCATCTTCATGAAGATATTGTATAATCGCATAAAAAAGCAAAAAGAAGCTCCGAAGCGGAGCTTTCCGCGGCGCGTACCCAAAAAGCGCGGGGAAGGAGACTTGATCATGACAAATAAAGGCTTACCGCAACTCGTTTTCCCCCGTTCCCGTATTTGCGGCCTTCGTCCCCTTCCGCCGTCCCCCTCGTCCCTTTGGCTCCCTCTGACGAGTGAGCTGGCAGCGAAGCTTACTGAGGGAGAGCTGCTCCTTTGCAAAGGAGCCGGCGAGCGCAGCGAGACTGAGGATTGCCCCTCCTCCGCCGCTCCCCGTCTCCCGGCCGCGCCCTCGCGCATGTGTGTCATACGTGATCGCATCGCACGTGTGTTTCGCATGTGCATGTC
>JAAYBW010000159.1 GCA_012729975.1 Clostridiales bacterium
AGCCTGCTCCAGCGTTTGTTCGCCATACAGATCCTGACTGCCGGTAATGAAGTACAGCTTAGCCATTTACATTCTCCTTTTGCCCGTAATAGGCGTTTTCTCCGTGTTTTCGCAAATAATGTCTGTCCAGCAGAAACTGCCCGACAGGCTGCGTTTGACCGAGGCTTTCGGTCATCATCGCCATCTGCGCGCAATACTCCAGGACCGCGGCATGGTATACCGCCTCTTCGCAGCTTTCTCCCCATGTGAATGGTCCGTGACTTTTTACCAGACAGGCGGGTACGGCGCCGGGATCGAGACCCGCGAATGTCTCGGCTATCACAAGCCCGGTATTGCGCTCATACTCCGAGGCGGTTTCGGCATCATAAAGCGCGCGCGTACACGGAACCGGCCCGCGAAAATAGTCCGCGTGCGTCGTTCCGTAGGCGGGAAGCTCCCTGCCGCTTTGCGCGAACGCCGTCGCGTATTTGCTGTGTGTATGAACAACCCCACCGACGCGGGGAAATGCTTTGTAAAGCTCTATATGCGTAGGGGTGTCGCTGGACGGGTTCAGACTGCCTTCGACGATTCTGCCCGTAAAGTCGACCACCGCCATATCGCCGGGCTTCATCGCTTCGTAATCCACTCCGCTGGGCTTTATGACTATAAGACCGGTATTTCTGTCTACGGCGCTCACGTTTCCCCAGGTGAATATGACAAGCCCCAGCTCAACCAGCCCGAGATTTGCTTTGTATACTCTCTCTTTTAGTTCTTCAAGCATGCGCCGCCTCCGTTTTTATTGCCTTAAGACGCTTCATAACGTCGTTCCCACCCCGCCCGAACCAGTCGTGCAGAAGCTTATACTCGGCGTACAGCCTGTCGTATGCTTTCACATTTTCGGGGATCGGGTAATATGTTTCCCTTATTGAGCCCATAATCTTAGCGCAGTCCGTTATACTGTCATAACCGCCCGCCGCTTTCCCGGCCGCGACGGCCCCGAACATAGCCGCTCCGAGCGCCGGTGTCTGCTCGCAGGCGGAAATGCCTATTGAGCGGTTTGTCACATCCGCGTATATCTGCATCATAAGGCGGTTTTTCCAGGATATCCCCCCGCAGGCGAACATCTCGTCTATCGGCACTCCCGCGCTCTCAAAGGCTTCTATTATCATTCGTTTCCCATAGGCGGTCGCCTCGATAAGAGCGCGGTATATCTCTTCGGGTCTGGTCTGAAGGGTCATGCCGACGATAAGCCCGGTGAGATCCGCGTCAACCAGCACGGAGCGATTGCCGTTGAACCAGTCAAGCGCGACAAGTCCGCTCTGCCCTACGGAAAGCAGGGCCGCTTTTTCCGTAAGGTAATCGTGTATGCCCGCTCCAGCTTTTTCAGCCTCCTCTAACAGATTCTTCGGCACGCAGCTGCCAACAAACCAGTCGAAATGATCGCCAACGCAGCTCTGGCCGGCTTCATAGCCGAAAAAGCCTTCGATGACGCCGTCTTCAACTACTCCGCACATGCCTTCAACCGTTTTTTCCTCATCACCCAGCAAAATATCACAGGTTGAGGTGCCTATTATCATAAGAAGCTTTCCCGGTTCTGTTATGCCGGCGGCGGGCAAAGAAACATGAGCGTCGACGTTTGCCGCCGCGACGGCTACCCCGGTGTGCAGGCCGAGCTTTTCCGCCATGGCCGCGGTCAGATAGCCGACACGCCTGCCGGTGGGAATAATTTCGCCCGCCAGCTTCTCCTCGGTAAGCCGTTCGAGCCTTGGGTCAAGAGCCTTGAAAAACTCGGTTGAAGGGTATCCTCTGCGCTTATGCCAAAGCGCTTTATAACCGGCCGTGCACGCGTTGCGAACAAAGCTCCCGCACAGCATGTACGTAACCCAGTCGGCGGCCTCCGCGAATGTATGGGTCCTTTCATATATACCGGGCGCCTCGTCGAGTATCTGCATTATCTTCGGTATAAGCCACTCGGAGGATATCTTTCCGCCGTAGCGGGCAAGGAAATCCTCCCCCCTGCGCGCGGCCGTTTCGTTTAAACGGTTGGCCTGCTCCTGTGCGGCGTGGTGTTTCCAGAGTTTTACATAGGCGTGAGGCTCGTCGCGGTATTCCTCCAGAAAACACAGCGGCATGAAGCTCTCGTCAAGCGGGAGCATAGTACAGGCGGTAAAATCCACCGAGATGCCTATAACGTCCTTTTTATCGACGCCGCTCTTATTGAGTACATCCGGAATCGTCTCGTAAAATACATCGAGATAGTCCATCGGGTGCTGCAGCGCCCAGTCGCTGCCGAGCTTTTTCCCTGACGGGAGCACCGAGCTCATCACACCGTGGGAATACTCACGGACAGACTGAGCCGCTATTCTTCCGTCGGACACGTCAACAAGAACCGCTCTGCCCGAGAGGGTTCCGAAATCCACGCCTATACTGTATCTGCTCATATTTACCTCCCAATTTCCCGCGCGAACACGGCTTGTTTAAGGCTCCCCGCGTAATACCCGTTTACCCGATCTTCAAACGCAGAACATTCCACGAATGCTTCTCCAGCTTCGCGCTAAGCCCCGCGGCCGGGCCCCCGGAAGGCATAACCGCGTCGGGCTGCGCCGCCGTGTTCACGGCTTTCAGATCCTCATTATTAAGCTTTATATGCTCAATCAGCTCGGGATTCCCGAAGCCGGAAAGATCCAGATCGAGCGTGATATCCTCCTCTAAGCTCCGGTTGACGGCAAAGACGGTCAGCTCGCTGCCGTTTTGCACCGCCGCGGCCTCGATATACGGGACGTCTCCGTATGCCGGGCTCCTGTAGCCGTCGCAGTCCACAACACATCTGAGCGCGGTGCCCCTGCCATAGCAGGAGGCGTGCATGAAGGGCCAGAATATCGTCTGTGCCCAGGCTGCCCCTCCGTTTTCGGTCATAATCGGGGCGATAACGTTTACCAGCTGGGCAAGACAGGCGATTTTAACCCTGTCGGAGTTGTTGATAAGCGTTATAAGCAGGCATCCCACAACAAGCGCGTCCTCAAAGGTATAGACATCTTCGAGCATCGGCGGCGCTTCCTGCCATTTTTCAAGCCCGGAGTCTTTTTCGTTGCTGTGAAACCACACGTTCCATTCGTCAAAAGACAGATACATGGTCTTTTCCGAGCGTTTTAATGCTTTTACATAGTCGCATATCGCCTCAACGCTTTTTATGAAGCGGTCCATATCGAGCGAACAGGCCAGAAACGAGGCCGTGTCACCGTCACGGTTGCCGTAATATGAGTGCAAAGAAAGATAGTCGACCTGATCCCAGCAGTGCATAAGGACTTCGGCTTCCCACTCCCCGAAAGTGGGCATCTTTGAGTGTGAGCTTCCGCAGGCGACAAGCTCTATATCGGGATCGACAAGCTTCATCACCTTGGCAGCCTCGCAGGCGATGCGCCCGTATTCGGCAGCGGTCTTGCGGCCTATCTGCCATTCTCCGTCCATTTCGTTGCCCAGACACCATGTTTTAACTTTAAAAGGCTCCGCGAAGCCGTTTGAACGCCTCTTATCGCTGTACTTCGTGCCGCCCGGAAAGTTGCAGTATTCGACGATGTTTTTCGCGTCCTCGATCGTTCCCGTACCCAGATTTACCGCCAGCATGACCTCTGCGCCCGCGAGCGAGGCCCATTTTTGAAACTCGTCTATACCGACCTGATTGGTCTCAATGCTCGACCAGGCAAGCTCCGCCCTGCGGGGCCGTGTGCTTTTATCGCCCGTGCCGTCCTCCCAGTTATAGCCGGAAACAAAGTTGCCCCCCGGGTAACGCACGATAGGTACGTTCAGCTTTCTTACAAGCTCCAGCACGTCGCCGCGAAAGCCCGACTCGTCGGCCGTGGGATGGCCCGGCTCGTAGATTCCCCCGTAGACCGCCCTGCCCAGATGCTCGATAAACGAGCCGTACAGCTTCGGTGATACTTCGCCTATCGGATAGCTTTTATTCGCTGTCAGTCTTGCTTTCATATATCTTCGTCCTCCGTTTTGATCATCGGCAAAAGTCTTGTAAGCAGCACCCTGTGCCTCATGTACGGATGGTATTTCATTCCCAGCTTAAGAAGTTCGGAGTCTACGTTTATATCACACGGTTTTGTCGCCGCTCCCGCTCTTAAAAGGCTGTCGCGAAGCGCGTCCGTCTCCGGCAGAGTATCGAATATGACGCGTCTTATCCGCGGCCATCTTTCGCTTATAGCCGCGGGGTCTATATCGTCGGTCACCGTAGGAGAGTTCATTTTCATCATTTCCGCGGCAAGCTCTCCGCCGTAAGCCTTTCGCACCGAGTCCCAGTCGGTCATATCGGCATAAGCCGTAACGGATGGGGCGGCCGCGAGATCCCGGTATAGCTTTGTTATAAGCACAGACGCGACGCCGGTCTTTTTCCCGTGCAGTTCGGTCTGCTCTCCCGCCTGAAGCTTTTTGCATTCCCAGAAATGCGACAGCACATGCTCAGCTCCGGAAGCCGGACGGGAGCTTCCCGCAAGCGACATCGCAAGTCCGCTCATCACAAGGCCTTCCATTATGCTTTCCGCAGCCTCGGTGTCGTTTTCCCGGACGCGATCGGCCATGGACATGACTTTATTAAGCCCTTGCTCAACGAGCTGCGCGATTTTCGGGCAGTAATACTCGCCTGTGATGAGATTAGCTATACGCCAGTCGGCAAGCGCCGTGTACTTGGCGGCCATGTCTCCGAATCCCGCCGCCTTCAGCTCGCCGGGAGAGGCCGCGAGGACCAGTGTATCGGCGAGGATGACATCGGGCTGTTTTGCCTGCCGGGTAAGTTTAAATCCGTTTTCTATTATCGGGGCCGTGTCGGAAGCAAAACCGTCCATCGACGGCGCCGTGGCATAAATAGCGAACGCCTTGTTTTCCTCGTACGCCGCCAGTCTGCATACATCGCACACCGAGCCGGTTCCCACCGCGATTATGCTGTCCGCGCCGCCGCATATTGACCGAATCAATAGGACATCCTCCGCGCGGGCTTCGGTGAGATTAGCAAAAATATGCTCTTGTATTTCAAATCCCGCGGCAAGCAGGCTTTCTTTAAGCCCGGAAGCCGCTTTTATCGTGTTTTCGTCTGCCGTCAGAAGCATCCTTTGAGGAAAACCCGATTCCTTCAGTATGCTGCCCGCCTCAGCGGTGATCCCTTCGGCGATCACCGCCGATTTTAAACGGAACGAATGCTCTTTTCCGCATTTACAGTCTTTTAAGGAAAAAAGCAGTTTGTTTAGATCCATTATTTCACCGTCTCTTTTATACCGATATGCCATATTCTAATGTGATATCGGTATAAATTCAATAAGCAGAGACGCATTATTTGCCGGTCATACCGTAAAACAGCAAAAAATAAACCCGCGCAAGTAAATGCGCGGGATTTAAAACCGGGAGACAAGAGAGCCGTGTTATTCGGCCGCGGTATCTTTTTGTGTTTCATACGGCCAGCCGTTTATCCCGCCGAAGTCATAAACATTCGTATAGCCGAGCGTTATGAGTTTTTTCGCGGCCTGCGCGCTGCGGTTGCCGGAACGGCAGTATACGAGAATTTCGGCGTCAAGGTCCGGCAGCTGTTCGGGCATTTTGTCCGTTATCGTTTCATTCGGCAAAAGTATCGCGTTCGGTATATGCTCCGCTTCGTATTCGCTTTGAGTCCTCACGTCTAGGATAATGACATCCGTGCCGCTGTCGATGCGGTTTTTGGCCTCCTGCGCGCTTATCAGCCTGTACTCGGCGGCAGGGCTTTCCTTTCCGGCAGCTTTTTTGGCGGGAGCCCCTATCGCTCCGGCAAGAAGCAGTCCCAATATTATGCCGTATACGACTGATATATACGGATTGGCGGTAATAGCGCAGCTGCCGCCCGAACAGCCGATAAGCCTGTACAGAACAAAATAGCCTAAAAGCCCGCCTGCCGCGGCTCCGATAATATATTTAAGCATAATCCACACCTCTCTTTTTTATTATTATACAATATAAGAAAACAGTCTTCCGTAATCTTGTCACTTAAGCCGCGGGAGCGGAGCTTTCGCGCGGAATGCGGCAGCTTACCGCATGCGATTGACTTATTGCGCGGCGCGGTATTATTATATAGACAAGGATTTAATCAACTAATAACAGTGGAGGAGAATGTTTCGTGACAGATTTTAAAGACAAGGTCGCATTTATAACCGGCGGCGGTTCCGGTGCGGGTTTCGGACAAGCGCAGATTTTCTCCGAGGCGGGCTGCAAGGTCGTCATTGCCGATATTCGTCAGGACCACCTTGATCAGGCAATGGAGCACTTTAAAAAAATGAACGCGGATGTGCATCCTATCCTTTTGGACGTCACCGACCGCAAAGCCTATATAGCGGCGGCTGACGAGGTTGAAAAAGTATACGGCACACCTCCTCAGATTCTCATCCAAACCGCGGGCGTAAACGCGTTCGGCCCCGCGGAAGCATCAACCTACGAGGATTACGACTGGATAGTGGGGGTCAACCTCGGCGGAATTATAAACGGAATGGTCACTTTCGTTCCGCGCATGATCAAGGCCGGTCTCGGCGGGCATATAGTCGCCGTCGCCTCCCTCGGCGGTTTGGGTCCCTGCGTGACAACGGCGCCTTACTCCTGCTCAAAAGCAGCCGTAATCAACCTGATGGAAACCTACTACGAGGCTCTCAAGCCTTACGGCATCGGCGTTACCTGCTTTTGCCCGGGCAACATGAACACCAATATTCATGAAGCTTCCATGACACGTCCCGAGAGGCTTAAAAACACCGGATATTACGAGAGCCCGGAGGCCCTTGAGGGCTACAGGAAACACAACGTTCTCGGCATGGATATCCGCGAGGTCGGCCGGCAGGTTATGAAAGGCGTTGAGCAGGGCGTTGTCATCTGTATCCCCTATGATGACCGCGAGGAAATACTGCGCGGCGAAATGCAGCGGATGATCGATTACTGTACGCCCGAGGGCAT
>JAAYBW010000160.1 GCA_012729975.1 Clostridiales bacterium
ACTGAAGCCGAGGTTCAGGAAAAGCTCGGGGAGTATCTTTCGGCATACGAAATGCGTACCGACGATACGGACACCGTAAAGGAGCAGGCGAAATATGAAATCGCCCTGAAACGATTTTTAAAGCAGGACGGTCTCGGAGCCTTTACTGACACATTTCAGGACCTTCACGGGCTTGCACAGCTTCCGGGGCTCGCCGTTCAACGCCTGATGGCTGAAGGGATCGGATTCGGAGCCGAAGGCGACTACAAAACCGCCGCTTTGAACGCCGTTCTTTGGAAAATGGCGGAAGGCAGGGGCGGTGCCACGGGCTTTATGGAGGACTATACCTACGATTTAGCCGACGGGATTGTGCTCGGGGCGCATATGCTTGAGGTTTCTCCCGTCTTTGCCGCCTCCAAGCCCGGCATCGAAGTCCATCCTTTGAGCATAGGCGGCAAAAAACCGCCTGCCAGACTTGTTTTCGACGGAATCGCGGGAGACGCGGTAGCTGTCTGTATGACTGATATGGGCGACAGATTCAGGCTTATATGCGCGGAAATAGAATTGATAAAGCCGCCGAAACCCATGCCGGAGCTGCCTGTGGCAAGGCTTATGTGGAAGCTGAAACCGAACTTCAAAGCGGGAGCCAAGGCGTGGCTTGAGGCCGGGGGAGGCCACCACACCGTGGTATCGACAGCGCTGACCGCGGAGGATATCGAGCTTTTCGCGAAGCTGACTGACACTGAGCTTATTGTGATAAGATGAGAGATTTTTCGTTTTATTGCCCCACGGAGATCATATTCGGAAAAGACGCCGAGTTTAAGACGGCGGACGCCGCCTTAAGGCACGGCGGAAGCAGACTTCTGCTGGTTTACGGAGGGGGAAGCGCCGAAAAAAGCGGGCTTCTGGACAGGCTGCGAAGCGGCATTGAAGAGCTAAAGCTAACCTGCGGGCTCCTTGGCGGCGTACAGCCGAATCCCCGCCTCGGTCTTGTACGCAAGGGCATCGATATGGCGCTTGATATGAGAGCCGATATGATTGTAGGCGTCGGAGGGGGCAGCGCGATAGACACGGCCAAAGCCATAGCCCACGGAGCGGCAAACCCCGGCAGGGATGTTTGGGATTTCTGGCTGCAAAAGGAGATCCTCGCTAAAACTCTTCCCGTGGGCGCGGTGGTTACCATCCCCGCCGCCGGCAGCGAAACCAGCGACTCCGCCGTTATTACAAATGAAACCACCGGCAAAAAAATGGGACTGAACACTCCGCTCAACCGCCCCGTGTTCGCCATAATGAACCCTGCTCTCGCCGCGACCTTGCCTGCGTACCAGGCGGCCTGCGGCGTAACGGATATATTTATGCACACGCTTGAAAGGTATTTTTCCCCGTTTTCGGACAATACCTTTACAGATGAAATCGCGGAGGCTCTCATGCGCGTGGTGATCCGCTACGGGCCAAGAGTTTTAAAAGACCCCTCGGATTATGAAGCCATGAGCGAAATAATGTGGTGCGCCAGCGTTTCCCACTGCGATTTGACTGGATTGGGAGGAATCAAGGACTTTTCAAATCACAAGCTCGGACACGAGCTCGGCGCGAAATTCGACAAGCCTCACGGAGCGACGCTCTCAGCCTTATGGGAGAGCTGGGCGCGCTATGTGCTGCAAAAAAACCCGGAGCGTTTCATTAAATACGCCGGAAATGTCTGGGGCCTGAAAACCGCCGGGGAGGGTATCGAAAGGACAGTCGAATTTTTCAGGAGCCTTGGGATGCCTACCTGTTTGAGCGAACTGGGTATAGGCAGGCTTTCGGATACGGAACTGGATGATTTGGCGTTAAGCTGCACCAACGGCAAAACCCGCACTATAGGAAGCCTGATGAAGCTCGATTGCAATGATGTAAAAAGCATCTACGCCCTGGCCAACAGGTAAGCTCAGGGGAGTTTAAACCGTTGCCTCTTCAGCGCGCAGCGGAGTTTTATCTATACGAAAAGGGGCTGTAGCAAAACGAAAAATTGCTACAGCTCCCGACTTATGCCCAAAGGCTGGAGGTAAAGCCAGAAAAAGAGCCCTTCTACGGAAAACTTCGGGCAAAAACCTAAAGTATGGCCCGAAGATCAAACTTTTTGTGGAGAAATATTCTGTTTTTACTGGTGTTAAGCAGTAAGTTTTTAGAACAGCTGCCGTCCGGTACGATTTTGTTGAATTTTGTTGTGGAGTTTGTTGAAATTGTAGCCCATCGCCACCAAGAGGGTCTCCGTAAAAATCTTCTTGTTACCTCGAAGCAGAAACTGCCGGAAACCATAGTCCTGCTTGATTACCCTAAAAGCCCCCTCTGACTGAATGGAACGGTTCATCCGCAGCAGGACGCCCTTTTTATTAGTTAGACGCTCAAGCGATTGAGTTCGTTGATCAATGAATTTTTTTGAGACCTGAAGTGTCCGGTTGCCCTTTGACCGAGTACACTTCTTCTTGTATGGACAGCCTTGGCAGTTCTCGCACCCATAGTAGGTGACTTCTGCTTCAAACCCGGATTTGCTTTTCCGTTTGCCCACATAGACCACCCTGAGCTTTTTCCCAGCCTGACAGGTATACTCGTCCAGCTCCGGGTCATACGCCATGTTCTCTCTCAGCGCCATGTTGCTCTTGTATTTTTTCGTTTTGGAACGCTCGTAATTCTGGGGCTTAATGTAGCCCTCGGTGGTTTTGCCCTCGAAATATGTGTAGTTTTCCTCGCTCTCATAGCCCATCCGCCGTCACATCCACTTAAGTTGTTCCCAGATGTGTCTCCATGTTGTCCAAAAGGGGAATGAGCGCAGGCTGATCGCTGCGTTCGCTTGATACGAGTACACCGGTGATATATTCGCCTTCTACGCCAAACTGGATATTGTACCCCGGCTTCAACTGCGCATTGCGCATATGGTCGTCCTTCATATGCATAAACGTCGCGTCCGGATCGGTCTTTGAGAAGCTGTTTCGACCTTTGAAGGTCTCCTGATACTTGGCGTACTTATCTTTTCGGCTAAGCAGTTCCTGAAGCAGCTCAATGTCTCTTTGCAGTTCGCTTTTTCGCTTGCCTCTACCGTATACAAACGGTGTAGTTATCCGATCTTTTAGCGCGCTGAGCAAATCTTCCGGTGTTTCCGCAATGATGCCGTATTTCGAGCTCAGCTCCGGCATCAGCTTCGCTAGCTTCCCATACGGTCGGGTTTCGTATTTCGTTGTGCTTTTCTTCCACACAAAACTGTATTTGTTCGCGTTCGCTTCGATTTTTGTCCCATCTACAAACAGGTGCTCGAATTTGATCTCACCCATAACAGCTAACTTTTCTACCAACTGATAGAAGAGTTACTCTGCGCATTCAGTCAGCCGTTTGCTGCGAAAGCGCGCTATCTCGCTGTGGTTGGGCGCTTTTTCTCCGTTCAGCAGCCAGATGAAATTGATATCCCTTCTGCATGCTGTGGCGATGGCGCGGCTGGAAAAGATACCTTGCATAATGGCATATACCAGTATCTTCAGCATCGTGACGGGGTTCGTTGCCGGACGTCTGCCGGTGCGTTTGTATGCTCTCATCAGCGGGGTGTAATCCATCTCCTCCATTACTTCATCTAAGAGCCGCACACTGTCGTCCGCCGGGATCGCTCTCTCGGCAAATATCTCGTCAATTTTCAGTTGCACATTTCGTTTTTCCGTGCCATAATTAGCACGGTAATTTTTTGTTTTCATCAACTCAAATTATACCAAAACAGAGGCGAAGCGTCTGCACCTGCAGTTCACTTCGTCTCTGTTTTTTCAGGCTGTTTTGCAACAGCCCCTTGCTTTATATGCTTAACTTCTTTATATCAGGCGCCTCGGTTTTTCCGGCTTTTTCCCGATAAAACGGAAAGAGCGACACCGGCGCCAAGCCACACAACGGCGCATAGCCCCGCGGGAAAGAGCGAGGAAAGAGGAGCAGCAAACGAGCGGGCAAGCCACCTGCCGGGCAGACCCCGCGAGAGGACCTCCAGAACATAAGCCCACTCCGGAAGCGGAGTAAAAAGGCCGCTGAGCATGCCGTTTAAAA
>JAAYBW010000161.1 GCA_012729975.1 Clostridiales bacterium
AGCAAAAGTCTGCCTGTTTCCGCAGCTGTATATGACCTTGATAAAGACAGTCATTATGTTATCGGCGAAGCATCGCCGTCCGCTTCGGCCGCTATCGGCACATTCTATATCGAGGGAGATGTGCGTATATCAAACGAGGTGAATCACTTCCCGGCATATGAGGTTAATAGCGGCAGCGCGGCTTTTACATATATAATCGCGCAGGAAGTATTTAGCCGGGCAGAAGAGGAATGGCACTTAGTCGAAGATAAGAGTAAAAAAGTGAATGGACTCAACTTGGATTCCGACATGTTGTCGGGAGCTTTGATTCTTCAAACTTCGCTTGACGGCGTCACTTGGACGGAAGATATACTTATGCTGGATATCTTCGCCGAGGATGCCGATACGAACGGGTTCTACACGACAAAAGATATCCAACTTCAGAACGGCTGCTATTACAAAGTAATTGTTGCCTACAAAATGGAGCTTCGTTTGGAGGATTCTGTAATCCTGAGTGTTACGACCAAAAATTATACATACAAGCAAGTTGCGGAAGTCTATGAGTTTTATGCTTTCTGTGAAACGGACGAATTAAGTCCCGATGCGGAACCGAGAAAGATGCTCGGCAGCAAAATCAACACCGGAAAAGATAACGGTTATTCGGGCAGCGAACCGATTGATAAAGACGATCCCCATTTTGGCTGGGATATCGGATATTTCTTCATAAACGGGTATACCCGCGAAACTGCAGCAGCTGACCAGACGCCCGTGTTTTTAAAGAATGTCGGTGATAAGGTTACCCTGTGGTTCCATTTAACCGAGGACATCACAAAACTGCACGGGGATGAGAATTTATCCGTCAGTGAGGATACAAACGGGTATGATCGTGCGTTTGAAATAGAACAGACCAATTTCAAACGCGGAACGCTTATTATCCAATACACGAATTCCCAAGGCGAGGCGCAGGACCCGATTATCTACACCGACTATCTTGCCGCCAATGCCAGAACCGGCGCAAACACCAAGGTCCGGTTATTTGAAGAGGGTGACTATGTCGTCTCTTTGGATTATGAGATCAAATCGACGGGCGGTATTATCGATAAGCTTGCGAAATATACCAACTATAAGATCATGTTTGAGTTCTCCATCCGTAACGGCAACTGCATGGTTTATCCGTTTGACATTCTAACCGGTGCCGAGCTTGCGGATAATGCTATTACAGAGAACGGCTTTAAACTGGATATGGCGAAATCGAAGTACCTCACCATTGATGTGCAAAGGTCTGCCCTTGTCTTTGGAACCGACGGTTATCTTACAGAAGATGTCCGTTTCAACAGACCCGCAAAGGATGGTGATGTTTATACAAGTGAAGGCATCTATATTTTTAATGTTACAAACCCTTACACTGATCAGCACACTGTAAAAAGCATTTACGTGGGGTCAAATAATTATTTAAGGGCATTGTCGGCTACCGGGATGTCAATAGCAGAGCTTAACGCTGAAATTAATAAGGGCGCCATTGTTAGCGAGGACAGAACTGTTGAGGATGTATCCACCTCGGCAGAGAATCTTTCAGAGGCGTTCCCGGAAGAAACCGCACCCGAAAATACTCCGCTCGTTACGGAAGAACCCGATTCCGGCGCCGATAAAGAGCCTCGGGAAACCAATGCTGCCCCGATTATAATAGGCGCTGTTGCTGTTATACTCCTTCTCCTTGCTTTGGGAGCAGCGGCAATTATACGTAAAAAAGCAAAAGCAAAAGAAGCGCGAATAAATGACGAGGGGGGCAATAAGTGATGAAACGTGTTATTGCGCTTATCCTCGCACTGCTGATGACGTTAACCGGCTGCATTAAGCAGACTGCGCAGAATCAAACACCCGACACGACAGAAGCTATCGAAACCGAATCGCCCTCAAGCCCTGCTTCTGAAACAGAGCCGGAGGACAATCAGGATACCCCCGTGTTTGCCGAGGATGTTCAGCCCGAATTCTCCGCTCTAAGTGACCCGGAGCTGCTTCAATATGTGGAGGACAACGTCTACTCCGACCTTGTTGCCCGATTCGACAGCGAGGATTATATTGTCGAGAGTGTCTCAGCCGTTTATGTGTCCGAGGAATACCTAGAAGAAGTGGCCTACAACTCGAAGTCCAATGTCTACTTCGGATACACTTTGGAGGAGCTGGACGCCCAATTCGGAGGTACACGCTACGTCTTATCACTCGGAGATAACGGCGAGACCGTGGTAGAGGAATTCGTTGCTTATGATGATACCTATGACCGTTTAATAACGAATCTAGCAGTTATCGGAACGGCAGTGATTCTTGTCTGCGTGACCGTTTCCGTCGTGTCCATCGTTTCCGGTGCTGCAGGTAAGTCTGCCGCGGTCAGCATGATATTTGGACATCCTGCTAACAAAGCTTCCGAATTCGACGAATATTCCGGCGTCATCAGTGTTTTGGCTGCCGGAATAATTACAGGTATTCAGACCGGCGATTTAAATGAGGCATTAAAAGCCGCCGCTTTGGCAGGTAGCGGCGGCGAAGGGTCAAATTGGGGCGCAATCATAGGGGTTATCGCCGGCGGTGTGAGTGAGGCCATAACGCTTTGCCGCTCCGTGAATACCGTACCTAGTCCAAGAGAATCCGAACTGGCCGTGCTTGGGCGCACGAAAAATGCCGGTGAACGGCTTTCATATTTTGACGGGGTTGAAGTTGATTTGAATACTCCCGGCGCCACCCGCCCGGACGTTGTGGTGAAAAATGCAGACGGTACGGTAAACGCCATCGAGGTAAAAAATTATGACCTAGCCCAAAGCACTGGCAGAAACACTCTGCTCAATGAACTGGAAAGACAGGTTACGAGCAGAGCAAGCAATCTTCCTGCCGGGTCAACCCAGGAAATTGTGCTTGATGTAAGAGGGCGCGAGTTCAGCAATGAACTTATCAACTCTGTGATTACCGCCATTCGGAACCGTCTGGCCGATGTTTATCCGGACATCCCAATTACAGTATTGAGTTAGTGATTATGATGCTTTTTAGTTCTGATGAAAAGCGGTAGGTTATAGTGACTGTAAATCAACAGCTTTGCAGAAATAATAGACAGCAGAGGGGTTTGCATGAGAAAAGAAACTCTTGAACGCATCCGACGGTTTACCGTTGAAAGAAACTGGAATCAGTTTCACACACCGGCCAATCTGGCCAAGTCCATTTCCATCGAGGCAAATGAGCTGCTTGAGTGTTTTCAATGGAGTGATACGGATTTTGATTTGGAGCATGTAAAAGAAGAACTGGCCGATGTGCTTGTGTACTGTGTGGGTATGCTTGACAGTTTGAATCTGGATGCCGATTTGATCGTAAATGATAAGATAAGCAAAAATGAGATCAAGTACCCGGTGGAGAAAGCATACGGGAACGCGAACAAATACGATAAGCTTTAAGCGGCAGACTTACCGCTGTCAGCCTCTCTTCTTGAGCTCGTGATCGAGCAGAAATCTTACAAGCTTGCTCGGCCCGGCGTAATCGGGATATGCTTTGTCGCCGAAGGTCATCCTGCACGGATTATCGACCGAATACGGCTCCCAGAGAGGCATATCGCTGCCGTCCGCGTCCGTACCGTTCGGGTCGCCGCTTTTAATAAAGTTGGCCCAGTAGTTGCACATCTGCCGCGAAAGGTCGTAGTGCTTGCCGACAAACGGCCTCCAGCACTTCGCGAGCGTCTCGAAGAAAAACCACAGATCGACGGAGTGAAAGCAACCCGGATTGTCCCAGCCCGGGATCTCAGGCCGGAATACGTAGTAATACAGAGGCGTCTTATCGTTTGTTCGGGCCTTCATCTCCCCGAAGAAGAGGCAGGTAAACTCCAGCGACGGGAGCCTGGCCTTGCTGAGGCTCTCCGTGATCGAGCCGATCTTAGATTCAACGAGCCGCAGAAATTCCGGCGCGTCCTCTCCGAAATGTTCCGCCGCGAAGGCCTTAAGCTCTTCGATGGATTTCACCTTCGGCACGGCGTATAATTCGTTGGCGGTGTGGCCGAAAAGCATTGGCTTAACGTCGCAGTTCCCGTTCATGATGAGCTCGTGATGGTTGCCGACCTGGAAGACATTGTCCACCGGGGGATAGAAAAAGAACTTGTGCTTATAAAACGTGTCGCGGATTACGGTCGCGTCGAGAGCTCTGGCCTCTGCCAGCGTTTTAACGCCGAGCGCATCGAAGAATTCCCGGCCCGTCCGCTCCGCCTGCTCCATCGAAACGCCCCGAAGCGTGGGTGTCATATATACCATCTGGCTTACGCCGCTTTCCACGATGACTCGTTTGAAAAGCCCCTTTGTCAGCGGAGACGCCATCTGAGAGAGCACGCTGCCGCCGCCTGCGGACTGGCCGCCTATGGTGATGTTATCCGGATCTCCGCCGAAGGCGGCAATGTTCTCCCTTACCCAGATGTTCGCCATGCGCTGGTCATAAAAACCGAAATTCGTCGGCGCGTCGGGGTTCTCGGCCGTCAATTCGGGATGTGCGAGGAAGCCGAAGGCGTTTACTCGGTAGTTGACTGTTACAACAACGATGCCGCGGCGTGCGATCCGCTCGCCGTCGAGTTCCATCTCGGCGCTCATGCCCTCGCTGTATCCGCCGCCGTAATACCATATGAACACGGGCAGCTTCTCGTCCGCGCTCTTCGCCGGGGTCCAGACGTTGAGCGTAAGCGAGTCTTCGCTCATCTCAATGTCCGGATCCACGAACCACTCGCGGGTGTAAATGTTGTCCGGATCGGTCCCCAGGATTCTCTGCATGGGTACGGGGCCGAATTTGTAGGCCTTCAGTACGCCCTGCCAGTTTTTCGCGGGCTGCGGCACTCTCCAGCGCAGCTCGCCTACCGGCGGTGCGGCGTATGGGATGCCCTTGTAAGCGGTTATGCGCGGATCGGCGGCGGGCAGTCCCTCCACCTTGCCGCTTTTTACGGTGACCATTCTGAGCATACGTTTATCCTCCTTGATGCGGAATCATATCTGCTGTAATGCCGCAGTGTGCCCGCTGCTCCTTATCGTGAGCCGCGGGATTTCGTTTTCTTACAGCGCAGATTCCGAAGTATTCCCTAAAAATCTACATTCACATATCTCAGCTGAATTTAAACCTGAGCAGTACCGGGTTGTGATCGGAATATGTAAAGCCGGCCGGTATATGTTTTATACTTACAACTTCGACGTTTTCGGAAACGATGAAGCCGTCAAGCACGCTCACGAAGGACACTCCCTCAACGTAAGGCGAGTCGGCACTCCTGAGGGTGGGCAGGATATCGGCCATGTTTTCCGGCCGGACAACGGTAAACGAATCCGGAACGAGCTCCGTGTTGAGCGGTTTTGCCCAGTTCGGAACCTCTCCGGTCGTACCGAAAATCTCGGGTGAGCTGCCGAGCAGATCTTTGTTGAAATCTCCTCCGATGATGACGTAGTTTCCCTTGTCGTATTCAAGCTGGGCGTCCTCGAAGAGCATCTTAAGCTGTGCCTCTCCGATTGTCACGTCCGCCGTGAAAGCGGAAAGATGAACATTGATCAGTATGAGCTCTTTTCCGTTTGACACCGGTATCCTCGTCACGCTGTAGCAGCGGTCAAGATCCAAAAGCTTTCGCAAGCCCGATTCCAGCGGCAGGCTGCGCCGCAGCGAGGAGCTTATCGTGTATTTCGAGAGCGTCGCTATACCGGATACGGATTTGCCGATCGGCTCGGACACCGGATACAGCAGATACGGCGAATCGTAGTTCATCGCGAGCACCGAGGAATAAGAGTCAAAGCT
>JAAYBW010000162.1 GCA_012729975.1 Clostridiales bacterium
CCGGTATCCATCACCACAGTCATGCAGAGCGTTCTGGAGGATCGGCTTGTTTCGGACGGCTATGGGATTATTCGACACAGCGAAGGCCTTTCTACACGTTCAATAATGTGACTGGAACTCACCAAATGGCTCAGATTGAGGAAGCGTCTAAGGGGCTAAATGAGATTACTGACAAGGATGAAACGAAGCCTAAGGTTATCCACGCAACTGAAACAATCAACAAACATCAAAGCTCCAAATGGTATGAGCGCATTGACTGGAGAGTGGTTGGAGAGTATGCGGTAAGCATTGTCCCCACAGTACTTCCGGTTATCGTCTGTGCTTTTTCCCAGAGCAGGAAACGCTAAATAGGATAAGTGGAGCGGAATCCGCTATTTCGCGGTTTCCGCTCCTTGGAGTAATCGAAATATCTGAGGCTAGGAGGTCGTATAACTGAGCGGCATTGTAAAAGGGATGCTGATCGTGCTGGTGATTCTGTACATAGTATCCCCCGTTGACCTCTGCCCCGGTCCGGTGGATGACATCATCGTCTTGCTGGTCAGCCTAGCAATGCAAAAAGGTATAAGTAAAATTCCGGAGGACAACTGAGAAAGGAGCTTCAAAATGTTCATTGGAGTCATGAAAAAAGGAGACAAAGTAATCAGCGTTACCTCGGAGCTGATCGCAATCCAACGCAAAACCGGAGAGGTGGACATTATCCCTCTACTTAAAGACGAGACAGGACGCAGGGTGGATACCGAAGGCATCGTCACTATCGGATACGGCACCAATACCGTACAGGCGACGGTTGACGATGTAATCGTAACTACATTTTAAGGAGGGAGCAAACATGGCAGGCAAAAAGGATTGGGCGGTTGTGGCAGTCATTTCGGATCTAACCAGCAACCAGTCGGCGCAGATCTCAAAGGAAATCATGCGGGCTAAAGCAAAATATGCTCCCCTCGGTAGGGGAACTACGGCTATAGGGATGCGCAATAGCGTAGGCTCTCTCCTGCAAAAAGGGCAGAAAATGATTGGAGGCAAATGAGATGACAAAGAGGACAGCAGCACATATTAAAGCTCAACGGGCTGGCAGGGAACGCGACTTAAATACTTGCCAAAAATGTGGGTCAAGGAAGCAGGTAGAGGGACATCACATTATAGACCTCCAGTTTACCGGAGCCGCCATCGTGGATAATATTATTTCCCTGTGCCATATCTGCCATACAGAGGTTCACAAAGGGGAAATAAGCCTATATAAATTTTAGAAGGGCCAAGGTAACAGGGGCACTCCGTGTTAAACGGGGTGCTTTCTGTGTTAGATGGGAAAGAAATAGAACGAGTGCCGTTTATTTCGACACCTTTCGTATTTCTCCATGGGCGTCGGTATTCCAAGATTTCGCTCTCGACGATTGGTATCGTGTCTGCTTGCCGGATATTACGTTCGCGTCGCTACCAACTTTTTTCTACATAGCCGCTCTTTCCGAAATAGATAGAGCGGCTAAATTTATTAGAGAGGAGGAATCCGTATGAGCCACTGCAAAGTAATCGCTATCACAAATCAGAAAGGAGGTGTCGGCAAGACGACCACAACAGTAAACCTCGGTGTGGGGTTGGCACAGATGGGAAAGCGAGTGCTTCTCGTAGACGCTGATCCACAGAGCAGTCTTACGACAAGCCTCGGCATAGAAAATCAGGACGAGCTGCCGGTATCTATCACCACAGTCATGCAGAGCGTTCTGGAGGATCGGCCTGTTCCGGACGGTTATGGCATTATTCGACACAGCGAGGGCGTTGACCTTCTGCCATCCAATATCGAGCTGTCAGGCTTGGAGGTCAGCCTTATCAACACCATGAGTCGAGAGTTTGTCCTGAAGGACTGTCTCAGCAAGGTCATGCAGAACTACGACTACATTTTGATTGATTGTATGCCGTCCCTTGGCGTGATGACGATCAACGCCCTGACAGCCGCAAACAGCGTCATTATCCCCACACAGCCAAGCTACCTGTCCACAAAGGGACTCAGCCTGCTACTTCGCTCTATCTCCAAGGTAAAGCGTCAGATCAACCCGAAGCTCCGAATCGACGGTATCCTTATGACGATGGTGGACAGCCGGACAAACGATGCCAAAACGATTATTGCTTCGCTCCGGGAGCAGGTCGGCGACAATCTCTGGCTATTTGATGCGGAGATTCCGTTTTCAGTCCGTGCCGCAGAATGCAGTCGAAGTGGTGAAAGCATCTTTGCCTATGACAGGAACGGTAAGGTTGCGGCAGCGTATGCGGTTCTGCGCGATCAGAAGAAAACCAAGGGTAAAACCCGACTCACCAATATGCTCCGCAGCGGTAAAGAACTGAAGGTGTTTGCCGTTCAAGATGGAGATCTTCAGAGGTTTTGCGGCGAGGCAAAGAAGTACGGCGTCCTGTACTGCGTTCTGAAGGACAAAAACGCTACGGATGGTATCACCGACATCATGGTGAGAGCCGAGGACGCCAGCAAGATCAACCGCATCTTTGAGCGTTTCAAGGGCAGGGTTAACAAGAAGAACCATGTCGTGCTTGATCTTGAAATAAATGAAGATGAAGCAAAAGTTGTAAGGCTCATCTTCAAGAAGTATGTTGATGAAGGCTACGGAGCTCAGCGAATATGC
>JAAYBW010000163.1 GCA_012729975.1 Clostridiales bacterium
AGCACAGGCAGAGCAGCTTGCCGGCGTTCTTCTGGCGAGCGGAAAAAGCATGGAAGAAATAGCGGCGCTGCTTAATAGCACCAACTCATAAATATGGAATAAATATGGATTTGTATTACCGGCCATGCGGGTGATTATACGCCCGCATGGCCGGTAATACTGTTCTCCGGTTTTATGGGAATAGTATTATATCCCCAGAAGTGTCCTCGCGTTTTCGAAGACTATTTTTTCAAAAACTCCCTCTTCCAGCGGCAGAGCGCTCAGAGAATTGAGTTCCTTTTCCGCGCAGCTCCACGGTGAATCGGAGGCAAATAATATTCTGTCAGGTCCATGCGTTTTAAGTATTCGCATAAACTGCTCCGGGCTGAAATATTCAAATCCCATTGAGGTGTCGAGCCAGACATTCTGCCCGGCGAGATATCGCTCCACATCATCCCATTGGTTATATCCGCCCAGGTGGGCAACGACTATTTTCCCCCCGCGCAGCTCCTGAGCGATACGGGCATAACGAGCCGGTGAACTTTTATACGGCGGCGAAACGCTCGGGTCCTCTCCGCCGTGAAAAAGCATAATGAGTCCTTTGTCGGAAGCGTAGTCGTAAATGCGAAGCATGCGTGGAGAATCCACCGTAAAATCCTGATACTCCGGGTGGAACTTTAGTCCGCGCAGTCCGAGAGAAACGACATAGTCAATATCACGCTTATAGTTATCGGTATGCGGATATATTCCGCCAAATGCGATTATGCGCTCGGAGCATACGGAGCGCACCCATTCGTTGACGCCGACAAAATGCGATTGCTTTGTGACTACCGGCTGAATAACCGATATTTTTATTCCCCAGTCGTTCATGTTCTTTAGTAATCCCGCCAGAGTTTCATCCGACGTGGGAGTAATATTCACCTTGCTGCTGATTCCGTCCAGAACCCTTGGCGCGAGCCCGTCCGGAAATATATGAGTATGAAAATCAATAACTGCCTGCCCTTTGGGCATCCGGGATCATCTCCGTTCAGTCAAACCTTAGGTCAAAGCTTGTCGTACCCGGATACAAGCGCAATCCGCCCTTCTACTCCGGAATACCGTTTAGATAATACCATATATAAGCAGAAAATTGAATGGCGCTGTTATACGGCTTTTGCATCTTTGTTTTGCAGACGCGCTCCTTTTAGCCGTCCGCCGCGCTTTTTTGCCTGAAGAAAAGATATATATTCCGTTATTCGGGCCGCCGGTGTATAATAGATTTATTCTATAATCGCAATCCTTTAAAGCGTGAAAGGAGCCAGATCTTATGGATTTCTTTGAAGCGGTAGAAAAGCGCTACAGTTACCGCGGTGAGTTTGAAAACACACCGGTGCCGCGCGAGGATCTTATCAAAATCGCTGCGGCAGGAACAAGAGCGCCCTCCGCCGGTAATCTGCAGACACAGAGCTTTCTTATTATCACCGATCCGGAAACCCGGGCAGCGATTGCCGAAATTTTCGATCACAAAGGCATATCCACGGCTCCCGCTCTGATTATGCTCGTGTCCAGGCGTCAGGAACTCGGCCCAAATAAGATATCATTTGAGCTCAAGGACTATGGCGCGGCAGCGGAAAATATCCTTCTCGCGGCGGCCGCGCTCGGTTACGCCACCCTGTGGACAGACGGCGAAACCAGTATGGTTA
>JAAYBW010000164.1 GCA_012729975.1 Clostridiales bacterium
GGGACCGGCGCAGTCCATGATGAATGTAATGAGGCATCCGACGGTATGCGTCCGGGCATACCGTCGGATGCTCTTTTTCTCAAGCTTATTTCCTGCTTACCACGGAACCTGCGGATCCGCATTTATCCGGGTGCGGTACTGGTTTTGATTACGCCATGTAAGCTACGATCGGTTCAGGCTCCTTCGCACCGGGGAAGCGAATAAGACGGCCCACTCGGTTCACGTCGCAGCGCGTCGCTCCGAACACGAAGTCATACCGGGAAGTGAACAGTCCCTCCGCGGGGCGCCATGTCAGACGCAGGGTATTGTCCGCCGACCAATATGCGCTGACAAAAGCGCTGTTGCCGTCAATCTCGTTTAATCGGCGCGAACCGTCGGTAGCCGCCACCGCCGTGAAATCCTTTCCGTTCTGCGTAAAATCGAGGGTTACCGTATCAACGCCGAAAGTAAAGCGGAAGCTGCTTATCCCCTTTGCGGTATCCGGGGCAAAGCTCATCGGTCCGAGCGAGAAGCTGCCGGAAGCAAGCTCCCACTTTATCCCGCAAACAGACTCGAGTTTCGTTCCGAAAGGTACATACGGCTCGGCCGGTACGGCCAGCGCTTTTAAGCGGCGCGCGAGGTGTCCTGAAGCCGCCTCGTCCTCGGGCAGCGGATCCGCGCCCGGAATTTTATCCAGAAAACGCCACAGAGCGTCCAGTGTGCGGAAGGCGTCATCGGCATGCTCGGTTATGGAGATGATCATATCAAGATCCGGGATTACAACGGTGTATTGTCCCGCCATGCCGTCGGCGCGGTATGCTCCGGGACGCTTGCACATCCAGATCATAAATCCGTAGCCTGAGTTGCCGTCATTTCTCTCTATCGGCGTATCGGGCTTTTCGGGCTCGCCGAACATCCCCCACGAGTTGTCAATCTGCTTGGAGGTCGCGAGCTTCACGAATTCTTCGGAAAGAATGCGTTCGCCTTCCCAGATCCCGCCGTCCGCGTATAGCTTCATAAGACGCAGATTGTCTTCCGTGGTCGCCTGCATTCCGGCGCTGCAAAATTCGTTGCCGTCTCCCATGCGGAGCCAGCGCAGGTTCCGGGTGTCTATGCCCAGCTTGTCAAACAGGCGGGGCTTTAAATAGTCAAAGGCGCTCATCCCGCTGACCTGCCGCACAATAGCGGCCAGCATCTCGCACATAGTGCTGTAGATAAACCTGGAGCCCGGTTCGTAATTTATCTCGCAGTTTAAAAAGTCCCGTATCCAGTCAACGCCCTGCTGCGGCATATGCCGGATCCCGCTTCCCATGCGCAGCACATTTTTTACCGTAAGCAGCTTTTGAAACTCGGTCGGTTCCGCTGGCGCCTGCTCCGGAAAGATATCGATCAGCCGGTCATCAAGCTTAACCAGACCCTCGGTCAGCGCGATTCCGACAGCGGTTCCGGCGTATGTTTTTGTATGTGACATGAGCGCGTGGCGCATTCCCGGGGTGTACGGACTCCACCAGCCCTCCGTGCAGATCTTTCCGTGTCGCATGATAATAAGGCCGTGAGGCTCTGTGAATCCCCCGCCCTCCAATTCGTCCAGCAGCCATTCCACCGCAGCGCTCGGAATTCCGAGCGATTCCGGAGTTGTCCGAATGAATTCCTTCCGGTTCATGAAGCACATCTTCCTTTCAAATCATTAAATTGTTGTCTGCACCCGATTTTATCCTCCGCCAAAGCAAGAGTCAATAGCACCCGGTCAAGTTTGACCCAAACCCGGTCGTACACACGAATCACAACAAATATTCCGTAATATCAGGCATCGATACGGTTGATATTGATATAATAGTTGCTTTTTAAATGTAAAAGTTTATGATAAATTATAAAAGCAAGTACTTTGAAGGAGAGGCACCTGTCGGTGTCGCGCATGAATATGAATTATAAATATCCGCATTTATTTTCACAGCTGATAATAGGCAGCACGGTGTTCAACAACAGGATCTTCGCTTCCGCGACGGGGCCTACCAATCTGACGAGCCGTAAAGCGCCGTCAGCTGAAACCTGCGCTTTATATGAGCGCAAGGCCGTCGGCGGCGCGGCGGCCGTTTGCATGGGCAACTGCACGGTAGATACGACTATCGGAAGATCTGTGAGCAGCAACATTGACCTTGGCGACAGGAGCATAATTCCGCAGCTTGCAAAGCTCGCGACGGCCATCTCACGCCACGGGTCGGTTCCGTCGATAGAGCTGCAGCACGGAGGCAATCATTCTTTCGGTTCGTGGCAGGAGGGACACCAGATATACGGACCGATGGAGTATATAGACGAACAGGGCCGCCATATTCTCGCGATGACGGAGGAAGTGATCGAAAAAACGATAGAGAGCTTTGCGCAGGCTGCCGTCCTGGCCAAGCAAAGCGGCTTCGGTATGGTAACGATCCACGGCGGCCACGGCTGGCTCATTTCCCAGTTTGTATCCCCTATCAGCAACACGCGGACCGACCGTTGGGGCGGGAGCGTTGAGAACAGATGCCGGCTTCCCGTAGCCATATGCGACGCGGTCAAGAAAGCGGCGGGGCGGGATTTTCCGGTGGAGATTCGCATCAGCGGCTCTGAGTGTCACCCCGGAGGCTACGGCATAGACGAAGGAATCGCCATCGCAAGACAGCTTGACGGCCATGCCGATATTATCCATGTCTCCGCGGGCAGCCATGAGGTCCAGGAAGTATTCACCGTAACGCACCCGAGCATGTTTTTGGAAGACGGCGCAAACGTCAAATACGCCGCGGAGATTAAAAAGCATATTAAAAAATCATACGTCGCCACAGTCGGCGCCCTGGCCGATCCGGATCTCATGGAGGAAATAATCGCCTCGGGGAAAGCCGACATTATCGCGGTTGCCCGCGGCCTGCTGGCGGATCCCGATCTGCCGCTGAAGGCCAGAACGGGCAGAGAAGACGAGATAAATACCTGCATGCGATGCCTTGCGTGTTTTTCCAACCGCATCAGGAAGCAGCAATACATGTGCGCCATCAACCCGAGGACCGGCAGGGAGACGGAAGAGCTTTTCGGCTACTTTCCCGCCATTAAAAAAAGGGTGCTCATCGCGGGGGGCGGCATAGGCGGCATGCAGGCAGCGCTGTCGGCCTCCGCAAGGGGGCACGAAGTCATCCTGTGCGAAAAGTCGAACAGACTAGGCGGAGCGCTCAATTGCGAAAGCGGTGTTCCGTTTAAGAAGAATCTGACGAAGTACCTCGAGCGGCAGGCAAAGGCTATAGAAAAGTCGAACATCTCCGTACACCTGAACACCCCGGTGGCCCCGCAGACAGCGGAGAAATTCGCGCCCGACGTTATTATCGCGGCCCTCGGCTCGCGTCCTGTCGTTCCCGATGTGGAGGGCATAGGCGCGGATAACGTATTTTGCGCCGAAGAGATATATTACGATCCGTCAAAGGCCGGGGCAAACACGGCGATCTTGGGGGGAGGACTCGTCGGGATGGAACTCGGCATCCATCTGGCGATGATGGGCCGGAAAGTTTCGATAATCGAGCTTCTGCCCGAGCTTACATACGGCAGCAACCATCTTCACGCGATCGCCGTTGATCTGGAGCTGAAAAGGCTCGGAATCGACATATATCTCGGCACAAAAGCGCTCGGCATCTCAAAAGAGGGGGTCCTTACCGAAGGGCAAAACGGCCGGAAACTTATTAAGGCCGATACGGTGATCTACGCGGTCGGCCAAAAGCCTTTCAGAGAGGAAGCGGATTCTCTGCGCTTCTGCGCGCCGGTTTTCTACCAGATCGGCGATTGCCTCATTCCGAGGACGATTACGGAAGCGACAAGAGAAGCGCACAGCATCGCATTGGATATCGGCAGGTTCGTCTGATAAAACATAAGCGAAGTCGATCGGAGTTGCCGGATGGTATTCTGAAAAATAAAAATGCTGTTTCGGATGCCGGTCAATAATAATTGATTTATTGAGGAGGGAAAAGTGCGTTCTTCTGGGGTTTTCTTAGAACTCCGCGGTTCTTAAACAGGTTGGCTTTAATAAACACCGCAAATAATTCAGTATTAAATTATGGAGGGAATAACCATGAATCTTATTGAAAAATACGCTCCGAATGCCGCGAAACTGTCCATCAGCCAATATTGCCCGCCCAAATGCTTTGAGCTTGCCGGCAAGCGCTTCGAGTTCGCAGTAGATACCGGCGAGGATACAGGCGATGCGGTATTGAATTTCCTGGACGAGACCCGTCTTGAATGGAGCATCAAAAGCAGCGGAACACCGAAGACCGAAACGTACGAATGCCGCAAATCAGACGATTGGACTTATCTGCTTACCTACTGCATCGAGGGCAAGACGCCGCGCGAAAACCATACCTGGGTAATCGATATCGAGCAGGGGCTCGTGACGTTCCTTCGCTGCTCGCTCGGCGAGAACCCGTACTGGCCGTATATTATCAACAGCCACTTCAGCTTCGGATACATAAAGGAAGAGGGCAAGGAACACACTGATCTGAAGCGTCACAGTTTCACCGAAGACGTAACAGGTACGGCTGTGAGGTGGACATACGGCCACAGCACTTCAACGGTTCACGTTTATCACCATGCGAACTGGTACCGTATCGGATATCCGAGAAACAGGACCGAAACAAAAGAAGTTCCCGATTCTACAAAACGGATAAGAGAAATGATGCAGTCAATGCCGAGCTCCGACGAACCGGCTTACTACGTTAAAATCAAGGAGGGAATGTACTTAGTGAGCGTCACCGAGCAGAATCTTGAAAAGATTCTCGGTGAAAAGTTCGGCTTCCGCAGCGATACGCTGTGCTTCCTGGATAACTGGAAGCGCATGTACAGTGTAGGCCGCGGTTTCGGAACGGCAACAACCGGAGGCCAGGACCGCGAGATTTTTGTCATGATCGGCAAATACGGCTCGCCCGAAGAGGTAGACGAGAGTTTTTTTACGAGTCCGATCCCCTTCATCGTATAGAGGGTTAGTGTCGGCGTCGACGGCGGAGCTCGAAAATAATCCATAAGCGCATATGATAATAAATTCTGTCGTCACGCCATGCGGAACGATACGGATTTTACACGGGCCGGATGTTGACCGGAAATTTGAGGGGAGGTCTTGTCATGAATTATTTCAAAGCGACATTCTTCGATACGTATACACCGCTGTCGGAAGAGCAAATCCGGCAAAAGCTCACGCCGGTTCCGTCACCGGCCTGTGCGTCCGCGTCATGGTGCGGGCTAAACGGTAAGAGCATAAAAATAATCTTAGATGACGGACCCGTACTGGAATATACGTTTACGCGCGACACGCTCAGGCTCACCGAGGGCGGTGCCCGTCCGGTTGAGGCCCCATACGCGGCCAAGGAACTGGAAGGCATAATCTTACTTACTCATATGATCCCAGACACGGTTCGCGGATATAACGTAGTAATAGACAGCGGCACGAATCTCGTCACGGCGTTCGAGGTCTGGTTCTGCGGGTTCGAGCCCGATAAGCGGGAGGTTTGGCGCCACTGTATGCAGGGGTACGTTGACACGGGCGGACCCGCGCCGGAGAAGCGCCACGGTCTCACAAACCGGATCGAGGGCACAGGTACTCACTGGATAGACGACAACGGCAGAGAGATGCTGTATTTCTTTCCGTCGGTCATATGGTCGTCCTATGTGGAGCTGTCAAACCCGCGCGGAGGCATCACCATAACCGCCCCGTCGGATTACTATAAAATAAGCGACAAATACTACATCTACTCGCGAAGCGAACAGGAGTATTCGGGGTGCTTCACGCTGGAAGTTATCGACCTGTTCACTGTAAGACATATCGGCGTGCGTCTGGGGTTTGACTTAAACGACGCGCTCGACTACACAATGTACAGCGGCAGCGGAGAAGTCACCGGGCGGTGTACGAATCTGGAGCCGCTGACGGATTACGGCACGGAGAATCCGTTCGACGAGAAACGCCGCGAGAAGTTCAGACAGGAGGGCAAGGGCTCGCGTCCGAGCTACCGTCCCAGATTCATGCACAAGGATTACACAAAAGAAGAAGTGGACGAAATTATCAGGAAAAACCTGCGGTGCTTTAAGGGGCGCACCATCATGACAAGCGCCAACACCCTTGAGCCCTGCGGATATATGACGGGCAAGCGCTTTAATCTGCGTTACGACAACGGACTTGTGTGGGAATATGACATTCTTGATGCAAGCCGGCTGAAGTGGCGGCTTGAGGGCGAGTCGGACTGGCACGAGGAAGTATATCAGGGCATAGAGCCTTCTAAGGACATCATACTGTTCAGCCACGTATGCACGGGCAGCGATCCGCTGCGCAACCCAACCCACGCCGTCGATTTCTCAAACGGGTTAACGACCTGCGTAGACGCCAGGCTCGGCAACGGGCGCAAACCGTGGGAGGTCGGCCATGAGGCATATTTCGGCATACTTGACATGGATGGCGGCCCGACGCCGCCGGTAACCGCGCGGCACGGGTTCACTACGGAGCTGGTCGGCAAGGCGTATTCATGGGTTTACGGCGAGCACATGCAGTCCATTCACGTTTACAGCACGCCGGAGTCCTATTCCTGGACGATCATGCTTCAGAAAAACACGGGCGGCTTTATGTGGAGTTCCCCGTGTCTGTATGTGAAGCTCAGGGAAGACGCTTATCTGATGAGCTGGACGGAAGACGCCTGCAACGGCAACCAGGGAACGTTTATTCTCAACCCGTGGATTATGCACGACGGAGGTTTCTTCTTCGGTATAGGTGATACGGACGGCCAGCCCGATGTGCACTTAAATCCCCTCGGCGCCTATGCCCGCCCTCTTGCCGGATACGACCTGATGCGTTTTTTTGAGAATAAGCGGAAATAGCGGAGTTTCGGCAGCCGGCCTTTCCCGGTAAAAACAGCTGCGAATAAATCAGCCGGCCTGCATGCCCGAGTTCTCATAAAAGAGGGATAATAAATGGTTGAAGCCCAAAAATACGCTGCACTGGATCCGCGTGCGACTATGAATGATATTCAGCGAATACCTCTTGCACCGAGATTCAGGGACCTTAATGATAAAACAATTTGCTTTATTGAAATGCTGGTGGATTCCGGGTTTGAAGAACTGATGGATATAACGGCCGGCTATTTAAAGCAGCGCTATCCCAAAACAGAAATAAAGCGGATAAACAAACAGAGCCTTTCAGGTGACAGAGAATCCTTTGAAAAATTTGTTCGGGATGCCGATGCTTATGTCTGTTTTACGGCACCTGCCACATCCGTTACAGCCGACGCGATCGGTTGGGCATCGCAACCCCTGGAAAAAAACGGGCTTCCCGGAGTATGCGTTATATACGATTATTTGTCGGAAACCGCCAGGTTCGCTATACAAAGAGAAGGGGCAATGCTTCGGTATATATCCGTTCCTTTCCCATACAGCGGCATGGCATCGGATTCCATGTCCGGAATTCTCGAGGAGATTGAACAAGGCCTGACAAAACCGCTTAATACCGATGAATGCAAAACAGGGGTATTGAGTTATGAAAAACCCCCGAGAATCTGCATTGAGGGGACACTCTCCGAAGTACAGAATTACTTCTGCGGAATGGGTTTTACAGACGGACTGCCGATTATTCCTCCGACAGAAGAGAGCGTTGAGGAGATGTTACAAGGGACATCTCATAAGCCTGATGAAGTAGTAACAACAAAAATGGCTCCCGAGAAAATGACGGTAACGGTCGAAAACGTCGCGATAAACGCAGTAATGGCCGGAGCAACATCGCAATATATGCCGGTATTGCTCGCTGCGGCGGAAATTCTGGGTTCAAACCCGGGATTTTGCGCAACAGCTAAGTCAACCAACTCCTTTTCTTATATGCAGGTCATCAACGGACCTATCAGAAACGAGCTGGCGATGAATTCCGGAATATATGCCCTCGGTCCGGGAAACAGGGCAAACGCCGTTATCGGACGCGCTCTGCGGTTGTTTCTGATAAACCTGGGAGGATCGCGCATCGGCGTAAACTTAATGGGAGTTCAGGGGAACACCGGCAGCTATACTTTCGCTTTCGCCGAAAACGAGGAGAACAGCCCATGGGAATCACTCGCTGTTGAAAAAGGGTTTAAGTCTGACGAGAGCACGATTTCGATTTTCAGCGGCGGCTGGAGTTTTCTGGGCAACTACATGTCCGGCAATCTCGATAAATTGCTTGAAGCGGCATCCGATTTTGACCCCATAAGCGGACTGACTGTTTTATTCTCGCCGCGTCAGGCAAAAAATCTTGCTCTGCAGGGACATACCAAGGCTTCCGTTAAAGAATATATCTGGAAAAACACTGCCTTACCGCTCGGGAAATTTAAAGAGCACTATTACTATTCACATTTTGTCCTGCCCGATATTACAGGTGATGGTTTATCATGGTCCAAAGAGTATCTGACTCTTCCGGATGACGCGGTCGTGCCGATTCTTCCGTATGATCAGGTGAACGTGGTTGTTGTCGGAGATCCTCAGGGGACTCCTATGATGCAGGGCTGGCACATGTCGAAGCCTAATACGGCTTCGATAGACAAGTGGAGATAACAGGAGGCAAATAATCCGTTTCCGCAGCATAATAAGCGCGGGAACGGGTTATTTTTTCCTTCACTGTGGGTGTGGTTTTTTGTGTGCAAAAATTTTTTCCTGCGAGCGCGGACGCTCACGCATAATGCGCACCCACACACGCGGGCACGACATGCGCACGATACACCCGCATGATGCACCTGCACATTACACCCGTGATGTGCAAGCGCGACATGCACGCGCGCCGGAGGGTGCGACCGAGAAACGGCAGATGGATTGTGTCCGCACCGACGAGTGCGGGGGGAGACGGAATGCGGGGAGTTTTTAGTTGTCATTATCAAGTCTCCTTCCCGGCATTTTTGGGTACGCGCCGCGGGAAGCTCCGCTTCGGAGCTTCTTTTTTGCTTTTTTATACGATTATGCAATATCTTCATGAAGATGCAAACGTTTATAAAACAGATA
>JAAYBW010000165.1 GCA_012729975.1 Clostridiales bacterium
AAATGCTTTTGAACTTTTCAGTGAGTTCGGCCTGTTTCTGTCCCGGGTAAGCCCGAACCCGATGTCTCTGGACGATTTAACCTCGTTGGTGTTTTCGTATTTCTCCTGTCGATCAAACGTTGACGGGGCCCGCCTCCGGGACTGTATGGTATGCGACCGACTTGCCACGAACGCCTCGGGGAGCATCCCGAAAGCGCTACGGATCCGGGACCCGAGACTGAAAGCGGCTATATGGGCTTTGGAACGTGAACACAGGCCCATGAAAGCGATAAAGCGGGGGTATGCCCTGCTTTACACCGAAAACTGCCTTGCCTATACCGATTATAAAGATAAAAACCCCGTAACGGGTGAATATATCATAAGCAAATACCCCTTTGACTTAAAAGATGATATACTCTGAAAGGCAGATTTCACAAACAGAAAAAGTGAAATCATCCGATAGGACGGTGCGATATGACCAGACGGCAAATCATATTTGTAATAATTCTGACAGCCGCTGTCGCTGTTTTCCTGAGTGTGCTCATCATAACAACGATAGAAGACGTCAACGATCAAACCGAGCAGGAATGTTTCGACAAGCTTGCGGATACGTCTAAGGTTCTCGCGGAAAGAGTCAAGAGAGCGGCAGATTCAAACGCCACCGTGCTCACCGCGATGGCGGCGGTTATATCCGGCATAGAGAATCCGAGCGATGAAAAACTTTGCGAGGTACTCAATGCCTACCGTTTCGATATGAGCTACATCTCCTATACAGAGCTGCTCAGGCCGGATAACACAATGCTGTACGCAGACGGTTCTGTACAGGATGTGTCTTCGACGCTCAACTTTTCGGCGGAAGCGGCGGCCGGGAGCTATATCTCCAACATGGCGCAAAGCGCGCAGAAAACCGATGAAGTGGTGGTCCGCCATGCTGTCCCGGTCGTACGGAACGGCAAAACGATCTATATTCTCTACAGCGTAATCCGTCTTTCCGATCTTGCCGAGAAATACAAGGCGGACATCTACGACGGAAAGGCGTATGTATTCGTCATAGATGGGGATACCGGAGATTTCTTGCTGGACACCTGGCATAAAACACTCGGCAACATTGAGGACTTCAGCGGCCGCAAGCTTAAGCCGGGCTACTCGTGGGATACATACATAAACGACCTGAGAGCGGGAAAAAGCGGACGATTGGCTTTGATTTCCGAAACGATCGGCGAGGTGGTTTTACTTCGCTATGACCCGACCGGCGTAAATAACTGGAATCTCATGGTCATGGTCCCGCGGGCTGTGGCTCTGCGTGAAAGCGAAGCCGTCAGCTACCGTCTGTATTGCATGGCCGCAGTCATCGGGACAGTTATGTTTCTGTATATGTTAGGATTTACATTGAGTCTGTTTCGTTCTTATCGTAGAGCGCGAAAGCTCAGCACGGAAGACCAGACTACGGGACTCCAAAACAGAAACGCATATGAAAGCTTCCTTGCGGATATTCAAAGCAGGAGCTTTGCTTCTCTTTCCTGCGTATTTGCGGATGTTAACGGACTGCATGAAATTAATAACAAATACGGCCACAAAGCCGGCGATCAACTGCTTCGGATAATCGCGGGTGCGCTTCTTAAAGAGTTTCCCTACAAGCAGGTGTTTCGCGTCGGCGGAGACGAGTTTGTGGTGATGAGCGAGGACTCGGATGCGAATGAATGCGCGTTGAAGATGGAGCGCGTCGCGCAGGAAGCAGCATCCCATGGTTATTTCATCGCTTACGGCATAGCGTACCGTGAAAACGGGATCGGGGCCGACAGTATAGCACAGGAAGCCGACGAGAGAATGCTGGAAAACAAAGTGATTTACTATGCAGAACAAGACCGGAGACGAACATGAGTTGAGGTGACTGCAATGGGAGAACTGTCAAAACTGCCGAATATCGGTGAGGCGATTGAGCGGCAGCTCAATCAAGCGGGCATCACAACCTATGAACAACTAAAGGAAACCGGAAGCCGGCAGGCGTGGCTGAAAATCAAAATGGCGGATACGTCCGCATGTATTAATCGTTTATATTCATTAGAGGGCGCTATACAAGGCGTTCGTAAAAATAAGCTTTCTGCAGCTGTAAAAACAGAACTGAAAGAGTTTTATAATTCTAATAAATGATCTTCGCTATACGGAGAAACGATGAACAAGCTGATTATTTTAAAGATTGAAATGTCTTATGGGGCCGTGAAAGATTATATCTATCCCGCGGTACTTTGTGACGGGGAAACCTGTGTACTGGCAGATTGCGGATATGTCGGTTCCCTGCCGGAAATCGAGAAGGCTCTTCGGAATAACGGACTGACTCCCGAAGCAATCACCCACATAATTCTCACACATCACGACCATGACCATGTGGGAGCCGCGGCGGCGTTTAAACGAAAATATCCGAATGTGCTCATACTTACTTCGGCCGAAGAAGCGCCGTACATCTCCGGAACTAAAAAATCGCTTCGTCTTGAGCAGGCGGAGCAGCTGCAGCAGGATTTACCGGAAGACCGCCAGGCATTCGGCATGGCATTTTGTAATCTTCTCCGCTCGGTTGAACCGGTTGAAGTTGATCAGGTGCTTCGTGAGGATGAACTGCTGCCTTTCTGCGGAGGAATTCAGGTGCTTGCTGCCCCGGGCCATACCCCCGGGCATATTTCGCTTTATCTTAAGGAGTTTGATACCATTCTTTCCGGAGACGCCATGGCTCTTGAACAAGGACAGCCGGTATTGCCCAACCCTCAGTTTGCTCTTGATATTGACAAAGCGAAAGATTCCATGCAGCGCTTGCTTTCCCATCCCGCTCAGTCCGTTATTTGCTACCATGGCGGCTTGTTTGAAAAACTTAATTATTAACCCCCATGATGAACAGTATTTTAATGAGGGATGCACAATGAAAATCGCGATCATAAACGGGCCGAACCACAAAGGGAGTACATATCATATCGGCAGAATTCTTGCGGAAAGCATTGCGGACGGTGATATCATCTCCGAATTCTTTTTGCCGCGTGATTTGAGTCACTTTTGCCTCGGATGCTACCAGTGCATAGAGAATACTGAAAAATGCCCTTTTTATTCTGACAAGAAAA
>JAAYBW010000166.1 GCA_012729975.1 Clostridiales bacterium
CACAGATAAAGCTGCCGCCTTGCGGGCGGCTGCTTTTTTTGAGGAGGGCTCCTGTCATGTGGGCTTATGTCTGGCCGCTTCTTTTAATAGTGGCATCCAACACCGTTTATCATATAATATCAAAGTCAACGCCCGCGAACGTCAATCCCTTCGCTTCTCTCGCGGTTACATATTTTATCGGCGCGGCGGCGGTGCTCGTTTTCTTCTTTATCTCACCGGACGGCCGCAAATTCACAAGCGCGTTTAAAGAACTCAATTGGACAAGCTTCGCTATGGGAGCGGCCATCATAGGCCTGGAGGTCGGCTACATATTTCTTTACCGGGCAGGCTGGAACATCAGCGTCGGTTCTCTTGTAGCGAACATATCGCTGGCCGCCGCGCTTCTGATTATCGGAGCCTTATTCTATAAAGAGTCTCTGGGGCTTAAGCAGATTCTCGGTATGGTTTTATGCGCGGGCGGGCTTATACTGATTAACCTGAAATAAAAAGCTTACCATTAAATTGTGGGACCCTCCGACGGAACGGAGGGTCCCTTTGCTATCTAGTGTTCCCATTTTACTGTTTCTGCCGCTATTCAATTCTAACAGCCGGGTCGGCATAATATTGATTAACAAAAAGCAGCTCCGTCGGGAAATTGTCTTTCTTCTGCGCTTCGGTCGTCATACCTTACGGCTTATCCACATATGTTTTAGCATAGTATCCTAAAGGGGGCAAAGGAATGGGAAGCATATACGAGGATATAGCGCGCCGCACGGATGGCTGTATATACATAGGAGTTGTAGGGCCGGTCCGCACCGGTAAGTCTACTTTTATCAAGCGCTTCATGGAAACTCTGGTTATACCGAGGATCGAGAATGTATATGTGCGCGAGAGAGCGCGTGACGAACTGCCGCAAAGCGGCTCCGGAAGAAGAGTTATGACGGCCGAACCGAAATTCGTCCCGGAAGACGCCGTGCGCATTTCCATGGATGACGGCTCGGAATTCGCCGTGAGACTCATCGACTGTGTGGGCTACATGGTAGACGGCGCTTCCGGCGGCACGGAGGACGGCGAGGAGCGCATGGTCACAACGCCATGGTTTGACCACGATGTTACAATGGCGGAAGCGGCCGAGACCGGTACACGAAAAGTTATTTCCGAACACTCGACAATTGGCCTCGTTATGACCACGGACGGAAGCATCACCGAAATACCGAGGTCATCTTACATCGCAGCCGAGGAACGGGTCGTTTCGGAGCTGCGTGAGCTCGGAAAACCTTTCGCTCTGGTGCTTAACTGTGAAAACCCGCGGAGTCCCGACGCGCAGAAACTGCGGAGCGAGCTTGCCGAAAAGTATAATGTTTCCTGTATAGCCGTAAACTGCCTGGAGCTCGGAGGCGAGGATATCGAGGAAATCCTTCGTCAGGTGCTTTATGAGTTCCCGCTGCGCGAGCTTGGGATTTCATTGCCCGCCTGGGTAGACGCGCTGCCGGCCTTACATCCCCTTAAAGCCGAGCTGCTGACCGCCATAAGGGAGAGCTGCGCCGGGATGTGGCGTATAAGGGACGCGGCGCCGGCGGTTATGCGCTTCGGTGAAAACAGCAGGGTCGAATATGCCGACGTTCGCGAGATATATCCCGATACCGGTTGTGTGCTTGCCGAAGCCGATCTGCCGCGGTCGTTGTTTTACGAAACGCTCTCCGAACGCAGCGGCTTTGCCGTAGGTGACGACGGCGACCTTCTGCGCCTGCTTACCGATATGTCCGGAGTTAAGTCGGAATACGACAGGGTTAAGGACGCTCTTGCGCAGGTTCGCGAAACGGGCTACGGCATAGTCATGCCCGGCAGAGAGGAGCTCAAGCTGGCTGAACCCGAGATCGTGCGAAGAGGCGGGCGCTACGCTGTGAGGCTCAGGGCGACGGCACCGTCTATACATATGATACTCGCGAATATCGAAACAGAGGTTTCGCCGGCTATCGGAAGCGAAAGGCAGTCCGAGGACCTTATCAATTATCTCCTGCAGGAGTTTGAAGGAAACACGGGCAAGATCTGGGATTCGAATATCTTCGGAAAACCGCTGTTTGATATTGCGGCGGAAAGCCTGACGGGAAAGCTTGAAAAGCTGCCGGAGGACGCGCGCGGAAAACTTCAGGAAGCTCTGCAGCGCATAGTAAATGAAGGCAGCGCCGGTCTTATCTGCATTATTCTCTAGCAGCAGCGCGGATCTGTTTGCAGAAAGGCCCGGAACCTGTCGTTCCGGGCCTTAACAACTATATCTTAATATACCGCTTATAACTGCTTCTGAGCGTTTATCTTTATGCCGGGGCCCATTGTGGAGGCGGTTACGCAGCTCCTTATATACTGGCCTTTGGCGGCGGAGGGTTTCGCCCTGATAATCGCGGTTATGAGCGCCGTATAGTTTTCCATCAGCTTGTCCGCGCCGAAGGATACCCTGCCTATCGGGCAGTGGATAATGTTTGTTTTATCGAGTCTGTACTCGATCTTACCCGCTTTTACCTCGGCGATTGCCTGGGCAAGGTTGGGTGTGACGGTTCCGGCCTTGGGAGTGGGCATAAGGCCCTTGGGTCCCAGGACACGGCCCAGACGGCCGACTACGGACATCATGTCGGGGCTGGCAATAGCGACATCGAAATCAAACCAGTTTTCGGTCTGTATCTTCTGAGCAAGCTCCTGTCCGCCGGCGTAATCGGCTCCGGCATTCAGGCACTCCTGTATACGCTCTTCCTTGCAGAATACCAGAACCTTGCGGGTCTTGCCGGTTCCGTGGGGAAGCACTATGGCTCCGCGAACCTGCTGGTCGGCGTGACGGGAGTCGACGCCGAGCTTAACGTGAAGCTCGACCGTCTCGTCGAACTTGGCTTTTGCGGTTTTTGTCAACAAATCAAAAGCTTCTCTCGGATCGTACTGCACCGTGCGGTCAACGAGTTTGGCGCTTTCTTTATAGTTTTTTCCTCTGAACAAGTCTTATATCCTCCTTAATGTGGTGTGTCGGAAAAATCCTCCCACTGCGGTAAGTCAGTCGACTACCGTTATACCCATGCTGCGCGCCGTACCGGCGATCATGCTTTCTGCCGAATCAAGGCTTGTGGCGTTCAGATCGGGCAGCTTCTGCTCTGCAATCCTGCGCACCTCGGACCTCTTAATCGTGGCAACCTTGTCACGCTGAGGCACTCCCGAGCCCTTTTCGATGTTGCAGGCCTTCTTTAAAAGAACGGCGGCGGGCGGAGTTTTTGTGATAAAGGTGAAGCTGCGGTCGGAGTAGACCGTGATCACCACAGGGATAGTCAGTCCCATATCGTTTTTGGTTCTCTCGTTGAACTCTTTGGTGAACGCGGCGATATTAACGCCGTGCTGTCCGAGGGCAGGGCCTACCGGGGGTGCCGGAGTAGCTTTGCCGCCGGGAATCTGGAGCTTTACGTATCCAACGACCTTTGTTGATTTTTTAGCCAATTGAGTTTACCTCCCAATGTATTGTGGTTAAGCGCCCGCTCGGGCGCCGTTTGGCGGAGGCCCGGCCTCCTCCCACGTAAAAAGAACGACTGTTTTGTATAAAGCGGTCTATTTGAGAGCTTCGACCTGGTCCAGCTCCAGATCAACCGGCGTCTCTCTGCCGAACATGGAAACTACCACTCGCACGCGGTTTCTGTCCACATCGACTTCATCGACAGTGCCGAGGAAGCCGTCAAGCGGACCATCCACAACCTTAACCTGGTCGCCCTCCGCGTAGCCGACGCGGATTTCCCTCTTTTCGACGCCGAGAGAAAGTATTTCCTCCTCAGTAAGAGGAACGGGTTTGGAAGCGTTGCCGACAAAGCCCGTCACGCCGCGGACGTTTCGCACCAGATGCCAGCTCTCGTCGGTCATAATCATCTTGACGAGGACGTAGCCGGGGAATATCTTGCGCTCTACGGTTTTTGTTTTTGAATCGGATATTTCCGTGACGGTTTCGACGGGTATGCTTACTTCCTGGATAAGATCCTGCATTTTACGGTTTTCGGCAGCCTTGTATATGGTTGCCTGTACCGTGTTTTCATAGCCGGAATAGGTGTGGATGACATACCATTTTGCGGATTCAGCCATTTGTTTTACGGCTCCTTTCGCGCTTGTGCATCAGGCGCCGAGCCCTATGAGAAAATCAACGATTAACATGGCAACCTGGTCAAATGCCCATAGGACTACGCCCGTGACGATCATAACGGCGCAGGCGACGATGGTGTTGTTGAGCGTCTGCTTTTTTGTAGGCCACACGACCTTTTTCAGTTCGCTTTTCATTTCGCGGAACCATTTTTTCAAACGCTTCCAGACACGTACAAACCAGTTTTCCTTTTTGTCCGCGCTCTTTTTAGCTGCGTTTCTCCTGGCCTGAATGGCTTCGTTGCGCCTGTCGAGCTTTTTCTGCCTTTCGGTCTTGGCAGGGCGCGAGGATTTCAGGGCCTCGTTTTCTTTAGCCATCAATTTACCTCCCGCCCTACTTTGTCTCGTTGTGTACGGTATGCTTGCGGCAGAAACGGCAGTACTTGTTCATTTCGAGACGGTCAGGCGTATTCTTCTTGTTCTTAACGGTGTTGTAGTTGCGCTGCTTGCATTCGCTGCATCTCAATGTAACTTTTACGCGCATTAGTTGCGGCACCTCCTTTAATGTTGCTCCACTCGGAGCGGCTGCCTCCCTGATACGGCTTGCGGGCATGGCTGGACAGTCCTCTCTGCCGACAGGTGCAAGTACTATACCACATATGATCGGGTAAAATCAAGTTCTTTTTTCAAACGTCTCTATCA
>JAAYBW010000167.1 GCA_012729975.1 Clostridiales bacterium
TAAAAATCAGTAAGAATCTTTTCCGAAAAATGTCCGTACAGGCCCCTGATGGTAAAGGGAACCGAAAATTACAATTTTCCCGCTGATTCCTGCGCGGACAAGAGCAGTCCCGAGCGCTTCGGATATATCATTACATGCGGTGACCGGTACGTGTGAATGGTTCTCAATTTCCTCGGCAAGCGCCCGGGCCGTAAGGGCTCGTACATTCGGGGGCGTCAGAGTTATGAACTCCTCGGCGAGACGCTCGGCAGTCTTGATTTCATCAGAATAGTCTTTGTCCGCCAACACACCGACAACAAATATTACTTTTTCTCCGGGGAAAAGTGTTTCGATGCTTTCGCACAAAGCGCTGACACCCTGCGGATTATGTGCGCCGTCTAATATGACGAGCGGGTTACGGCTCAGTACTTCCATTCGGCCGGGCCAACGAGCCTGCAGAAGACCGCTGCGTATTGCTTCCTCGCCGATTTCCCAGCCTTTGTGATTAAGAGCATCGGCTATTTTCAGAGCAACAACCGCGTTGCGGATCTGGTAATTGCCAAGCAGTGATATTTTAAGTCCTCTTCTCCCCTCGAAATGGAAAACAGATCCGTCAGCGGATTGTTCACAAACAGAAGCTTTATTACCGTCCGCCCACCATATTCGGGCATTTCTTTGAGCGGCATATTTTTTAAATACGCTCTCCACACCTTCGGATTGGCGGTAGCATACGACATCACCGTTTTCTTTGATAATGGCCGCCTTTTCGGCAGCTATCAGTTCAAGAGTCGAGCCTAGCCGTTCCATGTGGTCATATCCGATGTTCATAATAACCGATACCTCAGAGGTCTCGATGGAATTGGTGGCATCCAAACGCCCGCCGAGGCCGACCTCCAGCACGCAAATATCGCAGTTTTGCTCCTTAAACCAACAAAAGCAAACGGCTGTTATGATTTCGAATATTGTTGGTCTGCGAAACCCGCGCCCGATAATACGGCTGCAGGCTTCGGAAACACGCGTTGTGATTCTTGCAAGATCATTGTCCGGAATCTGGGTTCCGTTAATCTGAATACGCTCATTGAACCGGTTTATATACGGAGAAGTATAAAGACCTGTCCTGTAACCGGCGTGACACAGGATAGATGATATCATAGCGGAGCATGAGCCTTTACCGTTGGTTCCGGCAATATGAACATATTTCATATCTCTGTGAGGGTTACCCAACTCAAGGAGCAGTCTGTCCATAACGGATCGGTCGGATATTTCTCCTGACGTATATGTGTCCAGAATGAAATGTATGGCCTGTTCGTAATTCATAAAATGGCCTTTCCTGAAGGTAGATTACAAAATTGATTTCAAGTAAAACATTCTAGCACAGCCTTTTATGTTGTCAAGTGTATTGAATCACCGTCCCGCCAGGTGGACGGCAAGCGCGCATATATCATCAGCGGCGGATGGAGTAGCGACTTTTGACAGCGCTTCTTTCATATTAAGAAGCTGCTTTTTGTCCGAAAGAAGAGACATTATTTTATTTGCGGCATCACGCGGGGATTCTGCATAGACCGCTCCGCCTGTGCCTGTGATGAATCTGCAGTTGCGTTCCTCCTGACCCGGTATGGGACTGAAAATAACAGCCGGCAAACCGGTTACCAAAAGCTCCGCTACCGTCAACCCGCCGGGTTTTGTAACAGCGCAATCGGCAGCAGACATACACAGAGCCATTTTATTTGTGAAACCGAGTACGAGAAGACGCTTATCTTCAAGGTTGCTGAGACTTCTGAACAGATTTACGTTCGTACCGCATACGCAAATTATCTGAACATCGCCGCAAATATTCAGAAGGCCTGTAACAACCGAGTATATATTCCCGTACCCCATAGAGCCGCCCATTACGAGAACCGTGTCTTTATCCGGTTCAAAACCGAGAGAAATCCGTGCCTCGTTCGTTGATGGCAACGACAAAAAGCTGTTGTCAACAGGGAGGCCGAGCGGGAAAACACGGACCGGATCAAGTCCCTTTTCCAAAGCGGATGTTTTAAGACGAGGGCTTGAAATGACTATGGCGTCCAGATATTTGCACTCTTCAAAAAAAGGCTGAATGCAATAGTCGGTAATTATGGAAACAACGGGAATATTAAGCAGATGATGTGATTTGAGCATGTTAAACTCCTGAGCCACATAAGGATGAGTGGTCAGTATTACATCGAAGGAGCTCAGGTCAAATTTTCTTAAAAAGCGTCTGGCTAAAAGCAGCCGTCCCGCGGCGGCGGAATAAATACTTCTGCAGCGCCCGCTGCGTTCCAGCAAACCGTATGCGCGACGGTAGCTTTTTTTCATATGACGTGTTACAAATACGTAGCCCTTGTCCATAATACTATATGATACTCTTCCGCAGACTTCGTAGAAATCGACGCATTCGGCTTGAATCCCGGCGCGTTTGAATGCGCAAACCAATGCCCTTGATGCCGAGTTGTGACCATAGCCTGTCGAAGCGCTTACTATCAGTGCGCGCATATGGTATCCTCCGTGACAAAAATTACGTATGAATTATTGTAAAGAAATGCAAAAAGAAGTATATTATCATAGGGATAGGGAGGAGCGAGAATGGCCGCTTCCGAATTTATTGACTATATGATTCCGGGAAAATGCGGACATCTGGTTGGCATAGGCGGGGTATCCATGTCCCCGCTGGCTGAGGTACTTTCTGAAAGAGGGTTAATAATAAGAGGTTCGGATATAAACGAGAGCCAGACCGTTATGAGACTTCGCAGCAAGGGTATCTCGGTAACAATCGGTCATAATCCGCAAAATACAATCGGCGCTGATTTTGTAGTCCGCACAGCCGCCGCTTCCGACGATAATCCGGAAATAGCAGCAGCCCGCAGTCTCGGCATACCCGTCTTCGAACGTGCTCAGGCTTGGGGAGCCATAATGCGCGAGTATGACAACGCGATATGCATATCGGGAACTCACGGAAAAACAACAACAACATCCATGGTTACTACTATATTAATGCAGGCAGGCGCGGATCCGACCGTGATGATAGGCGGCACGCTGCCGCTTATTCGCTCAGGCTATAGAATAGGCTCGGGCAGAACAATTGTAATGGAATCCTGCGAATATTACAACTCGTTTCATTGGTTTTCACCGACTATAGCGGTTGTGCTGAACGTTGACGAAGACCATCTGGATTTTTTCGGTGATATTGAAAATATCAAAAAATCATTCCGTAAATTTGCCGGGCTCACTCCCGCGGATGGATGCATAATATTAAACGCCGACGACACTAACACTTTAGACGCTCTGAACGGTATAAACCGAAGGATTATTTCATTCGGAATAGATAAAAACGCCGATGTAAAAGCTAAGAATATTTCCTTGGGAAAACTGACTGCTTTCGATATATACTACATGGAAAAGCTGTTTTGTCATATAAGGCTCGGGCTCGCGGGAATTCATAATGTTAAAAACGCGCTGGCCGCGGCAGCGGCTTGCATTGCGCTCGATATACCCGCGGAAGCCATAACAAAAGGGCTTGCCTGCTTTGAAGGTGCGGAGCGCAGACTGCAATACAAGGGTTCCTTTAACGGAGCGGACATTTATGACGATTATGCGCATAACCCGGGTGAGCTTTCGGCTCTTTTTGAGGCTGTATGCGAACTTGGCTACGACAGGGTAATCTGCGCATTTCAACCTCACACCTACAGTCGTACAAAGCTGCTTTTTGATGATCTTGTCAGGGAACTGAAGAAACCCGATATCCTTCTTCTTGCTCAGATTTATGCCGCCAGAGAGGCAGATACAATGGGAATCTCGTCCGCTATGCTTGCGGAGCGGATAGAAGGCGCGGTCTGCTGCCGCAGCTTTGAAGTGATTGCAGACACGATCCGCTCTATGGCGCGGCCCGGCGACGTTGTGTTGACGGTCGGTGCCGGTGATATCTACAAAATCGGCGAAATGCTTGCCGTATCGTCAAACGATGATTGTCAAAACCATTCAAACGCTAAGTAGTATAGCGCGCACCGCAATGTTATACAAATGACCGGTCAAATCCCTCCCGGCGGTATTTACGTCCGGAGGGGTTTCTATATTCGATCACTTATTTCATATATTTATCCTGATACCGATTGGAAAACTGAAAAGCATAACGATAAATATATAATAAGTACAAGTAAATGATTTATCATATTTCACTTTATTAAGAGTGGAAGTAAACAATATATGGCAGAGTATGCCGAATTGTTTCCGCTTGCCTTATGAGTACGCATCTGATAAAATATCGCATACCTTTGTTTTTATCTGACAGCCGGGCTGACATTTATTTCGAACGGAAGTAAGCAATGGGAAAAAACGATAGGAGCGCAAACAAAGATTCGAAAAAAGAGAAGCTCTTCTTCCGGCTCTTTACAGCGGCAGTGTTTATATTCGGTGCCGGATTTCTGTTATGGGGGCAGTATAATTCTTCTGTGCAGATTTTCGACGCATGGGTTATGCGCTACAACATAGATAATGTGCTGGAAGCGGATTCGGAGTATTCGCTTACTGCACATGAGAGAGCGCAATATGAAGCATTGCTTGAAAAGGGAAACAGCCGACTGAGTGGATCGGCTGTCGATACGAGGCGTTACTCCGCTTCAACCGCAGGCACTCTGTTTGACGGTGCGGGTACGACCGAGTTTTCATATACATATGTTGACAATAAGTCGGATACGACGGTTATCATTCTTCACGGATATAATCAAAACTCTGCTGATTCGGCTATCTACGCTCCTTTATGGCTTGACCTCGGTTATAACATAATTATTCCCGAACTTCGGGGGCACGGCAAAGAGGAGTCTGCCACGACTTTCGGTGTTTGGGAGAAATATGATCTGTTCGATCTTATAACGGCCGAGGGACTGCAGGACGATAAAGTCATAATTTGCGCCAGAGGCATAGGAGCGGCCGCAGCGATATTTCTTGCCGCGGATCCGAATTATAATACCGATATTGATTTAATCGTCGCGGAAAGCGTTTATTCCGATCTGAAAACACTTGAGCTCAGACAGCTTAAACGGCAGTTCAGACTGGGAGATTATTTTGTCGGCAAATTTATTGATATAACAGTGCGCAAAGGTCTTGGCTTCGATCCTTCGGATGCGGATCTTAAAAATGCTGCTGCGTCAGTGGCCGTACCGATACTGTTCATAAGCGGTGGAGAGGACGATTTTTTGGGGTATTGGAATACGAAGGAAGTATATGATTCCTGCGCGGGCGAAAAGGAGCTTTTAGTAATCGGAGATGCTAAGCATCTTATGGTTTACACACTTGGATGCGATGAATATGGAACCGCGGTTCGACTCATGCTGGGCAAGCTTGAATTCTGATGAGGTGGGTATAAATGAGAGTTAAGATAACGGCAGACAGCACCTGTGATCTTCCCCGGGACATTTCCGAGAAATACGGAATACGAATTTTACCTTTGCATATAATCAAAGGCTCCGAAGACCTTCTGGACGGTATTGAAATAACTCCCAACGATATTTTTCGTTATGTAGAGGCTACCGATGATATGTGCAAAACAGCCGCGGTTAGCGTCGGCGAATACGAAAAGGCCTTTCGCGAGGAGCTGCGCGATTGCGAAGCTGTTATTCACATAAATATATCGAGTGAGTTTTCGGCTTGTCATCAAAACGCTTGTATAGCAGCTGCCGAGGTTGGAGGAGTTTATCCGATTGATTCGCGAAATCTTTCAAGCGGCAGCGGACATCTGGCTATCGATGCCGCAATAATGGCGGCAGATGGTATGACGGCCGAGGAGATATCGAAAAAGCTGAAGGAGGATACAAGTAAACTTGAAGTCAGCTTTGTGCTCAATACACTTCGCTATCTCCACCTTGGCGGGCGCTGTTCGGGCGTAGCGGCCCTCGGAGCAAACCTGCTTCAGCTGCGTCCCTGCATAGAAGTAAGAGACGGGAAAATGGGTGTCGGTAAAAAATACAGAGGCAATATGGAAAAGTGCCTGAAGCAGTACATAACAGACCGGCTCGCCGAACGGGATGACATTGATATGAAAAGGATATTTATTACTCATTCCGGTGTCGATCCGAGGCTTTTAGAACAGCTTAAAAACCTCATAACACAGCTGGCCTCCTTTGAAGAAGTAATTGAAAGCGAGGCGGGCTGCACGATTTCAAACCACTGCGGACCGCAATGTCTGGGAATACTGTTTTATACAGTATAAGCCGAATTACTGTTTGACGGCAAAAACCCGTGCGCGGCCGCGCACGGGTTTTTGATAAAAATAATCAGTTATTATAAATTATTTTTTTCGCAGCTTCGTTATCGTCGGCGCAGCAATATATAACGTACAAACCCTTCTTATACATCGTTGCCGCTTCAAGCTTTGGAACTTCCTCAGGTACATAGTCCTCAAAGCTTTCAATTTGAAAACGAACTCTTTCGCCGACAGCTTCAAACACGCGCGAGGCGGCGTCTTCATCCGAAGCCTTGATAAGAGCTATCTCTTCGGCAGTCGCACCGCTGGAAAACCAAAAATAGGATTCCGCGCAGTCTGTCTCATTGATGGAATAAAGCATATAACCAATGCTTGAGTCGGTAAGCTGAGGTGTTTCGGCGAAAGCAGATGACGACGTCAGTTCAGATCCGAGATTTACAAGGTCAATTTTATTTGATGGCACCGAACAAGAGCCTAGAAGTACAACTATTGCAAAAACATATGCCAGACCGAATTTTTTCATTTATACATCTCCAGGGATTATTTATGTACTATCGTGTGCGTTTTCAGATAGTCGAGCCAGATGACGCAGGCATCTCGTACCAGATGTATTCCGTCTCCGGACATACCTTCGCAGAGGTTGCCGTCCTCATTGGCAAAAGCAGTATATAAATCAATATAGTGAACACTTTTTTCCGAGCAAAGCTCCTTAAGCTCCTCGTTGAAGGCGCGGACACGCGTATTGTTATAAGAGCCTCCGTTCTTGTCTTTTTCCTCGGATACCGGCAAATTTGCCTGTATGTAAATATCGGCATGAGGTTGACGACGTATTATGGAGTCGATAACATCGGCATACAGTGAATGAAAATAGTCGTATTCCAAGCCTATTTCGTTAATGCCAAGCATTATGTATACTTTATCGTAAACCTTTGAGCCTAACGCTTCCATTACCGTTACATACACGCCATTACCTCGTGAAATGACTTTATCCGTATATATACTTATTACGCTAAGCGATTTACCCGCGTAGATATCCGCTGTTGTAAGTCCGCTGAAAACCTGAAAACCCTGCGTGCGTGAATCTCCCAGAAAGACTGCGCCGGAAAAATAAACGTCATCCACTGATTCGCTTTCCGGGACAATATCGCCCGGAGAGTAATCGTATATTGGTGTTCCGTGGCCGTCTGTGTACTTATAAACCCGCTCGGGCTTCGGAGAGGGGGCGATCATATTGTATTCCTGCTCGGCTGTAAGCGCGACCCGCGCTGAGGGAACAGGCAAAGATACCGAATTATTTGCTTCCTTGTAATCCATCGGCATAGGTGAGGGCGAATAAGTTTCGCTCGCGGAAGTATGACCGGACAGTAAAGACGAGGACACAAAAAAAAGCAAAATGATCGTTGCGGCCGGTATAAGCCAAAGCACAAGGAAGCGTTTAGATTTCGGCAAAATTGCATCCTCCTGCATTATTAATTATGTAAACTATACTGATGCTGTCACTTCGGGGCTGAAACTTATCTGATCATATATATACTAGCAAATGAAACCCCTTATCGCAATAGAGATTTGCCCGAAAATTATCGAAATTGATCATCTGCTGTAGAATGCAAACCTATGGTTAGGTCGAATGACAGAGTAATTGAGTATTGACAAGACAAGCTGCATAGTGTTATATATATCGCAGATACATAAAAAAGCGGTCAATCCGCTTACGACGTCTTCGGGGCGGGGTGAAACTCCCCACCGGCGGTATAGTCCGCGAGCCTTACGGCAGAACCGGTTTGATTCCGGTACCGACAGTATAGTCTGGATGGAAGAAGACATTCCCCGGCTTTGTGCCGTGGTTTTGTTTACCCGAAGCTTTGCTTCGGGTTTTTTATTTATTTGGTTTTACGCTTAAAAAACACCAAGACGAATTATCATATGAAGGGAAATGATTCAATGTCCGCGTCCTCAAACACAAGGAAACTGGTTGTAATGGCAATGCTCTCGGTGATAGCATACGCATCGACTTTCGTAACAAGACAGCTGCCACCGCTCTTTTTGTTCCTCCAATATGATCCAAAAGACATAGTTATTGCCATGGGCGGTTTTATTCTCGGACCGATCGCGGCTTTTGCAATAAGTTTTGTCGTATCAATTGTGGAGATGGTCACAATAAGCGATACGGGACCGGTCGGGATGCTGATGAATGTTCTTGCATCATGCGCGTTTGCGTGTCCGGCCGCGTTTATATATAAGAAAATGCATTCAAAAAAAGGCGCTGTAATCGGTCTCTTCTCAGGGGTTATAGCTATGACATTGATAATGATTCTTTGGAACTGGCTGATTACCCCTATGTACATGGGCGTTCCGCGGCAAGCTGTTGTTGAGATGTTAATACCTATTTTTCTGCCGTTTAATCTGATCAAGGCCGGCATAAACATGGCATTGACATTGCTGCTTTATAAGCCGGTCGTTACGGCTTTGAGGAAAGCCGGACTCGTCGCGGAGCATGTAAACCAAGGCAAAGTTAAGTTTCTGAGTTCAGGTATGCTGATTCTCTCGGTTGTTATCGTGGCTACATGCGTTTTGGTGGTTCTTGTTATAAAAGGCGTCATGTAATTAATACGCATTAAACGGCTTGACATACTGTTTTTCTCTGTTATACTGATTTCGTTCAGAAAACTTAATAGTTCCAGAGCCCTTCGGCCTTAAGGCAATGCCTATGGCCGTCCGGCCGGAGCGCTGGCGATTATGCCGGCGCCCCCGATGCCGATGCCGGAAACGGCGCGGTACTCCGCGATTGAGAAGGAACAAGTTCTACTTTCGGGCAAGCTTATTACCGGTTCGAGGTAGATTATGCTGTCTGTCGGGCGGCCTGTTTTTTCTCAAACAGGCCGTTTATTTTTATTAGTAAAAAAAGGAGAATGCAAATGAAAACAAAGAAAATTATAGCCCTGATCCTGGCGCTGCTTTTGACAGCAGCTCTCTTCACCGCTTGCGCAGATAAGGATACTGTCGACGTTAAGCCGACCGAAACGATTTCAGGGAGCGAGCCGCAACAGACGTCAGCACCTGTACAGACTGCCTCACCTGAGCAGTCAGCGGAGCCCGAGCCCGTTGAATCAACCGGTACTCCGTCCGCTCAAACGGTTATTTTCACTGATTCCACCGGACGCGACGTCGAGGTACCGCAAAATATAACAAAAATCGCCGTAACGGGACCTCTTGCTCAGATAGTGCTGTTTTCCGTTGCGCCTGACAAAATGGTCGGAATCGCAACGGAATGGGATCAAAGCGCAGCAGAATATTTTGATGAGAAATACTATAATCTTCCCGTTCTCGGACAGCTGTACGGAGGAAAAGGAGAGCTTAACCTCGAAGAGCTCCTGCTTGCCGATCCGGATATAGTGATTGATGTGGGCGAGACCAAAGGCAATGTAGGCGAGGATCTCACAGCTTTACAGGAACAAACCGGCATACCTTTTGTACATATAGCCGCTTACACGGCTTCCATGAAAGAGACATACCGTATGCTCGGCGAGCTTTTGGGACTTGAAGAGAAAGCGGAAGCCCTGGGCGCATTTTGTGAAGAAGTATATTCGATCGGGCTTGAGGTATCTCGGCAAGTTGCGGACGAAAACAAGACTACGCTGCTGTATTGTTTGGGAGATCAAGGCCTGAACGTAATAGCAAAAGGATCGTTTCACGCTGAAATAATAGATATGTTGGCATTAAACGCCGCCGTAGTTGACGAGCCGTCATCTAAGGGTACCGGCAACGAAACCGATATGGAACAGCTTCTGTTGTGGGATCCCGAAATCATCTTATTCGCGCCCGATTCCGTATACGACAATGTCGGAAGCGATCCCAACTGGCAGCAGCTCTCGGCAATAAGAAACGGGAAGTATTACCGGGTGCCGTTCGGCCCTTATAACTGGCTTATGTCCCCGCCGTCCGTTCAGCGTTTTCTCGGAATCCTCTGGCTTGCCGATCTGCTTTATCCGGATGTAACGGATTACGATCTGTTTACTGAGGTAAAAGAGTACTACTCGCTGTTTTATCACTGCGATTTGACACAAGCTCAATTTGAAGCACTGACAGAAAACTCGCGCTGATGCCGTCAACAAATTCAATGTGTTATCCGGGCGCTCGCTAAATGCGTAGCGCCCGGTTTTTATTCTTGAAATATAGCTTTGCATGTTGAAATATAGTATGATAGGACAATCTGACAGCTGACGGAGGATTAGGGAATGGAAAAGATAATATCCGCCGCTCAGGCGCGTGATATGATTCTCGAGCTTGTATCGCCCGCAGGTGCTGAAACATTGCCGTTGGCGGAGTCTGTCGGGCGCGTCCTTGCCGAGGATATGCGCGCGGTGCTGTCTATGCCGCCTTTTGACTGCAGCCCGTATGACGGCTTTGCGCTTCGAGGTGAGGATACCGTGGGCGCCGCGCCGGAAAAACCGATAGTTTTAAAGATTACCGAGGAGATACCCGCCGGAAAATCAGCTCGTTATGAGGTTTCGGAAGGCTTTGCGGCAAAGATTCTTACAGGCGCGCCTATCCCGGCGGGAGCAAACGCGATCGTTAAGTATGAGCTTACGAAATACAGCGATACTCAGGTCGAGATATCCACTCCCGTCGCTCCGAATTCCGATGTTGTACCCGCCGGAAAAGACATTAAAGCCGGATCGCTTTTAGCAGAAACAGGAGATACGCTTACTGCTCCGCTGATCGCAATGGCGGCTGCTCAGGGATTTGCGGCCTTAAAGGTTTACAGGAAGCCTGCCGTAACGATCCTGAATACCGGTACGGAACTGCAGGAGCTCGGAACTGCGCTCGAAGAAGCTAAAATATATAACAGCAACGCCTATATGATAGCCGCGTATCTTTCGCTTAAAGGAGCTGATCCGTTCATAGGCGGAATAGCTGCCGATGACCCTGCTGTGATTACAGCAAGGATCAGGCAGCTGCTTGAACGAAGCGACATGGTTATAACGACCGGCGGGGCTTCGGGCGGCGACTATGACTGGGCATTAAGGGCTGCGGAGCTTCTGGGTTCCCGCGTGCTTTTCCGAAAGATAGCCATGAAGCCCGGAGGATCAATGCTTGCGGCAGTCAAGGATGAGAAAATTCTCCTCTCACTGTCCGGGAGTCCGGGAGCGGCGGTAATAGGATTTATAATGGCGGGGCTTCCGTGCGTATATAAATTAAGCGGCAAAAAGAATTATTTGCCGGGAAGCTTCCTTGTGCATCTTGCAGAGCCATATGACAAAATATCATCTGTACCGCTTTATATTCCGGGAAAGCTGGAAATCAGAGAAGGAAACGCTTTTTTCATACGCAGCAAAGGGGAGAGCAGCGGGATGGGAGCCCTACTTCCGGGCTGCGATGTTATCGCCGAGATACCGGAGGGATGTTCCCCGATGAAAGCGGGTGACCTGATAAGGGTATTTATGATATAAAGATATAAACTGAAGATATACAGGAGGTGGTATGATGAATATACCTGTTTACTCAATTGTCGCCTTTTCCGGAACCGGAAAAACAACTCTCCTTGAAAAACTGATACCTGAACTGAAAAGCCGCGGCCTCAGAGTTGCGGTTATCAAACATGACGCTCATGAATTCCAGATTGACCGCGAAGGAAAGGACACCTGGAGAATGACGAATGCAGGTGCGGACATAACGGCCGTAACAAACGCGTCGCATGCAGCAGTATTGGTAAACAGGCCCGTTTCTTTTGATGTTCTGCTTTCAATGATTACGGATGTCGACATCATTTTAACCGAAGGCTATAAACATGGAAGCTGGCCGAAAATAGCGCTTTTCAGAAAAGCGAGCGGAAATCCGCTTCCGATTTCCGAAAATGGATATTTCGCGATAATGTCGGATACGGACACGGACGTAAACGCACCGTGCCTTCCGCTTGATGATATTGCGGGGCTTACCGAAATGATACTCGCAGATATTAAATAAACGGAAGTTTAAACCGACAGCATTATGAACCGATAATTTCTGAGGTATTATGCGAAAAAGGCATGGCGGCTGCCATGCCTTTCTCGCTTTTTTGTCGCTGTTTTCCGGAGCACTCCGAGCAATCGGTCAGAAAAGACCGCTGACGATAACAGTGAAAGTTTACTATTATCCATTACGCTGCAAAAGGGCAGGCGTTACTGCTGTTCAAGTGCCGGGGGGTGACTGTGAAGGTGATGCGCCGGTTGTCGCAGACGGTGAAACAGCCGGGCTTTGCCCCGGAGACGCCGACGGACTTACTGCCGGAGACGTTGTCGGTTTTGCAGTCGGAGTCATCGCAGGTGTTCCCGTCGGACTAACGGTCGCGCTGGCTTTTGGCGTTCCCATCGGGCTGACTGTCGGCGACGGATTAACATTACCGTTTGTCCTGCAGCCGTACAGCAATGCAGTCAACAATACAGCGGCTATTGCGCAGGAGATAATTCGTCTTAGCATTATTACCAGTCCTTTCGTTGCGTTGGTATTATCCCGCACGCGTCGATCAATTATACATAAATGGCAATCAGAGCTTGAAAATGCGGGCCATCATAGTATAATTAATCAGTCTGAGATAAGCGGTCTTTACAACGGTGTTTATTATAAACAGCTATATTAAAAATATTGCTGTTAATTTTCAAGATCCGAAACATTAAAGGTTATTATTCGTCACCATATTGGATCATTATGTTTTTATAATCATAAGGAATCATACGGAGGGATATCAGCATGAGCGAAACGGCAGCCGAGACCATCCTTGTGCCTCGCAATAAGAAAAAGAAAAAGAATAAGAAAAAGGTAATCAAACGAATTGTTACCGCACTGATCATAGTGGCAATTATCGCGGGAATACTGTTAGGCTTATTCAAACTGTTTGGCTTATTTATGTTTAAGAAAGATAAGGCCGGGCAAATTGCGCTGACGGCATTTACATACCGGGGTTCCATAATGACAACCATAGAGGGAAGCGGCATAACCCAGCCTGCCAACAGCTCAACCATAGCCGCCACCCAAAAGGGTGTTGCCCAGGAGGTCTATTTCTCCGTAGGCGACTTCGTAAACGAAGGGGATATACTTTATACCGTTGATACCGCCGAAGCGCAAAAAACCGTTGACGAAGTTCAAAAGACGGTCGATGCGGCCGCGAAGACTTTGGAAGGTTTGAAAGAACAGCTTGCAGACCTATACAGCGAGCAGGCCGGCCTCTATGTAACCGCGCCTGCCTCGGGGAAACTCATGCACTGCTCTGTAAAGGTAGGGGATTTAGTAGGCAAAGGGCAGGTTTTAGCTTCGATAGTGGACGACACGAAACTGCGGCTGACTCAGTATTTCAGCTATGCATACGCGGGCGAGATAAGAGCCGGAATGGCGGCAAAGATAAGTATTCCCTCTATAATGAGCGAAATTAACGCTTCGGTTGAGAGCGTTACAATGATAGAGCGCGTTTCCTCAGAGGGAGGAAAACTCTTTGAAGTTGTTTTCGTAGGCGATAATCCCGGAACCCTGACCGAGGGCATGGAGGCTTCGGCATCAATAACAACCACCTCGGGAGAAGAACTTTGCTCTTACGAAAACGGAGAACTGGAGTATTACTCCTCAACGCCCGTCAAAGCCGGGACAACGGGAACCGCGGTATCCGTAAGCCTGAAGGATTACCTCAGAGTCAGAGCAGGGACCGAGCTTCTAAGACTTGATGCCGACGAACTAAAGTATCAAATAGAGGCTCTAAACGAAAGCATTGCCGCGGCGCAGGAAGCTTATGAGAAAACTTTGCTGAATCTTCAGGAAGCTCAAAAGCTTTTCGAGGGATACGTCGTTAAGTCTCCGATTTCGGGAACGGTAATGTCCTGTACCATTTATCCCGGAAAAGAGATTGTTATGGGCACGTCTGCGATTAATATAGCAGACACCTCAGTCATGTATATCGACGCTCAGATTGACGGTCAGAATGTCGCGAACGTGGCCGTCGGAATGATGGCAAACGTTACTTTGTATTCCGGAACCGAGCTTTTTTATACCGGTACGATAATTGAAGTGAGCCTTACAGGGACATCAGATTACGGAGTATCCTATTTCCCCGCGAAAATTCAGGTAGATAACTATGACGGCAACATAAAAAGCGGTATGTATTGCTCGTACAGCATAAACGGGAGCGCGAGCGAGGACTGTATACTTGCTCCGACCGAGGCCGTCAAGTATACCGAAGAAGGTGCCTGCCTGTTTGTAAAAGGAGAAAACCTTGAAGGCTCTGTGATGCTGGCTGAGGGCATAGTGCCCGAGGGCTTCAGCGCGATTCCTGTTGTTACGGGTTTGTCGGACGCAGCCGTTGTCGAGATCGTAAGCGGAGTATCGGAAGGTGTGGAGGTTTTCACAGCCTATATAACCGATCAGGCAAACAGCTACGGTAACGGCGGCGCAGTAATTTACGGGTGATGCCATGAGTCTTATCGATGTAAAAAATGTTTACAAAATATATAACGAGGATATGGACTGCGAGGTTCGTGCGCTTAACGGCGTTACCATGACCATAAATGAGGGCGAATTTGTCGCGATTGTCGGAGCTTCGGGTTCAGGGAAAAGCACGCTTATGAACGTACTCGGCTGTCTTGATGTTCCGACATACGGCGATTACTTTCTGCAGGGAGAGGACATCACAGAGTTGACCGACAAAGAGCTTTCCAGAGTGCGCAATAAACAGATCGGATTCATTTTCCAGGGTTTTAACCTGATTTCCGAACTTACTGCCTTTGAAAATGTCGAGCTTCCGCTTATATACCGGGGTAACAGAACCGCGGAACGTACAAGACTTGCACGGGAAGCTCTTGATAGGGTCGGCCTCACTGACCGCATAAATCATTATCCTGCGGAAATGTCCGGAGGCCAGCAGCAGCGGGTTGCCATAGCACGAGCTATTGCTCCGAAGCCGCCGATAATTATGGCGGATGAACCCACAGGCAACCTTGACAGTAAGACAAGCGCTGATGTCATGCAGCTGCTCAGAAGCCTGCACGAGAGCGGTTCAACGGTGATACTGATAACCCATGACCCGGCTATAGCCGCGACTGCGGACAGGACAGTGCGCCTTCTGGACGGAAAAATCGTTGAAGACAGCGCTAACAGAGAATACGAGGCGGTTTTATGAATTTAAGACAGTCATTTCGTATAGCTTTCAAATCGATCGGTGCAAAAAAAGGCCGTTCATTTCTTACAATGCTCGGTATAATAATCGGCGTTGCGGCGGTGATAATTCTTGTTTCTCTCGTTCAGGGTTATCGTGACAATATGATGGCATACTGGGCAAAGCAGGGACAGAACATTATAAACATCTATTATTCAACGTGGTATCAAAGCAAGAATATTACGCAGGACCTATACGATTACTGCCTGCAGCTTGATGAATATATTGACGGTGTCACGCCCAGCGCTTCCCTGTGGGGAATGAACGTTAAATACGGAACTAAAACGCTCATGGACGGTCAGGTCTTTTTGGGAAGCGACCAGTATTCGATATGCACGAACATGAAACTGGCTTCAGGCCGCGATTTGTCCTACATAGACGTTAAAAACGCCAACCGCGTATGCATTTTGGGGGATTACGCAAGAGAGAATCTTTTTAATTACGCGAATCCTATCGGGAAACGTATATTAATAAACGGAGAACCATTTACGGTTGTGGGAGTATATAAGGCGCTTTATCCAATTGAAGAGGGAAAAGAAGAAAGCGTTTGGATGCATCAGTATTATGACGGCCAGATAGTAATTCCCTACACTGCCAAACGCCTACTCCAGCCATCTATGGAAATAACGGCATTTACCGTTAAAGCAAAAGACAAGGATAGTACCACAAAAGCCATCTCATACCTCGGAAACTGGTTCTCAACGCGTATAACACCGGAAAACGGCTATTATGATGTGAGCAGCGCGAACACTTATATTGAATCATCAAACGAGGAAACTCGAATGCTTCAGATAGTTCTCGGCGGTATAGCGGGAATCGCCCTAATGGTGGGCGGGATCGGTATAATGAATATTATGCTGGTTACAGTGTCGGAGCGAACACGGGAGATCGGTATCAGAAAGGCGATAGGAGCAGAAAGACGAGCCATAGTCAGTCAGTTTCTTATTGAATCGAGCGTACTGAGCTTTCTTGGAGGACTGATAGGCATAGCTGTCGGCGCGCTTGGTACCGTAGTGCTCGGTAAAGTAATCTTCGATCTGACCCTCTACCCGAGCATGGTTATAGGAGCTGGCGCAGCCGGTATATCGGTGTTCATAGGTATTATTTTCGGAGCATATCCTGCAGTCAGGGCTTCCGGTCTGCAGCCGGTAGAAGCACTCCGAGCAGAATAACGGAGGTATTATATGAAAAAGCTTCTTTCCATTTATCTGGCCGCTGCCGTATTTATAAGCTTATTGACCTTCACTGCCAAGGCCGGTTTTACGGATATACCAGATGAGGAAACTCAGATTTATGCCTCAATCCTTGAACAACTCGGTGTTGTCAACGGAGTGGGCGCGGGCAGGTTCGAGCCGTACGGGAAACTTACAAGATCGCAATTTTGTAAAATGGCCGTTTGTATTCTTGATGAAGCAAGCGCGGCCGCTCAGTATGCCAACAGTTCTGTCTTTACTGATGTACGTGCGTCTCACTGGGCCTCGGGTTACATACATTACTGTGTAAAAAAGAACATGATCTTCGGCACCGGCGACGGAAGCTTTGCCCCTGACAGAGAGCTGACATACGCCGAGGCCGTAACTATTCTGATGCGTATGCTTGGGTATAAAGACAGCGACTTCTCCGCTCCCTGGCCGAACGGTTACATATCCGGCGCTGCGTCTGCCGGTCTCTCAAAGGGCCTTGACCTTCGCGGAGGAGATAAAATTACCCGGGCGCAGGCCGCTCGTCTTTTCGTGAATTTGCTTATCACCAAAATGACAACGGGTGACATATTCGCGTCGGCTGTATTCGGAGGTCTTTCTGAAGCCGTTTTAATAACGGGCGTATCGAAAAACACGGTCGAAGCGTTTGACGGAACCAAAATTACTGCTCTCAAAACCGCTAATGGTTTAGATAACGCTTTTATAGGCAGGTCATGCCGCTTTATAACCGACAAAAACAACAGTATACTAACCGCTATTCCCGTCGAGGAGGCTTATATTGAAAAAAAGATAACGGTATCTTCAGCTAAATATACATATGTTCTGGATACAGACGGGGTGAAAAATTATATCGGCGATAAAACCGTTATGTACATGTACGGCACGCTTACGGAATACACGGATGTATGGCTGGACATAAAGCCGGGGGCGCCGATGACTATATACTTTGACATGCAGGGTGCTGCGCGGCTTGTTCTGATGGAGTCGACCTCCGGCTCAGACGCCGAAGCCGTAGTGCTCACCGCGGTTCCCTCTACACTGGGAAGACTGGCGGTCCTTTTCGGCCTTGATCCCGAAGGGAACTATACGTTGTATAAAAACGGCAGTCGATCCGCTGCGGGCGACCTTGCGGTTAATGATGTTGTTACCTACAATAAAAACAGCAGGGCGTTTTACGCGTCAGACTTCCGTATATCCGCTTTTTATGAGATGGCCTGGCCGAACTTTGAAACACCCGTGAAAATGACTGTATTCGGTAAAGAATTCGATCTTACGCAAAGCGCTCAGATACAACTGGCGTCGTTTGAAAAAAACACCAAACTTACAGTATCTTTTACTGAAGACATGAGAATCGCCTCGGTGATGTCCGCATCCGTACTTACCGCGAAACCTGTTGCATTGGCCCGTGAAGTAAGCGGGGACAGTGCCAAACTGATCTTTCTTAACGGATACACACTTACCGCTCCATATACCAACAACCCGCAAAACGCTCAGAAGCTGGAAAAAACACTTGTAACGGTCGATTCAAACGCTTCGGGTAAAGTCACTTTAAGCGCCCTGACGCTCAAGGCGCCTTTAACGGCTCTTGATACTGCGGCGCGAAAACTCGGAACCGCGCAGCTTGCCGCATCCTGCGCGATCTATGACAGTATAGGGGGGAACTGCGTTACTCCGGTAAGTCTGGATGATATAGCTTTTTCTTCCGTGCCGGCAGCTGATATACTTCACGCTGAATATGACAGCGCGGGACGGGTAACGATGATACTTTTAGACGATGTTACCGGGAATTGCTACACATACGGCAGGCTTGATTATGGCCGTATAAATGCACCGACCCTGGACGGAAGCGAGATATACTACCCGGCGATCGGGGTTAAAACCTCGGCGGCAGAACCGATGTTCTTTCAGATCGGAGCAGCCGATGAATCGATAAAAGGCAAATGGGGCGGAGCGGCAACAGGCGGACAGAAGGTATACTCACTGAATATTTTAACATCCGCCAATTGCGGAAGAAATGATTTTTCAAACGGATATGTAATAGCTGACGGTAAAGTAATTCCTCTGGCCGACAATCTGCTCGTATACATTAAGGATACCGACAACTGGGAAGCAACGCTGACCCAGGCGAGAACATATTCCGACAATCTGACGGTATATTTTGACCGGGCTCCGGATGATGGCGGCTGTGTAAGGGTTGTCATAGCGAACTGAGTTCGCGGGAATAATTAGGGGCTGCAGCACTAAACGGCCATTAA
>JAAYBW010000168.1 GCA_012729975.1 Clostridiales bacterium
ATGATGAAATCGAACTTACCTATATCGAAGCAGCGGGTGCGCAGCCGGTGATTATCGATTTGCGGCCGACGGGCGCCGGGATGATGCAGGTCGCCGTTTACTATTTAAAGAGCAATGACAGTGAGATTTATCTGGTCCGGGAGGTACACACGGTTAAAAAAAGCGAAGGAGTTGCCCGGGCTGCCTTAAACGAACTGATTAAAGCCGATCCGGTAACCCCGGGAGCGTATAGGGTGCTTCCGGCGGAAACCGAGATACTGGGTATCAGCATTGAGGACGGCCTTGCCACGGTTGATTTCTCGGGCGATGTTCTCAATGTAAATATCGGAGCAGCGGGTGAAGCTTTGGGAATAAGCAGTATAGTAAACTCGCTTACCGAGTTCCCGACGGTACAAAGGGTGAAGTTTACGGTCGATGGCCGGGCCGATAAAGCAATGGACTGGTGGGGACATGTCGGGCTGTATGATCAGCCTTTTGAGCGGGAGCTCAATTCGGTTTACGAACCGGCTATATGGGTTACCGCTCCGACGGCCGGACAGAAAATAACCGGCTCGGTGACAATCGCGGGCAGCGCCCGCGTATTTGAAGCGTCCGTGAGTTTCCGCCTCAAAGACGCCGCAGGCAATGTGCTGGCGCAGGGCTTCACCACAGCTTCGGCCGGAGCTCCCGACAGGGGCGATTTTACTTCCGAGCTGTCATTTGACGTTGAGGAGGCGGGTAGAGGTCAGCTTGAAGTGTTCGAGGTGAGTATGGAAGACGGGAGCGATCGAAATCTTGTGGTGATTCCGGTCGAACTCGGATAATGCAGACGCGTTAATAATTGGGAAGTATAACTTTAAGATATAAATGTACGCCGGTCTCCGTCGGAGTCCGGCGTACATTTATTGCGGATATTACAGACGTAAGCCGGGGGACAGGCCGCATTACCAATCCAGGCCGGCTTTTTCCCTTATCTTTTTCGCGGCGGGTGTCATGACACCGTATTTGTTTTCTTCCAGCTGGCGCACAAGCTCCGGATCGGTGTTTTCCTGACGCGGAAGGGGGACATCCTGCTCGGTGCAGAGGATTTTCTGTACACGGGCGATATTGACATTGTGCGTTGTCGTGCCTTCCTTGACGCAAACGGCCGCAGCGACGCCCGCGGCCTGACCTGTGCCGATGCACTGGGGAATTAGGGTTATGCCGCTGATGGTTGCCTCGTCCGCCGATAAATGGCGTCCGGGACAAAGCAGGTTTTCTATCTTCTTGGGAAGGATGCAGCTGTACGGCAGCTCAATAGGCGAGCCGTCGTTTATCATGCCGACGATGCTGTGCCATGCGATAACATCGTCAAACTTCTTGTTGGTCGCCAGATCCAGATCGGTCATGACATACTCGCCGTCTAGTCTGCGGGAGCAGCGCGAGCCGAGCTGGGGCGCGATATCAAAAAGACTCGCGTTTCTGAGTGTGCCGGGCATATTCTCGCGGCAGAACTTGATGATCTTGCGTATTGAATTCCTCACAAGCAGCTCGGAATATTTGATATCCTCTATGTTGCTGCAGTTGAGATTGGGAAGCCAGTTGTTAAACCAGACGACGTCGTTGCGCTCTGTCGGGAAAAACATCGTGGGGTAACCTGCGATCTTCATCAGTTCCTTGTTAAATGACGAGGCTTCGGCGGGATGGTCTTTGGCCCAGCGGGCGTATGCTTCAAAGTCTATGCCGCCCATTCTCCATACAAGCGCGGTTTTGCTGCCGCGGCCTTCTGAATAGCTGCCCATCCAGCAGGGGGCTCCTGCTTGCGAATAGATATCGCCGTCACCCGTCGCGTCAATGACGATTTTAGCCAGAACGGCCTTGCGGCCCTCCTTGGACTCGTAGATAACGCCCTTCAGGGTGTTGTTTTCAACGATGGGCTTCGTGCCCCAGCAATGGAACATGATCTTGATGCGCGGATCTTCCTGGATCATAAGATCCATCTCGATTTTAAGCTGGTTGGGCTCATAATAGGGAGCGCGGACAAGATATCTGTCTTCCTTTCCGGGCGTGACACAGCCGTGTACCATTGACCAGCGGTCTACCTTGATAGCCGAGGTTTCGCCGATCTCCTCAAGGGAGGGGCTTATGTAGGAGCCCGGAGCCGATTTGTCCAGACGCGTGAACCACTCCTCCTGAATGCCGCGGACCATGGAGAAATTACGCCAGCTGAGCGCGGGCACCATAATGACGTAGCCTCCGGTGACGTCGCCGCCGAAATAGCCGTAGCGTTCCATTATGATGACTTTCTCGCAGCCTGCGCGAGCCGCGGCCAG
>JAAYBW010000019.1 GCA_012729975.1 Clostridiales bacterium
GAGCCCTCCGAAAAGGTTAGGACCGTAGCGCGTTTTTTTGATAAAGTCGGCATTCCCTACGAAATAGCCGACGATATGAAAAAAAGGCTCTGGGGCAAGTTTATGCTCAACGTCGGCGTCAACCAGGCAGTTGCGGTTTTTGAATGCGACTACGGGGGCATTCTCAAAGAAGGTCCCGCCAGAAGCACAATGATAGCGGCTATGAAAGAAGTTATGATGCTCTCGGAAAAAGAAAACATCAACTTAACGCAAGCCGACATCGACTATTGGCTGCGTGTCCTTGAAGGCTTAAGCTCCGAGGGCAAGCCCTCTATGAGGCAGGACCTGGAGGCCGGCCGTCCGAGCGAGGTCGAGCTCTTCGCGGGCACGGTACTCTCGCTGGCCGGAAAACACGGCCTCGAATGCCCGGTAAATCAGATGCTGTACGACAGGATAAAGCAAACGGAGCGCGGGTTTAATAAGCGAGTATAAACAATTTCCCGGCGCTGCCTTGTAGTCATAAAAGTTAATGGGATATACCGTATATTACAGACGGGGGTAAATATGCAAAACGTTCTCTTTGCCTTTGCCATTACTCTTTTCGCCGGAATAAGCACCGGCATCGGAAGCCTTATCGCTTTCTTTTCCAAAAAAAGCAGTCCCAAATTCCTTTCGATCAGCCTCGGTTTTTCCGCCGGAGTCATGATATATGTGTCAATGATCGAAATTTTCTCAAAAGCGCGCGAGAACCTCGCCGGTGAGCTCGGCGCGGTAAAGGGCTCGTGGATAACGGTCGCATCCTTTTTCGGGGGAATGCTCCTCATTGGCATCATCGATAAACTTATCCCCTCCTCCGAAAACCCCCACGAGCTTCACTCCGTTGAGGAAATGGACGATGAAAACCCACAGGCGGGGCACCATAACGAGCAAATCGTTAAAAGAGCACAGGCCGTGGCAAAACACAAGCTGCTGCGTATGGGCCTCTTCACCGCCTTGGCGATTACCATACACAATTTCCCCGAGGGTCTGGCCACCTTTATAGCAGCCGTTCAGGATCCCTATATCGCCATACCAATTGCGGCCGCGATCGCCATACATAACATACCCGAGGGTATCGCGGTATCCGTTCCGATATACTACGCCACCGGCAGCAAAAAGAAAGCGCTGCTGTATTCGCTGCTCTCGGGCTTGTCGGAGCCTGTCGGCGCTGCTATAGGCTATCTCGTTTTAATGCCTTTTTTGAGCAACACGCTCATGGGGATAATCTTCGCGCTTGTCGCTGGCATAATGGTTTTCATTTCACTCGACGAGCTGCTTCCCTCGGCAAGGGAGTACGGCGAGCATCATCTGTCTATCTACGGGCTTTTCGGCGGTATGCTGGTTATGGCGGTCAGCCTGCTGCTGTTTATGTGAGCTGTTTAAATTAATTACGGTTATTTGTATAGGAGTCCGGAAGGGGGAGCTCTGGTGGGATATGTTGTCGAAACCAGTAAACTTACAAAATACTACGGAAAATCAAGGGGTATAATCGACGTTGACATCACCATAGAAAAAGGTGAAATATTCGGTTTTATCGGGCCGAACGGAGCCGGCAAATCCACTACCATACGCACCCTCCTCGCGCTTATACATAAGACGAGCGGACAGGCACGGATTTTCGGACTGGACTGTGAAAAAGATCACAAGCGGATTATGGAGAAAGTAGGCTATCTGCCAAGCGAAGTGTTCTATTACGACAATATGAAAGCCGCCGACCTGTTGCGTTATTCAGCCAGCTTTTACCGCACCGACTGCAGTGGGAAAATAAAGTATCTGTCTGATGCGCTCGAGCTGGATCTGAATAAAAAGATCGAGGATATGAGCCTCGGCAACAAGAAAAAGGTCGGTATAATACAGGGGCTTCTGCACAGTCCGGAGCTTATTATACTCGACGAGCCCACAAGCGGACTCGACCCGCTGATGCAGCGAACCTTTTTCAGCCTGATACAAGAGGAAAGAAATAACGGCGCGACCGTTTTGTTCTCCTCTCATATCCTCAGCGAGGTCCAGCGCATCTGCGACCGCGTGGCGATCATCAGAGACGGGCGAATAATCAAGACACAAAGGATTTATGACCTGCAAAAAGACGCGTATAAAAAAGTCTCATTCACCGTCGCGTCGGGCGTTCCGGTTTGCCCGGTGCTGGAAGGAATAGTCGGATTTGAGATCCACGGCAAAACCGCCGGCTTTCTTTTCAAGGGCAACTGCAATTTTTTGCTTACCGAAATATCCAGGCAGGATATAGCGGACATCGACATCTCCGATCCTCCTCTCGAAGATGTGTTCATGCACTACTACACAAGCTCTGAGGAGGGATCGGCTTGAGGGTATTCGTCTACGAGTTCAGACGTTTGGCGACAAAGGCTGTCTTATGGCTCGTCTGCGTTCTGATTGTGCTCATAATGTTTATAAAAGGCTTTTACCCTGCGTTCATAGCCAGTCGGGACGAGGTAATGGCTTTGCTTAAAAATTTTCCTCCGGATTTCCTGACGGCATTCGGTATTAACGCCGATTCGATGTTTACATACGAAGGGTTCTATGTATTTACCTTCACATATATGAGCTTTTTGTTTTCCGTCATGGCAGCTTCGGTCTGTGTAGCTGTGTTCTCACGCGAGAAACGCATGAAGTGCACCGACTTCCTGCTTACAAAACCCGTGACCCGTCCCCGGATATTCACGGAAAAGCTTCTTGCCTGCTTAAGCGTACTTGCGGCTGTAAATATCCTTTATATCGCGGTAATCGGCACGGACTTCATTCGCAGCACGGCAAATTTTTCATTCAGCGGTTCTTTCGCGGCTTTAATGCTCGCTCCTTTTTTAACGCAGCTGGTGTTCACCGCGATAGGTATACTGTTCACGGTTTCCGCCAAACGCGTGCGGACGGTTTCGGGCGTCGCCGTAAGCATCGGAATAGCGGCTTTCCTGATTAATTCACTTGTGAGCATCCTCGATAAAAAGTCGCTGATAGTATTTTCTCCCCTTGGGTACTTCAGCCCCGAATATATGAATTCAACCGGCGTATATGACACAAAACTTATCGTCGCGGCGGCTGTTGTTTTCGTTTGCTGCATGACGGCAGCTTTTATATCATATTGCAAACGCGATATCGCCGCGGTATAGGAGGGGCTATGAATATCATCATCCATGAACTTAAGGCCGGTAGAAAAGCGTTTTTCCTGTGGACGATCGGCCTCGCGTTTCTAATAATCGGCGGTATGACAAAATATTCGGGTGCGAGCGCGGCTTCAGGTGGCAACATTACGGCTTTGCTCGATCAGTTCCCGAAAATATTCCTGGCGATGTTCGGCATGGCCAACGTCGATATACGAATGCTCGGTGGGTTTTATTCGGTGCTTGAAAACTTTACTCTCGTATGCGTGGGCATATACGCGATACAGCTGGGTATTAACTCCGTGTCACGCGAGCGTATCGACAAGACCTATGAGTTTGTTTTCACGAAGCCCAGGACCCGAGCTTTCATTCTTACGGCAAAGCTTACGGCGGGCTTAATTTTTCTAGTTTTCATATGTTTAATGAGCACGCTGTTATCATATGCGGCGCTTTTTATACACAGCATAGACAACACGATTTCCGCAGTTATCCTTTTATACGCCGCGGCCTCACTACTTATAGGGCTGCTTTTCTTCTCACTCTCGGCGATGCTTGCCGCCGCCCTGTCAAAAGCCGAGTCCGGAGCGAAAACAGCATACGCGGTTTTTCTTGTAACATATATAGTGTGGGTGGTGTATAATTCACTCGACAGCGCCGCGCCGCTGAAACCCTTCGCTCCGTTGGCCTATTTTGAAGCGGGGGAGGTCATATCCGGCTCGCTTAACATCGCGTATGCCGCCGTATGTCTTATCGGCGCTGCGATCCTGCTCGCATCGGCTTATCGTGCTTTCAATAAGCGCGACCTATCGGCCGTATGAGCACTTTGCGCCGGAAATAACGAGTAAATAATGGAGAAATTCGAGTACAGAATAATCCGCTCGGGACGAAAAACCGTCTCGCTCGAGATATCCGCGGAAAGCGAAATAATCGTAAGAGCCCCGCACCGGATGTCAAACGCGGAAATCGAACTGTTTGTAAACAGGCATTCGTCATGGATTACATCGCATATTCAAAAATCGCTCACGCGGGCAAAAGCGCATCCCGAGCCCGACGCCGCGGAGCGCGAGCGATGCATAGCGCGCGCACGGGAATATCTGCCCGCCCGTGTAAACTATTTCGCGTCGGTCATGGGGCTTTCTCCGACGGGTATAACCATTACGGGTGCGAAAACGCGCTTCGGCAGCTGCAGTCCGAAAAACCGGCTGTGTTTTTCATGGCGCTTAATGCTTTATCCCGACGAGGCTGTCGACTACGTCGTAGTGCACGAGCTTGCCCACATTGTCCACAAAAACCACGGCAGGGATTTTTACGCGCTCCTCTCCTCCGTCCTGCCGGATCACGCAAAGCGGCGCGCTCTGCTGCGGGAATGACGCACCCCGCAAGCTCTCTTTTTTACGGAAAACTCCCGGCTTGTCAGGACGATGAATCCTGATGAGCCGGGAGACTTATTTTCGCATTCGATCACGCTTAAGCGAACATCGATTCGCTAAAAAACTCATAATACGGCATAAGGAAAGAGTACCCTTCAAGAAGCGTTTGCGGCAGCTCGGGTGAAAAAAGTTCCTCTCCGAACTCTTTGCGGCAAATGAGCTCTATCTGCTTTTTGTTATACCATTTATTTAGGAGCTCGCCCATATCGCCTTTCGGTTTTTTATAGTCTTCTTCCCCTAAAACGAACAGATCCTGCTTTTCAAACATCTTGGCTAGGCCCTCCATGCGCGCGGGATTTGCCGCTATGCTTTTCCTGTGCGCTTCCATCTTGTCGGCTGACGCGGCGTAAGTTCCCATTCCGTATGAGTAATCCGCAGGGCCTATCTCAAACCAGAATCCCGGCCCGGTGGTATCCTCCCGATCACCGATCAGGGTAAACCACAAATGATCCTTATACGGCCCTTTTCCGTGCAGTCTCCTCGCGTCGCGGTATATTCGAGTTATACGCAGCTTCAGTCCGGCTTTGGGAAAGCGCTGCTCCATCAGCGCGGCGGTCTGTACGGCGAGGTCGTGAAACGGCGCGCGCAGGTATTTTTCATACTCCGCGCGGTGAGCTTCAAACCAGCTCTTTTCGTTATTGAGCGCGAGCCCCCAAAGGAACTCGCTTGTTTTTTCCGAGAAGCCCTCGAACACAGCTTATCTCCTCTGTTATTAAAATTATACCGGGCTCAGCCGGTCAAAGAGCTGTGAGCTCTATTTGGCCTATCGCGCCGAGTCTGTCCCCAATTATTACAAGCGCGCCGAGAATTCCTTCGATCGCCATGATCGTCTCGAGCGCTTTTTCGATATCTTCCGCCCTGTGGACCATGTTGCCGAGCGCTGTCGCTGCCGCATCTGCGAGCGCGGCGTCCCGGGACACCGTTACGGCGGCGTCACTGTGTCCGAAGCTCAGCGAATGCCCCACGGTTGCCGAGGACGTGCATACCCCCAGTCCCCCTTCGGGTAAAACCCTGATTCCGAGAGCGCCGCTGAGCGGGCTTTTTCCGGCATGCACGGCGACTATCCTCTCGCGCTTCCCGCAAAGGAAAATATCGCCGCCGTTTTCCACTATAACCTCGTCGGAATGCTTCATAAGCGCGCTGCCGACATATTCGGCAACTGCGCCCGCCACGGCCGCCATGGGGCCCACGCCCGCGAGTTTGCCCGCCTCCAGCATGGAAAGCACAATTTTCGGTTCCCCTCCGGAGGGGGCTA
>JAAYBW010000169.1 GCA_012729975.1 Clostridiales bacterium
ACAACACAGCGGCAACCTCCTATTGCCGCCGTGTTCCGTAAAAAGGGCGCAGTTTACCAAGCCCCCCGAAAAACGGGAAACGGCGGCTTTGATTTTTTTGTCTCAAAACCGCCGTTTCTGATGGTGTTACCTTTATGGCATGACTAAACCCCCGCCGAACAACGGTTTTTTTATTTCCGTTGGACGCGTACTATTCCATAATACTTGTATACGAACAGTTTAAGGATTGATTTTACACATTTGGAATCCAACTATTTTCGCTACCAACAACATAAGTCGGCAATTCATCAACAACATGGATTGATAGAATATCCATTGTACCCGCCAAGATACGAACACATATCTGTTTGCCATTTTCAGCCGTTACAATTAGACTTGTCACTACATAATCCGGTATTTCATCAATCACCGTTCCATCATTTGATATGTCCATACCGATATATCCTGTACCGCGAAGATCAACAGACTTAATCGACATATCAAAATGTGTTTCGCCAATACTCCGGGCGGTTTCCAAGTAGCTGCCCGGATTATCCCATACGTCCTGTTCCGCCACAGCATAATTCTTATAGAATGTCGTTACGTTTTCTATGCCATTGAGGGTTCCTCTATACTCCCGGCACTCTCCCGTAAAAGCGTCCAACACAAAAGAGTGCTGTACAATGGCATCCTGCTTTTCCTGTTCGTTTGAGTTATTTGTGAAAAGTAGATTATTGACCTGACTTGTTGCGGTCAAGGCGCTTTGCGGAAAAACATCCCCAAGCCAATACGCGTTATCTCCGTCGGCAATGTAAGACATAACAAATGTCATCCCATTTGCGTTAAAGTCCTTGATACTGGCAAGATACTCCGCTCCGATAGCTGCGGCTTCGTCAATAGAAAGAGCTTCTGTATCGGGCGTGGAAAGTAGCTTTTGCCCCTGTTCAACGTCCTCAACAATGTAGCCGATATTATTATCCTCGCCATCAGCAGGGCTATCAGCATTGTTCTCGTCTTTTTTATCTTCTGCCTGGTCTGTAGTATTTTCAGCGATATTATTTTCCGGCACGATATCATTCTCGGTGTTTGCCGTTGAAGTCGCCCCGGCAACTACCGCGCCGCAAAGCAATAAACCTGCCAATATGACGGACATGAATATATTCAGTCTTGATTTTTTCGTATATTTCATAATTGCACCTAACCTTTCTTTTATTAGCTTCTTATCATCATTCATTGACATAATAGGCGTCTTTTGGCACTTTCGCTCCGGGTTAATAATAGCCAACAGCGTATCGCCATAACTGCGCCTTTCTGCGGCGTTTAATTCTTGCAAGACAATTTCATCACATGCCAATTCACACATGCTGTCAATCTCATTGCGTAACAAATACACCGCCGGATTAAACCAATGGATACTAACCATAATTTGAACGAGCCATTTATATAGCATATCATGCCTTTTATAGTGGCTTGTTTCATGTAGGAAAATATGCTTTAGTTCACTCACTGAATAATCGGTGCCGGGCAGAACAATACAAGGGCGAAGCGTTCCGATTAACGTGGGCGCATATACGAGTTCGCTCTGATACAATAATGGCGGTCTGTTGAGATTTATTTCTGAACATATTTGCTTATATGCGCCTAAAACATGAGGTTCCTGCACTTTGGAAGCTCTATTCTTAATACTTTTGCATCTTCTACGATAAAGGATAATTTTTTGCGTAAACAGACAACCCGCTATCGTGACCCATACCAGCCATAAATTGCCTGTTATAAGCCTGTAGTCAAAACCAGCGTCGCCCGACATATTTCCTCTTGCGTTTTCATTCGTGTAATTCTGAATTGCGCCAGCATTATCCCCGGGAATTACATAGAGTTCTCCCGTCCGTTCCATTCTAGGCACAGTTCGAATAACATTCAGCGTGTCGGCTCCCGCAAAAAGCTCGTTCATAACATTTATTTCTATGGAGAACGGCAGAAGTAGCCTTACTATCACAACAAGCCAAATGTAATACTGCCATGTTTTACTTAATCTGTCCTTGATAATCGGTTTTAGAATAAACAAAATAGCAACGAGCAGCGTGCCAGAAACAGATAATGAAATGAACGTAACAAAAAATCTATTCATTGGGCTTTACACCCCGTTCCCAGTATCGTTTTAATTCCTCATAATCTTCCTGCGTAATATTGTCATACTTCATAAGAGCAAGCAGCAATCCCTTAACGTCGCCCTGATACACTTTCTGAACAAAGGACTTCGTTTTTTCCTCCGTATACTGATCTTCTGTCACTAAAGCAGAATAGTAATACACTTCCTTTTTTTCCTGTCTCAAAACACCTTTTTGGACAAGCCGTTTGACCATTGTATTGATTACCTGACTGCCCCAATCAAAGGTTCTATTGATTGCCTTTCGGATTTCGGCATACGTCACCGGAGTGTCTTTACTCCAAATAACTTTCATAATTTCAGCTTCTGTATCGGATATTTTTTCCGCTTGAGTATTCATGGTAAACGCCCCCCGTATAATACGGCTGTATTATCTATTCCATAATACGGCTGTATTATGGTTTTGTCAAGCATTTTTTGAATAGTAGCGAAAGAATACCTGCGAGCATAGGCGCAGCGGCGATGCTAAAACATGCCCCCGCGCCGTCAACCGCCGTCCCTTGCCCTGCGGTCAAGGGAACCCCTGCGGTTTGCTTGTCGGGGAAGAATCCCCGAACCCCGCTTGTGGGAAGTCGCCCACACCCTCTATATTGCCCGGAGTGTCCCGAATACCATTGTGCCGCAAGATTTCAAGATGACTGTCAAAAAAAGGCGCTGTTTTGATACCTTTTTCCCGCCTTTATACCGAGTTGTTAGCAGGGGTACAAAGATATTACCGCCCCTGTTTTCGACGCTTACAGGCGGTAAAAACCATTGAAAACAGCACCTTTTTGATACAGTTATTTGCTCTGTCTTTCTACTGCCGGGCGTAACGCAAAAAGGCGCGACCGCCATTTATGGCAACCGCACCCGAAAAGTCTTATGCCCTGCTAATCCGTATTGCTTCTTTGAATAACTGCCGTTGCATATCCCAACAGCCGTCAATTTTTCGGCGTATTTCTTCCGCGTCGGCGGCATAGGCCGCGCCCATTGTGTCAACGTGCTTCAATATCTGCCGGATATTTACAGTTATTTTCTGCAACTCGGCCGCAAGGTTCTACAATTCGCTGTGGTCTGTGCTGACTATGTACCCCTTTGTTGCCATTTCACGCATATATTTTTGCATATTGTTCATGTGAAAACAAGCGCATTTTTTCTTGAATCAGCCGTTTTTCGTCTGCGGTCACACGGAATAGCAATGTTCCTTGTGCGGCTTTGTTTTTCCATAATCACATACCCTCGTTTTTTCTGTATTGAAAAGGTGTCGCTTTTGCTGTTTGTTTACCCCTGCATGGCCTTTGAAACAGATAGGCAGGGTAATTCCATTACCGCGCTCATATTTTCGTTACAGAGCGAATAAATCGTTAAAACGATACCTATTTGAATAATGTGTTTCGTTATCTATCCTATCAATCGCTTTTATTCTTTTCCGTTCCATTCCTTTCCCGTAACCTAAAAAACCGTTATCGGAAAACCGAATATCGGGAAAATCGAACGCAAGTAATAAAGAACGGAAGGGAAAGGAACGGATTGATAGATTGATATAAATATATAAGTCTTATTATATTATTCTTATTTCCGTTCGATTATCGAACTTTCTGGGTTCGTTATCCGAACTTTTGGAGTTTGATTATCGTACTTCACGGGTTCGATTTTCCGCTTGACTTCTGATTTTCGGAAGTCAAGACTTCGGTAAAACGGAAAACACCTGTGTTGGATAATCCCATATAGGCGAGTTATCCACAGCTTGAGAAATCTTTGACATAGATTATATTCGGCTTTCCCATCCTCTGACGTTTGGTTTCGATTAGCCCGATACCCCTCGCGTCAAGCTCCGCTATCAGCTTATTTGCCTTTTCTCTCGCGCAATGAAAGCACTCCATGACTTCATCAAGCGTGAAGTAGATATATACCCTGTTTAGACTGTCAATCAGTCCGTTTGTACGCGACAAGCCCATGCGGTCAAGCATAAGTCCGTATAATAGTTTTGCTTCAACAGACAGCTTGGAAAAGCGTTCATCAATCGAGTAGGAGGCTGACCATTAGTTGATCAGCCGACCTCTCACACCACCGTGCGTACCGTTCGGTACACGGCGGTTCAATCGCATGAGTGCAGAGACTCGTACCGGTCAAGGATACTATAGTATCCCGCCTGTGCGAGTCTTTTGTTTGTAATAGTGTGCGTGAGAATGCCGCTTCCAGCAACCGCCCAATAGCCTTTGCGCGTGTTCCCGTTTCGGTAGGCTTGCCACCCCGGCATGCCCAGCTTCTTCAGGTTCTTTATGCGCGTCTTAGGTGTCTTCCACTGTTTCCAGATATACATCCGGAATCGGCGGCGCAGCCAACCATCCCAAGCCTCCATCGTGCTTTTCATGCTTGCAATTCCGAAGTAGCCAAGCCATCCGCGGATGAAGACCTTGACGTTCTCCATTACCGTTCGGACGTTTCTGCCCTGACTGCGGGAAGTCAGTTCTTTCAGCTTCTGCTTCGCTTTCTTCAAGGACTTCACATGGGCTCGAATGTAATAGCCATTCTTGCCCCTTCCCAGTGCAAAGCCCAAAAACTTAAAATTTCGGATTGCCGCCACTTTTACGACCTTGCTCTTTTCCGCATTCATCCTGAGTTTTAGTTTCTCCTCTAGGTATTTCCTGCTGTTTTCGAGAAGCCGTTCTGCTGCTCGCTCACTCTTGGCCAGTACCACAATATCGTCCGCATAGCGAATAGCTGGAACGCCCCTGCCGCCCATCTCCTGATCGTATTTGTTCAGGTATATGTTCGCCAGCAGTGGGCTGAGCGGTCCCCCTTGCGGAGACCCCTCCTCCGTCTTCACCAGCAGTCCGTCCTCCATGACGCCGCTTTTCAGATATTTCTTAATTAGCTCTGTAACGCGCTTGTCTTGGACTTGCTCCCGCACCATATTCATGAGCAGTTCGTGGTTCAGTGTGTCGAAGTATTTGGACAGGTCTATCAGCACTGCGTACTTGTAGCCTTGTTCTGCATATTCCTTTACCTTCTGTATGGCCATCTGTGCGCTCTTTCCCGGCCGGTAGCCGAAGCTGTTTTCCGAGAACAGCGGTTCATAGATGGGGGTTAGTTGCTGTGCGATTGCCTGCTGGATGATGCGATCTACAACAGTCGGGATTCCCAACTGTCGTACCCCTCCATCCGGCTTCGGGATTTCCTTTCGTCGCACCGGTTGAGGCTTGTATTTACCGCTGCGGATGCTTTCGAGTAGTTCATCCCTGTGTTCTCTTAGCCAGTCGGGCGCGTCCTCGACGGTCATGCCGTCGATACCGGGCGCTCCTTTGTTGGCTTTCACGCGCTTGAAGGCGCTGTTCAGGTTGTTTCTGCTCAGTATCCTTTCAAGCAATTCTGCACCGTCCGCCTCTTCGGCTTCCCGATTGTCAACGCTCTGCGCTCCTGCATACTCTTCGCGTTCCGCACTATCCCTTTGCAGGCAGCCCTTGTCTCCAAGATATTCTGCTTTCATCGCATTGATCTCCCTTCGTCCGTTCTTCGGTCTTACGATTGTTCGGCCCTTCCCGATTTCTCGGTACTACGGCCTCTGCTGACTTCTCGCAATTCGTTGTTACTGCGCGTCCTTTCGAATATGTCTACTCGTTCACGTTTGCGAGATCTCCCCGGGTAAGAACACAGTCTTTCTCTCCATCTATCCGCCACATTTACATCCGCTGATTCCGTGTAGCTATTGGACTTCAGCTTGTTACGGAGCCTTATCCTCAGTTGATCTGCCTGATGTGGTTTCTGTTCGTCGGACCAGAGATTTGCCGCCGCCTTCCTTCAGATTCCGCGTCGCCACGGACACCCTTGGCTTTGGCTATACACTTCCCGCTACCGGGCGTGTTCGGGACTTTCACCCTTTAGACTGCGCCCAGTCGAGTAGCCCGGGGGAGTTTCACCCCCAGGCTCTCACGGAACCGTACGTGAATCTCTCGATTCATACGGCTCTTGCCACCTATATCGTCGGCACTTTGCCCAATGTCCAGTGGTAAAACAG
>JAAYBW010000170.1 GCA_012729975.1 Clostridiales bacterium
GGAGGATAGACAATGAAAAACAGGCTTATTGTACTGCTTCTGGCTGTGTGCATGCTTCTGGCGCTGACAGCCTGCGGGCTTTCAAATCTTCTGCCGGTTAAGACGGAAGAACCCGATGAAGAGGATGAGTCTTCGTTTTCCGAAAGAGACGTCAGAGATACATGGGTATGTATATCCTACGATTCGGGTGACGGCGAAATACTTACAGCGAAAGACCTGTATGAAACGGATAATCTGGCAATCATCGTTCTCGGCAGAAAAGGCGAGGGAACCTACACCTTGGGAAATAAAGTTTCCGACCTGACTTGGCAGATAGATAATGATAAAGTCTTCTTGACCATAGGCAGGGAACGCCGCAAATACGAATTTGACGATGACCGGCTTACATATAAGGATGACGGAGAGGTTTACGTTTTTGCCCGCGAGGGCAGCGAAGCCTACCTTGAATCCATGGGCACCGCTGCTTCGGAAACGCCGGATGCGCCCTCAAAGCCGGACGGAGACGCCATAATAGAGCTCTCTGTCGGCAGGGGAGTCAAGGGAGAGTTTGCCGATGACTATCAGACGGATAAGTACAGTTTCACCGCTCCCGGTGACGGATACTACTCCTTCTGGACGGAAAGCGATCTCGATACATACTGTTATGTATACGCAGACAAAGAAGGCAATGAGTATCTGGGCTACGCCGACTACTTCGGGGATAACACCGATGAAGATGATATGAGCATATCGATGAATCTTACCCGGGGGCAGACAGTATATATTTATCTGGAAATATACTATACGCTGGGCAGCTACACCATCTATGCCGATATAGCTCCGGAACCTGAAGCTCCCGAAATGGGCGTGCTTTCGGTCGGAGGCCTGGCGTACGGAAGTTTCATCGATGATTACCAGATCGACTGGTATATGTTTACCGCTCCCTCAGCCGGCAGCTTCAGCTTCTGGACCGTAAGCGATCTTGATACATACTGCACGGTATACGGCGATCCGAACAGCGAGCTGTATATTGCTTACGCGGATTATAACGGAGACAATTACGATGACGACGACTTTTTGGTATCGGTTGACCTTCAGGCGGGACAGACCGTTTACCTTGAGGTCCAGATCTACTACACGAAGGGCTCATACACAATTTACGCGGACTATACCGACAATGCCCCTGTCACAGCAGCGGGAGAGGGACCGGAGGCGATCTGGGATGGCGAATGGTACGGATATTTCGAGGTAATCGACAGCTATGGCACCTGGGCTGACAACTATCTCATTGATGACGTGTACGCAACTATAGATATAAACTCATACGGCGCGGGATACATGTATCTTACGCTTTCGGAGTATACCATTTACTTTGACATCGCCGTCACCGGCGCCTGGGAGAGCGGCCTGTATGTGGAGGGCACGATTGATCCCTACGACGGAACGCTCTTCGATGACCTCTCCAGCTGGTATTTCAGCGATGAAGACTGGTATACCGGCTTTAAACCGTATACATACGGAACCTTTGAGGATCCCGAGGACGGCCCGGGCAACGGCTTTGATTACGTTATATATCTGAGACGTTACGGAGAGGTCTGGTATCCGGACGAGGAGACCGTACCCCCCGGATATTCGGATTATCTTGCTCAGATAGGATACTGATTCACGCAGAAAAAACATAATAGTTCCCGTACAGCCAAAAGAATAGGTTTCGGCTCGGCTGAGCATTCGGAGCGATCCCTCCCGACGCTATAACTGCCGGGAGGGATTTATTTCGGGCTTTCTTCGTGCGTCCCGCCGTTAACGGATATAAATGCGGGCGATCAGCCGGGAGTTTGACCGTGAAATTGAGACAAATCCGTAATTTATATTGATTATTCGGAGATCTATGCCTTATAGTATACTAATCTATCGCTCTATATCGTTCCGCATTGCTTACCGACGAAAGGCGGGTAAATAACATGACTTCGGGAATGAATTTCTGGGATGTTCCGGTATGGTCCTTTGTAGTTACCATGACCATACTTTTTGCTGCGATGATGATCGCAAACACGCTGCGCAACTTGATTAAGCCTTTGCGAAAACTTATGATACCCAGTGCCGTGCTCGGCGGGTTCATTGTGCTGTTGGCCGACTTCTTCTGGAAGAAGCTCACCGGCTCGTCCATGTTCGCATCGTCCACGCTCGAAACGCTCACATACCACGGACTCGGGCTCGGCTTTGTCGCCATGTCCCTGAGATCGGTTGAGAAAACCAGGGAAAATCATCTGCGCAGGAGCGCGTTTGACTCCGGCGTGCTGGTGGTGGCAACCTATCTGCTTCAGGGCATACTCGGGCTCGTGATAACCGTCGCGCTTTATTATTTGCTGGACAGCTTCTTCGCCTCCGGCCTCCTGCTTCCCATGGGTTTCGGACAGGGGCCCGGACAGGCTTACAACTGGGGGCGGACCTATGAGAATATGTTCGGGTTTGTAAACGGGACCAGCTTCGGCCTGACCGTAGCCGCGATGGGCTTCGTGTCCGCAAGCGTCGGCGGAGTGGTGTATCTAAACGTCCTTCGCCGCAGAGGGCAATTTACGGGAGAAACCGGAAATATAGTAACGGACGAGGACCTGACCGCTCATACAATAACCGGCAAAGGCGAAATACCGCTTACCGAGGCGATGGACAAATTCACGATTCAGCTCGCTCTGGTCTTCATCGCGTATATTCTGGCCTTTTTGTTCATGAAGGGAATGAACGTCATAATCAACACCGGTGCCTTCGGCGATTTCGGATTCAATACCGTTCAGCCGCTTATTTGGGGCTTCAATTTCCTTTTTGGAACGATCTTCGCGCTGCTTCTCAAAGCGGTTCTGCAGGCGCTTAAAAAGAAGGGCGTCATAAAACGTGAATACATGAACAATTTCCTGCAAAACCGCATATCGGGCTTTATGTTCGATATGATGGTCGTGGCCTCGATAGCGGCGATAGATTTGTCCGCGTTCCAGTACAGAAAGTTCATTATACCGCTTGTCGTATTGTGTGTTGTAGGCGCTGCCGTTACCTACTGGTATCTTGGCATAGTTTGCAAACGGGTATACCCGGGTTACCGGCATCAGGCTTTTTTAATGATGTACGGAATGCTTACCGGCACGGCAAGCACCGGTATAATCCTCCTGCGCGAAATGGATCCGCAGTTTCAAACGCCTGCGGCGGCCGATCTGGTTAATCTGCAGCCTTGGGCGATCGTGTTCGGATTCCCGATGCTGCTTATGCTCAGCTACGCGCCTCAAAGCGTCGGCAAATCGCTCATAACCGCTGTTGTGATGATTGTGCTGTTCGTAATAATGAATCTTATAGCTTTAAGACGGGACATTTTCAAGAAAAAGAAAAAAACCTGACCTTAATGACACAAATCGCCCCGCGGAAGAATTCCGCGGGGCGATTTCGTTCGGGATAACGAACCGTATTACAGACTGTTTTCTGTGCGCGCTATAAGGTCGTTTTGCATATCGGTGCCCAGCTCCACAAAATAGGCGCTGTAGCCGGCTATGCGCACAACAAGGTCGCGGAAGGCATCGGGTTCCGCCTGCGCGGCACGCATGGTTTCTGAGCTGATGATGTTGTACTGAACCTCAAGGCCTCCGTTTTCAAAGTATGAGCGGGTCATGTCGATTAAATTATTCTTGGCGTCCTCCGTATTAACGGCGGAGGGGTGTATCCTGAGGTTTAAGGCTATGCCGTCCATATACCTGGACTGATCGTAAACCAGGGCCGAATTGAATACCGCGGTCGGACCGTTTTTATCTCTGCCCTGCGCCGGTGACGCCGCGTCAGCCAGAGGCTCGCCGAATTTACGCCCGTCCGGAGTCGCCCAGGTAGTGTAGCCCTGCGCGATATGGTCGGCCGCGCCGTAAAGTCCGGCCTTGTATATCGGGGTGCGCTTTGAATAGCACTCGCCGCATAACTCGTAATATGTGTCGCAGCACCACTTCATCTCCATATCCGCGTACGGATCGCCGTTGCCGAAATGGGGAACCTCGGCGATTATGCGCTGACGCAGGGTTTCATAGCCCTCCCAGTTTGCCATTACCGCGTCGTAAAGCTCGCGGGTCGTGCAAAGCTTTTTGTCAAAGCACATGTACTTAATGGTGGTAAGAGAGTCGGCTATAGTGGCAAGGCCCGTCGCTGTGCCCCCGAAGCTGTTATATTTGCAGCCGCCGTGGACGCAGTCTTTTCCGGATTCCATACAGCCTTCCATTGATATGGACAGGTCGGCGTGGGTGCAAAGCCAGGTGGAGATGTATTCGGTGTAGTTGTTAATCGTCACATGCCATTTAAGCAGGTACTCGGCCATTTTTCTGAATGCCTCGCGCACCTCTTCGATGGAATTCATCTCATACAGATAGCCGGTCTTGAGACTGCATTCCGAGCTGTTAAACGGATTTTTGCCGTTATTCATCGCGATGGCGAAAACGGTTCCGTAATGAAGGCTGGCGTGCGGCGCGTGCATGCCGTTCGGCGCCGGATAATCGTTTCCCGAGCCGACTATCTCCTGGCACCCGATAATACCGTAATCCCTGGCGTCCCGCAAAGTAAAACCGAGCTCCTTCATAAGGCCGGGTATAATAACCTCGTCGTTCTGGAAGAGCGGAAGCCCTCCCACAAGGCGTGAGGTCTCGATGGCGCAGTGCCAGAGCTTATCGGGAGTGTTTTTGTTAATGCGCAGGGATATGGTCGGGTCGTGGAGCAGCAGCCTGCCTACAGTCTCCAGCGCCATATATGTTACGGGATTGGTCGCGTCCTCGCCGGTATCGGGATCCACTCCGCCCAGAGTCGTGTGCTGATAGGTATTGCCTATGCCCGTCGTTTGAGCCAGACGGCCTATTCCGCCGCCGTAAAAGCAGTTGGCCTTAAGGAAGAAGGCGTCGACTATTTCCTGAGCCTTTTCCAACGTAAGCCTTCCTTCCTCAAGATCTTTCTTTAGGAAAGGCCAGGTGTACTGATCAAAACGGCCAAAGGCAGGTGCCGGATAACCACCGGCGATAGCCAGGAAGAGCTGATACATAATCGTGCCCTGGCAAGCCTCCCAGAAGGTGCGGGCAGGGTTTTCGGACAGATTGTAAAGACCGTCGGCCATCATCTCCAGTTCCGCCTTGCGCCCGGGATCCTTTTCGCCGGCTGCCTTGGCTGCGCAGGCGTCTCCGTAGCGCCTCACGAGGGCCGAAGCGCCGTCACAGGCGATAACCGCGGACTTGTAGAACATATATTTATCCATATCCTCGCCCATAAGGTTGCCCCTGTGAGCGTCTATCCAGTCCTGCGCCTGCCTGCGGATCGCGCCGTAGCCGACGTTGAGTATCTTGCCCCAGCCGGGTATGAGGTGTCCGGCGGGAATCATAAGTATAGGCATACCGTTTCCGTAGCTGGAGGCTTGAAGCTTTGCGAACTCATCGTAGCCGTCCGGCTGCCAGGCTTCGCACATAACGCCCATAGTCTTGCCTTCCCAGTAAGCCGAGATGCTTCTTAGCGCCTCGACATCCTCGGGGGCTATGCACATTTGGATTTCCACTGTCTCGGCGTTGTGGTAAAGCCCGTCTTCGCGCAGCGTGAAATACCCGTTATCCACCAACCGCGGGATATACCCGCCGCCCGACCACTGGGGATTGCTTCCGCAGCCGAGAAAATACTTGCCCTTATTGCCCACGATCAGCTCGAAATCCTCAACACGGCAGGTCATTTTCTCGCAGACCGCCTTTGCTATCATGGGACGTTTGATTATGGGGACCACATGCTCGATTTTCTTATGCTCCTCGGTGGCAATCAGAGCACGCTCCGCGTCTTGTTGGATTACGCGGTCGCGTATGAGCTGCCTCATGTACTTGATGCGTTCCGCAGCGGGGCTGAATGTGTACATTGCCTACCCTCCTTATATAAAGCATTTAATAATTTTATATAAATTATATACGTCATCACAAAAAAAGTCCACAGAAAAGCGGCGGATAACTCCGCCGCTCTGACAGCTACTGTCTGAATAATACTCCGCCCCTGCTTTCAAGCAGACGCAGTAAAGGCAGGCCGAGGACACCGCAGCAGATAATCTCCCCCGCGCCTACGGTAAGCATGAAAAACGGTACTGTGCCGGCCGCGTCGTAGACGAAGCGCAAAACAAACGGTATTATGAGTGCGTTTGCCAGTATCGGCGGAACCGGTACAAGCCATTTGTTTTTTCGAAGCAGGCGGGAAAATACCGCCCCGATCAGTGTCGCCGCGCTGCCTATTATCACGTCCCACGCGGCGCTTCCGGTCAGCAGATTTGAAAGAAGACAGCCGATGAAAAGCCCGGGAATCGCCGCCGGCGTGAAGTAAGGCAGCACGGTCAGTGCCTCGGAAATTCTCAGCTGGACAGCACCCGAAGCCAGACCGAGCAGGTTTGAAACGAAAGTCAATACAACATATGTCGCTGCAATGACCGCCCCCTGAGTTATAAAACGTGTACTGATGCGCTTCATCGCGTGAGGCTCCTTTAGTTTTTTTTATAGTGAGGAAGGTTTCGAACTCACTTATTTCAGTTCATGTTTGTCCTGCCCGTGGGGGATTCTTCCGTCGCCGTATCTTATGAAGCGTGCCTATCCCGTCGTTCCGGTTTATCGGCCGCGGCGCGCAGGGGCAAGCGGGAGCGCACGCCGCCGGGCGCTTGCACAGGCCGCCAGCCGCCTTTTATAAAATATATAAGCATACAGACGGCGCAAACGGACCAGGAAACGGGGTAACACCAAAAGACAAGGCGAATATCGGGATAAATCGGAAGCAGAACCGTAATCCATATTATCCGGAAGACACATATGGCGCAGGCATAGATTATCGTCGGCGGAATCACCTTGCCCGCTCCGCGCACGGCGCCCGCGAGCATCTCGCTCATTGCGAAGATGACCGCAAAGGGCGCGAGCCGCCACATCATCATCAAGCCGTATTCCGCTACCGAAGGATTGTCGGTGAAAAGCCCCAATAGCGGGCGGCTAAAAAGGATAATCAGAGAGGTTACGGCCAATGAAGAACAAAGCATATAAACGAGCGTAACCCGCACGCCTATTTTAAGCCGCTTAAAATTGCCCGCGCCGATGTTCTGGCTGACGAATGTAGATATGGACAGCCCCAGCGCCTGGGTAGGCATATATCCGAAGCCGTCCAGCCTTCCGTAGGCCGCGGTTCCGGCCATAGCTACCGAGCCGAAAGCGTTTATCTTCGCTTGTATGAGTATGTTGGAAAGGGCGAACATGCAGGACTGAAGGCCTGAGGGCACGGCCAGCTTTGTTATTTTCCGGGCTGTGGGACCGTCGTATTTCATTTTCAGCGGACGCAGACGCCAGCCTTCCGGCACCCTCATCAGGTGCGCCACGATTAGACCGGCGGCTATGAACTGGCTGAAAACCGTTGCCAGGGCAGCGCCCGCGGCTCCCATGCCCAAGCCGGCGACACATATAATGTCGCATATCACATTGAGAATGCCGCTGATGACGAGATAGATGAGCGGGCGCTTCGAGTCTCCGGAAGCCTGGATAATACCCGCCCCGATATTGTATATCATCATGAATACCGAGCCCGAAAAGTAAACGCGCAGATAGGACGTTGCCTGATCGATGACGTCCGCGGGCGAGTCCATGAGCTCAAGCATATCGCGCGACCAGATAATGCCGAAGACAGTAAGGAATACACCGGCAAAAAAGCTCAGGATGAGCGCGGTATCCATGGTCATTTTAAGGCGCCGTTCATCTTTTGCTCCGTAAGCCGTTGCGAATACTACTCCCGTTCCGGTCGATATGCCCAGAAAGAAGCCTATAAACAGGTTTAAAAGCGCTCCCGTGGAGCCGACCGCGGCAAGGGCTTCGCTTCCCGCGAATCTTCCCGCTACGGCCGAATCGACGGTGTTGTAAAGCTGTTGGAAGAAGTTGCTGAGCATGATTGGTACAGCGAACGATATAAGGCCCTTCCAGACGGAACCCTCTGTCAGGCAGGTTTTTTTTGTAAGCACTAAAAAACGGCACCTCGATGCGTCAGGCGAATTATCGCACAATACTAGCATAACACAACCGAAAAAAAAAGCGATAAATAAAAATAAAATTCGGTTGACATTGTAGACCGATGGGTGTACGATAGGTCTACAGAGTAAACCGAAGGAGAGTCAGCCGCATGGCCGGAAAAAACATAAGCCTTACGAATGCCGAATGGAGCGTCATGGAAAGCCTGTGGGAGAGCGCGCCGAAAACAGTGATGCAGGTGGCGGCATACCTGCGTGAAAGAGTCGGCTGGGCAAAGAGCACAAGCATAACCGTGCTCGGGCGCATGGAGAAAAAGGGCCTTGTCACTTCCGCCTCCGGCGGGAAAGCCAAACTTTATTATCCGAATGTGGATCGGGAAGACGCCGTGACTCAGGAGACGAAAAGCTTTATCGACAGGGTTTACGGCGGTAGCGTCGGTATTATGATGAATGCGATGGTTAATCGAAATGAGCTGACCAGAGATGATATAAAAGAGCTCTTCGAGATTCTCGGAAAGGCCGGTGAGGACGAAGGATGACCGAGTGGATTATCACATCCTCGGCGCTGATACTTATTATCGCGGCGTTTAGATATCTGTTAAGAGGCAAAATAAGCCTGCGGCTGCAGTATGCGCTGTGGGCTATAGTTCTTATTCGCCTGCTTGTTCCGTTTTCTCCGTTCGTCTCGCCTCTGAGCGTTATGAACCTGAAAGACACCTTGCCGGATAAGATAACGTCCGGCGTCGCCGGCTTTATTTTCTCGCCCGCGGTGCCCTATACGGAAATTGCGGAATTCGGCGACGCGGATGAGTATAAGGCCGCGTATGCCGAGGATTCCGGAATACCCGCCTCAACGGAGCGAATACCGGACGCCGCGCGGCCGGAGCGCTATGCCCGCGAGCGGATACTGATGTCGGTAAAGGCCGTTCTTATATGGATATGGCTCGGCGGGGCTTCGCTAACGGCAGCCTGCTTTATAACCTCCAACGCGGTCTTTTATGCAAGGCTCAGACGCACGCGCAGAAAATACGACACGGCGGGAACAAAGCTGCCCGTATATACCGCGGAGGGGCTGCCGTCTCCCTGCCTTTTCGGAATTTTCCGTCCCGCGATCTATCTGACCGAAAAGGCGGCGTCGGACGATACAAAAAGGACCCATGTACTGGCGCACGAGCTGACGCACTATGCTCACCGCGACAACTTGTGGTCGCTGCTGCGCGGGGTATGCGCGGCGCTGCATTGGTATAACCCGCTGGTATGGTGGGCGGCCGCGCTCTCGCGGCGCGACGCGGAGCTTGCCTGCGACGAGGCGGCGATAAAACGGCTCGGAGAGGAAAGCCGCGTGCCATACGGTAGGACGCTCATAGAGCTGGTGTCGGCGAAAAGATCGCCCGCGGACCTGCTCTGCTGCGCGACGACGATGACCGCGGGCAAACGCGGTATAAAGGAACGCGTCAGACTGCTCGCAAAAAAGCCTAAAATGCTTTCTGTTACGCTCATAGCGGTGCTGCTGCTCGCGGCTGCTGCCACGATCTGCACCTTCAGCGGCAGATCCGCCCGCATCGCCGACGCTTCGCCAAGCGAGGCTGTTTATTACTCGGAGGAGACGGGGGCTGTTGAACTGCCGGAGGAGCTGTATCTTGAGCTCTCGGAAATAATCGACGGAAGCCGCCGGAGCTCAATGAAGAAGGACGCTTCCGGCGAGCTCCTATGGAGCGTCGCTATAAAGATATCAGAAACCGGCGACGGGGATGGAAGCTCGTATATACTGGAGTGTTATCGCACGGCGGAATATGAATCTGGAATAAACAAGGATAATGAAGAGGAGCTTTATCACAACTACGAGCAGTATTACACCCTGGTATACGAAAGCGGGTCTGACGGCGAGCGGCTCAGGACATGGAAGCTGCCGGATGACTTTGGGACCTCCGACGAGATGACGGCATGGTTCGGTAAGCTCGCCGCGTATCTCGACACATTGAACGATGCGCAGGCGCAGCCTTCCACGACGGGCGAACCGATCGAAACCTCGCCGACGCAAATCGAACGCCTTCCCGTGGACATCACACAGGAGATCATTGAC
>JAAYBW010000171.1 GCA_012729975.1 Clostridiales bacterium
GATCGGAAGGTTTTTGCCCGGTGTCCCGGCGTTTCTGGGGCGTTTCGAATACGCGAACGTATCGATCCCTATGGCGATCCTGATCTGGCTTATGATATATCCGATGATGCTGAAGGTGGATTTTCAAAGTATTAAAAATGTTGGTAAAAATCCCAAGGGCCTTTTTGTTACATGGATAACCAACTGGCTGATTAAGCCCTTTACTATGTTCGGCATTGCGTGGCTGTTTTTCTTCGTAATTTTCAAAACTCTCATTTCCGCGGAATTGGCAAAAGCCTATCTTGCTGGAGCTATCCTTCTCGGGGCGGCACCATGTACGGCAATGGTATTTGTATGGAGTTATCTCACCCGCGGCAACGCGGCTTACACCGTCGTGCAGGTGGCAACAAATGATATTATCATCCTCTTTGCTTTCACACCCATTGTTGCGTTCCTTCTGGGTGTCGGCGGTGTCACCATCCCCTGGGACACTCTTATTTTGTCCGTAGTATTGTTTGTTGTTATCCCGCTGGCCGGCGGAATAATCACCCGCAATACCGTCACGAAAAAGCGCGGGCTCGGGTATTTTGAAAAGAGTTTCATACCGAAGTTCGGGAATATCACTACCATAGGGCTGCTGCTGACACTTATCATCATCTTTTCGTTCCAGGGCGATGTGATTCTCAATAACCCGCTGCATATCGTTTTGATTGCGGTGCCGTTGATAATTCAGACATTCCTTATCTTTTTCATAGCCTATCTGTCAGGCAAGGCTATAAAGCTGCCCCATGAGATAGCGGCGCCTGCCGGCATGATCGGGGCCTCAAACTTTTTTGAACTGGCGGTTGCCGTCGCGATTTCATTATTCGGAACGCAAAGCCCTGCAGCGCTCGCTACAATTGTGGGAGTTCTTACGGAAGTGCCCGTTATGCTTATATTGGTAAAGATAGCGAATAACACAAAGCGCTGGTTTCCCGCGAGTGAGGGCTGAATGTCGGCCATGAGAATATGTCAGTCAGCTGATGTTATGCATTCGGGTATAAGTAGAATTTCTGTATCGGGTAGTTTTCAAATGATGTAAATTCACCTTCTGTAAATCCCGTTTTCTTATAAAATGCCCGTGCTGCCTCTCCTTTTTCGTCCCCTTCCCTGAAAGTTTCGACCACAACGGGACGCGCTTTGTCCATCTTTTCAAGCATAAGCTCAAGCATTCGCTCGGCTATATGCTTTCTCCTGAATTCCGGATGTACCGCCATGTGGCAGAGCATGTTATGTTTTACGGAAAACAGTATAAATCCTACTACCATGCTGCCGTACAAGGCGCATACGGCCGTTTGTCTGTCTATGTTTTCCTTCACGGTGGCCCTGTAATTATCCAGTTTTTCTTCAGTCTCGAGTCCGGGAAAATTATCCTTCACAATCTCTATCAGGCTCATCCATGAATCTAGATTGCTTTGGGAAGCGCAACACACTTTTATTTTAGAGGTATTTCGATATATATCATGCCAGTCTTTTAACTCAAACAATTTATCCAAAAACCAATACGGTATAAAGGTTCCCTCTTCATACATCCTGAGTATTTCATCCTTGCCTGCCCACTTAACCGCTTTAACTTCTTCCTCACTTAATACAAGCTCGGATATATCTATATCCTGCCGTATAAGATAATAATCATCAAAACCGGTCGAAAAGTTTATTGTGAAATAAGGTGCGACACCGGATAAATCCAGTTTTAAACCAAGCTCTTCATAAAGCTCTCTTTCCGCTGCCCGGCTGCTGCTTTCCCCCGCCAGAGCCGATCCTCCCACCGTAAGATCCCACATATTCGGCCAGCCTGCCTTGTATGGCTGCCGCTGCTGTATCAGCATTTCATTTAAACTGTTGAAAATGCAGACATGTATAACCACGTGATAATCGCCTTCCCGCATTTTCTCGCTTCTGATATGAAGCCGGCCGGTTTTTGCCCTGTCTTTTGTATAGACATCCCAGTATTCTTTCACGGTATCGCTCATAAATTAACCTCCATATATCGCTCGTACGGATGCGGGACTGTCATCGCCCGCGCTGATCCGGCAGCTGTGCCGTTTCTCATCGCAAAACGCCGCTTTCGCGGCGTTTTAACGCTCACATATGCACAAATTGCGGCCAGAAGTCCGGCGCCGCGGGCTGGTTTTCGGGGAAAAAGGTGATTGCCCTGTACTTAAAGTCCGAATGCTCTATCAGCCGAAACAGGGTCGCGAGCACGTCCACCGCGCTCTCCCTGTCGCTTTTTTTCGCCATGCAGGCAAGCAGCACGAAGCGCAAAAACGAATAGGTCACGCAAAGCGAAATAAACGCGCGTTCGCTCTTAGCTGTGCCCCCTATGTGCGGGAAATTGTTATAAAACATGTGGTTTACAATCAGCTGCTCAAAGAAAATCTCCCAATCGGGGAAAAGCTCCGTAAAATGCTCATTCGCGGCCCGGTGCTTTTCACCGGCTTTTTTTATGTCCGCGGGTGCGAGGTATTTTTTGTCCGTCATTTCATAATACCTCATCGCCTCAAGGCACAGCCCCCTTACGATTTTGCTGTCGTAGGCGTAGTACGCGGCGAGTATGTGGTTTAGCTTAAACGCTCCGGACATGTCACCCGGCGTCTTCTCCGCCGCGGTCACGCCGAATATGCGCTCACCCAGGGCAAAAAAGCGCTCCGGCAGCGAAAGGCCGCGGTTCTGCATTATCAAAACGGCCTCTTTACACTCGTCATACTGTTCGGGCGTCATGTCTATCTCAAACATCGGCTCACCCGGCAGCTCCGCCTTCACAAAGCGCAGCGGCCCGGAGAGCGCTATGAGCTGCTCTATAACGGCCTCGCAGCTGTTCGCGCAGGCGCATTCATCGGCTTCCGGCAGCCTTCTCGTGTTTCTCGGGTATAGCCTGCATACGTCGGGAAGTATGCCCTCGCCGAGCTCAACCTGAAGGCCGCAAAGGCCGTCTTCCCTGCACAGCACGCACTTTCCGCTTTTGTTGTGCACGAGGTGCGCGTATTTATCCTCCGGGGCGTTTGGGTTTACATTCATCGCCCCTATAAGCTTTTCCCGCAGCTCTTGCGCGCAGTCGGCTCCTTTTAGCCGCAGGTATTCTTCCTTACTTATATTCACAGGCCAGCCACAGCAGCAGTTATGCCTGCACTCTCCGCATTTGCACAAAAAGCGCCCGTAATATTCGGGCACCGTATATTGCGCGGTTTTTCCCGCCAAACTCCTCACCTCATCCCATCCGGCCGAAATACCGTATCGCCGCCTCGGCGATCACCACCGCTCCGCAGGCGGACAGCGCCACAACGAGCAGGTCCTTTTCCAGCAGCGCGAGCACCACGGCCACAACAAGGCCGGCGGCGGCCGCCGCCATATACTGCGTTGAGTACAAAATAGCGGGAAAGGTCATCGCTCCCAGCACGGCGTAGGGTATATACAGCAGCAGGGAGCGCACGAAGCGGTTTTCCAAGCGTCTTTTCAGCACGGCCAGCGGCAGCATACGCACCAGATATGTAACACCCGCCATAACAAACAGCAGGCTGTAGTAATTTTCAGGCACTGTGCACCGCCTCCTCACCTATCGGGGCGATAAGCGCCCCGGAAACGGAAGCGGCGATTGCGCATATGATTATCGCGAAGCCGGACGGGAAGCCCGCCAGCGCGGGCAGCCATCTGAAAACGCAGGAGAGCGCCGCGGCTATGAGCACCACCGTAAACACGGCGCGGCTTTTTTTCGCGGGCGGCACGAATATGGCGATGAACATGCCGTATATCGCTATGCCGAAGGCACTCACGAGAAAGTCCGGCAGTACGTTCGCGGCAACGCCTCCCAGAAGCGTGCCCAGCGTCCAGCCTATGTACGGCACCACGGCCAGGCCGTACATATAGCGCGCGCCTACTTCGCCCCGCTGGCCGCTTGCCACGGCGAATATCTCGTCCGTGTTAAAAAACGCTATTAAAAGTCTTTTGGAAAGAGTTACGCTCTTATGCAGCTTTTGCGTCAGCGAAAACGACATCACGGAATATCTGATGTTTATAACAAGCTGCGCGAGAGCCATTTCGAAAAGCCCCGAGCCGCCCAGCATAAGCGGGAGTCCCGCAAACTGACCGGCGGAGGTCAGGTTTGTCATCGATATAAGTACGGCGGCCCACACGGGCATCCCGGTGCCGCAGGCCATCATTCCGAAGGTTATGCTCACCGACAGATATCCCAGGCCTATCGGCACGCCGTCGCGCATTCCCTTCAGAAAGCTGTTGCAGCAAAGTTCCTTTTCCTCAACCTGCATTCAAAAGTCAGCCTTCCGGCTCGTGTATCTTATACGCCGGAAAGCCCTCCCCTCCCATCTGCATCTGGCGCACGCTGCCGCCGCCCGTCATGTCAAACATCTGCATGAGCCACGTTACAAAGATATACTTGCACTTCACGCGCGGCAACACTTCGAGAATGTGCTGCATGCCGACAGCGCCCTCGCGGTACGCGGTTGTCTGGAAGCTCTCGTTTAAAAGCAGCAGCGTGTATGGCACCAGCCGGTCGAGTATCCTCGCCATCTGCTGCACTTCTCCCTCGAAGCGCCCGGCCGCGTCGCCCGCGTTAAACTCCTCCTCGGAGGAGGCAAACAGCGTCATCACGGCGTTTCGAATGCTTATCACCGCTCCCGTCGCGCACACGGGCAGCCCGGCCTGCGCGAAGAGCTGCGCGGTTCCGAAAGCGCGCAGCAGGGATGTTTTTCCCGAGGTATTGGCCCCGCGGATGAGCACCCCGTCGGTGTCTTTGTCTATGCGGATGTCGTTTCGCACGATGTTTTCCGCCGCTATGCCCTCGGCTATGAGCTGTATGTCGTATATGCCGTTTGCGCGGAAGCAGTCTTCCTCCTGCGGCATCATCTTCGGCAGGCACATAGGCATTCCGGCCTGCGCCAGATAGCGGCAGTACTGCAGACCGGTGTCAAAGAACGAAAGCTCGCCCGAAAGCCCGCGGAAAAACTCGTATATGTTCCCCGTTATGCCGGAGAGCACCGTATACACCTCATAGAGCGCGTCGTTTAGTATCGTGTACGACTCCTCAAGGTGAAATTCGCCCATGTCTATCTCCGGCGTGTCGTCCGGCGGGGGGTTCGTCTTCGTTATGTTCCCCATGAGCTTTTTAAGCGATCTTCCTATAGACCTCGCCTCAAGCTCAACGGCGGAAAGCAGACTGGAGCCTCTTATGGTCAGCGTGTCGTCCGTTTCAACCAGCACGCGAAACTCATAGGCGGCCACTCCCTCGCGCAGAAAATACGAGCCGATACGGGTTATCTCATCTAGCGACTCGTTTACGGACATGGCGCTGCAATATTCCTTAATGCCTATGAGCCCGTCGCTTTTCACCTCATATTTGTCAACGGCGTCGGATATCGAGCGAAAATATGAAACCGTGCTTCGGGCAAAGTTCGAGGTGGCCTTCAAAGACTCGTAGGTGCAGTCCAAAAGGCCCTTCACCGTGCTCGGCACGCCGTATGTGTATATCGAAGAGCACATCTCGTGCCAGTCGGACTGCAGCGAATCATAGCTTTTGAATATCATTCTGAGCTCGTCGAGCAGCTTCGGCGAGGCGACGAAGTCCATTAATATGTCCTGGCGGTATTTAATGTCCTCCGTGTTCATCAGCGGAGCCTTAATAACCTCCATGAAGTAGTTAAAGCTCTCTTTGTCGCGGCATATGGCGCGCGCCGCCCGGTCTATCGACAGGTCATACACCGTGTTGCTCATTTCTTCCTCGAGCGGATCGTCGCGGTCTTTGATCTCGTCGACATAGTTCCTGTAAAGAAGGCTGAATTTCACCGTGCCGCCTCCTTTCCGGCGGGAAAGCGCGCGTTTAGCGCCTCGCGCGTCAGTCCGTATTTTTTAAGTATATCCTCGGCGAAGGAGCGCGAAGCCGCCCGCTGCCGGGCTATGCGGTATGTCCTTCTGTTTTTGTCGCCTACGTCCACCAAAACGGCGAGGAAGGGTATGCGCGACTGGCCTATCCCGTGCTGATGGGTTATATATATGCCGAAGGAGCCGCTGTCGAAAAAGGTTTCCGCGAGCTTCGCCGTGAGCTCCACGGCAATCTCCTCGCTCGTTGTGGAGTATGTTTCGTTTAGCAGCACAAGGGAGTTTCCCGCGTGCTGTTTCATAATTTCGCCTACGCGGCGCTGCTCGTCCGCGAAGCGCCCCTCGCTGTCAAAGCGCTCGTCTCTCGGAAAGTGGGTGAATACGCCGTCGAGCGGGAATATTTCCGCCGAATCCGCGCATATGGGGCAGCCGCACAGGAAAAATACCGTCGCTATGCCAACGCCTCTTAAATAGGTCGTTTTTCCGCCGCCGTTAGCGCCGGTGAGGAAGAAAAAAGGCTCCTCCTCGGTAAACTCGGCGTCGTTGGGCACGATATTTGTCTCATCCTTGCACAGCAGCGAAATGTCCCGCAGACCTTGTATGCTTATATGCCTTTCAGACGATACCGCAGGCATGCAAACGGGCATTCCGTTTTTCCTGAGTGTGTCCATCACCGCGGATATCTCCAGGTAGAAGTTGAGCTCCGAGCGGTATTTTAAAATCTCCTCGCTGTAGAAGCCCGAATATTTCTCGTAAAACTCGCGAAACGCTATAAAGCACTCCGGGCGCAGCATCGCCACCGCGTTTACGAATCTCGGGTTCATGTGCGTTTCGAGCTCTCTTACCACGCGCGACTCGGGAAGTCCCAGGTCGGCCGCGCACTTTTTAAGCCGCGAGACCACCGTCACATCCGACTCGGTCCTGATGCGCAGCGTCTCCCCGCTTATCCTAAAACAGTTTACGCGCACCTCCCGCAGCATGGGCGCAAGGTTAAGACAGGCCTCGCTTACGGCTTTAAACTCTTCCGTTTTTGTTTCCCGCTTAAAGCTCTCGCGAAATCTTTCTGCGAAAAAGCTCTCTCCCCCGGCCTTTTCCGCGTCCTCGCAAAAGCGCACCACGGCCGACGCCAGCGAGGCATACACGCAGTTTCTTTCATTGTCGCAGCGCACATCCGCGAGCGCGGACGCGAGCCTTCCTATCTCGCCCGCGTCGGCGGCGAGCCTTATATAGCTTTCGCGTACCTGCGGATTAAAAAGCTCCCGAAAAAGGCTTTGCCTCACGGGTATGTCCTCGGAAGCGGCGGGCTCGCGCATCGCGTCGATCGTCTCCGGGCCCAGCAGAAGCGTGAGCTTGAGGTCTTCAAAAATCTCCTCGCCCAGCAGCTTTCCGGACGCTCGCTCCCTGTTTAGCAAACTGGGATATCGCATATTTACTCCTATCTATAAGTACACCGAACTTATTCAGTTTAAAAAATCCTTGAGTTTTTTGCTGCGGCTCGGGTGGCGAAGCTTCCGAAGCGCCTTCGCCTCTATCTGGCGGATGCGCTCGCGGGTAACGTTAAATTCCTTTCCTACCTCCTCGAGAGTGCGCGTGCGCCCGTCTTCTATGCCGAAGCGCAGCCTTAGCACCTTTTCCTCACGCGGCGTGAGCGTCTGAAGCACCGTCATGAGCTGCTCGCGCAAAAACGTAAACGACGCCGCCTCGGAGGGCTCCGAAGCGCCCTCGTCCTCAATGAAATCGCCCAGATGGCTGTCTTCCTCCTCGCCTATGGGCGTTTCGAGCGAAACGGGCTCCTGTGCGATTTTGAGTATGTCGCGGATCTTCTCCACGGGCATATTCATTTCCTCGGCGACCTCCTCCGGGGAAGGGTCGTGCCCGAGCTCCTGCAGCAGCTGGCGCGATACGCGTATGACCTTGTTAATGGTCTCCACCATGTGCACCGGTATGCGTATGGTCCTGGCCTGGTCGGCTATGCTCCTTGTTATGGCCTGCCGTATCCACCAGGTGGCGTATGTGGAAAATTTATATCCCTTTGTGTGGTCAAATTTTTCAACGGCTTTTATAAGGCCGAGATTCCCTTCCTGTATCAGGTCAAGAAAGAGCATGCCGCGCCCGACATAGCGCTTGGCTATAGACACCACAAGCCTGAGGTTGGCTTCCGCCATAAGCCTTCCGGCCTCCTCGTCCCCTTCGGCCATGCGCTGGGCGAGACTTATTTCTTCCTCGGGCGTGAGGAGATTGACCTTTCCTATTTCCTTGAGGTACATGCGCACCGGATCGTCTATGCTGAAGGTTTCCGCCAGGGCGTCCGTATTGGCTATCTCTTCCTCGCTTATCTCCTCGAGCTCTTCTATCTCCTCGACCTCCGCTACGTCCGGCAGCATATCGTCGGTCATAATAACCGTGAATTCCTCGTCTACCGTCTCAATGCCCATGCTCTCGAGCGTTTCATAGAATTTGTCTATCTGTTCCGGCTCCATATGGAGCTCTTCGAGGGCGTCGAGCACCTCCTTAACGGATACCGTTCCGGTCTTTTTCCCTTTTTCGATTATTTCGCCGAGCTTCACTTCATAAGAGCTAGCCTGATTCTGCTTTGCCGATTCATTACTCTCGGTCATCTCCGGCACCTTCTTTTTTGTCATATAATCACCCTCCGAACCCTTTCTTTTCTTTATATGTCTCGTATATGGCCATCAGGTCTTTTTCCTGCTTGAGCTTCTCTGTCCTTATGACCGTTATGTAGTCTCCCATCGACCTTATCGGATCCGCGGCCGATTCGGGTTTTTGCGCTATCGCCGTCAAGGCCGAAATCTCCTCCGGTTCCAGGAGCGGGGCCAATAAACTTAGCGAAATGTCCTTTTTTTCTTTATGCCTCGATTTGAGCAGGCCGTATACTTTGCCCAGGAACGGCGATGAGAATTCTTCTTCGCGAAGTTCCGCTAAAGGTATGAGCATCGGGTCGAGCAGCAAAAGCCTTATTAAGCCCTCTTCGGCTGCCGCCGAGCGTACATTTGAGTAGCGAAGCTTTCTGTCCGCCGGCTGCGCGTTCTGCACGGGCCGCGTTTCGCTGCGCTCCCTGTCCTTTTTCGCTTTTTCGAGGAGTCGTTTCCGGGTTCTTGCTATCTCCTGGGACATCGCCTCAAAAGATATGCCTGTAAGCTCTGCCACCCGCGCACAGTAAACCTCCCGCTCCACGGGGCTGTGAAGCGCGGCGATGCGCGCGCCCGCTTCTTTTAAAAACTGCACCCGCTGCGCCGTGTCCGTGAGGTCAAAACGGCTTTTTAGCTCCTCCAGACCGTATTCCGTGCTCTCGGAGCTGCCCGTGAGCAGCTTTTCAAACGCTTCCGCGCCCTGCAGCCGCACAAAATCATCCGCGTCCTGCTTAACCGGCTTCCCGTCAACGATCCTGTTCGGGAGTTTTAGCACTCTGGCCCGCAGCACCGAGCTCCCCAGCGCCTCGAGCGCTCTCGCGGTTGCCTTCGTACCGGCCTCGTCGTTGTCATAGCACACCACCACCTCCTGTGTGTAGCGCGCCATGAGGCGTATCTGCTCCGAGGTAAGCGAGGTTCCCATGGAGGCCACGGCGTTGTCGAAGCCTGCCTGATGCAGGGTTATAACGTCTATGTTTCCCTCGCACAGTATCATATTGGGGCGCTTCGTGTTCTTGGCCAGATTAATGGCGTATAAGGTTCTCCTTTTGCTGAAAACCGGCGTTTCCGGGGAGTTTAAATACTTCGGCTCCCCTCCGTCCAGGCTGCGGCCTCCGAACCCGAGCACCTCGCCTCTTATATCTATCACCGGAAAAATCAGGCGGTTTCTGAACTTGTCGTATATATTGCCCTTCGTTCCGCGCACGGCCAGCCCCGCGGAGAGCAGTTCCGACTTCTCATAGCCCTTTTGCGCCATCGCGGTTATAAGCGCGTCCCAGCTGTCTGGAGCGGCGCCAAGGCCGAATACCCTCGCCGTCCTTGCCGTTATGCCTCTTTTTCGCATATAGTCGCGGGCCGCGGCGCCCTGCTCTTCGCCGAGCATGGAAAAATAAAACCTCGCCGCCTCGCGGTTTAAGGTGAGCATGCGCCTTCGCGTTTTGGCCGCCTCGTCCGCGCTGTCCTCGGGCAGCGCGATCCCGGCTCGCGACGCTAAAAATCGCACGGCGTCGGGATAAGAGAGATTTTCAATCTCCATAATAAAGTTTATAACTCCGCCGCCCTTTCCGCAGCCGAAGCAATGGTATATCTGCTTTTCGGAAGAAACGGAAAACGAAGGCGTCTTTTCGCTGTGAAAGGGGCACAGTCCGAAAAGGTTTAAGCCCTTTCGGGAAAGCTGCACATAGGACGACACAACCTGCGATATCTCGTTTCTGTCTATAAGTTCTTCAATAAAGCTCTCCGGAAATGCCATGCGCTTCGCTCCTTTCCCATCGGGTTATACCCTGATATTATAACAAGCGCGGCCTTTGATAATACCGCGGCCGATTTTATCGCACCTGCCACGCCTCCGGAATGAAAAGCTCGCTGAACTTGTATATGGCGTATTTGTCCGTCATGCCCGCGATATAGTCCGAAACCACGCGCTCGGGAGAGTCCGTGTCGAGAAGACGCACATAGTCCGCGGGCATCTTTTCTATATTGCGAAGATAGTGTGAATACAGCTTTTCCAGTATTCCCAGGACTTTCGATTCCTCGCTCTTGGCGATCGGATTTCGATAGACGGCGGCAAACATGAACTCGCGGTATTCGTGCATTACCTTGTCCATCGCGGGGCTCATTTTGATCTCCCCATCCGCGCTCGCGCTTATAATGTCTTTAACGACGGTGTCAAGACGCTTTCCGTAGCGTCTTCCCGTAGCGTCGGCGATATAAGCGGGGATGTCGTTTTCGGACATTATCCCGGCTCTCACCGCGTCGTCCACATCATGGTTAATATACGCCACGAGGTCGGAGAGCCTGACTATCTTTCCCTCAGGTGTCGCGGGCGACCCTTCACCCACGTGGTTTAATATTCCGTCTCTCACCTCAGCCGATAAATTAAGGCCCGCGCCGTTCTTTTCAAGCTTGTCCACCACCCGCAGGCTCTGCTCGTTGTGCAAAAACCCCTCCGGGCAGATGGCCGCCAGAGCCCTTTCTCCCGCGTGCCCGAAAGGCGTGTGACCCAGATCGTGGCCCCAGGCCACGGCCTCGGCGAGATCCTCGTTCATACCCAGCGCCCTGGCTATCGTTCTTGATATGCGCACCACCTCGATGGTGTGCGTCATCCTCGTGCGGTAATGATCGCCCTCCGGCTGCAAAAATACCTGCGTCTTGTGCTTTAAGCGCCTGAAAGATTTTGAGTGGACTATCCTGTCGATATCGCGCTGATAGCAGGTGCGTATCTCGCAGGGCTCCTCATATCGCAGTCTGCCCGCGGACATGGCGGCCGGCGTCGCTCCCGGCCGGAGCGTCCGCAGCTCCGCTTCCTCCTGCAGCTTTCTGGGGGTAGGCATCATCACTCCTCCTCTTGTCTCTCTGTACCCTATATATACGCGAATTCATTACAAAATCCTCTTTTTTGATTTGATTTCACATTATTTTTGTGCAGCCTTATTAAGACTGATACGACTTATAAGTTTTATATGGTAAAAAGGCTGAATCTTATTATAATCTGGACAACAGCGGTGTCAGGCGGTAAAATATAATAGAATAATTCTTTCTGAAATTACTTCTTTAAAAAACGAAAGGCCGGTGCGATTTTTATGAAAAGAGTGGCTGTGGTAATGGGTTCGGACAGCGACATGCCCGTAGTCGCGCCCGCCGTAAAAAAGCTTGAAGAGCTGGGCATTCCGCATGAGGTGAGGCTGATATCCGCTCACCGCACTCCCGAAACCGCCAGGAGCTTTGCCTCCGGCGCCGCCGACAGCGGCATAGGCGTCATCATCGCCGCCGCGGGCAAGGCCGCGCACCTCGCGGGCTTCATCGCCGCCTACACATGCCTTCCCGTCATAGGCCTGCCGGTGAAGTCCTCTTTCATGGACGGGCTCGACAGCCTGCTTTCGATAGTCCAGATGCCCAAGGGCGTTCCCGTGGCGACAGTGGGCGTCGACGCGGCGGAAAACGCCGCCATACTCGCCGCTCAGATCCTTGCGCTGACCAATTGCGATCTGTATACCAAATTAGTTCAAAACAAGCTGAAAATGTCGGCGGAACTGTCTGAAAAAGACGGAATGTTGACCGCTGTACGGCTGTAAACGGTCTGTTAATTACACTTTACGGTCTCTGTTTTTCGCTAAATTCCCCCCAAATAAAGGAGCTTTTTCATGGACAGTCACAGTGACATATACAAAGACGCGGGCGTGGACGTCACCGCCGGCTACAAGGCTGTAGAGCTGATAAACAGCCACATTCAGCGCACTTTGACGCCCGGGGTTATCTCCTCGATAGGAGGATTCGGAGCCGCTTTCGCACCCGACCTGACCGGGATGAAGGAGCCCGTTTTGGTCTCCGGAACGGATGGGGTGGGTACAAAATTAAAGCTCGCCTTCCTCACCGACCGCCACCACACGATCGGGATCGACTGCGTTGCCATGTGCGTGGACGACATCGTCTGCTGCGGCGCGCGGCCGCTCTTTTTTCTCGACTATATCGCCATGGGCAAGAACATACCGGAAAAAGTCGCGCAGATTGTATCGGGCGTCGCGGAGGGCTGCGTTAAAAGCGCCTGCGCGCTTGTAGGCGGGGAAACCGCCGAAATGCCCGGCTTTTACGCCGAGGACGAATACGACATAGCGGGTTTTGCCGTCGGCATAGTTGACAGAGGCTGCATGATTGACGGCAGCACGATTTCAGACGGGGATCTAATTATAGGCCTTGCCTCGAGCGGCCTTCACAGCAACGGATATTCCCTCGTCCGTAAGGTTTTCGACGTTGAGAACACAGACCTTAACGAGAACATACCGGAGCTCGGCTGCACCCTCGCGGATGAGCTTTTACGACCGACGCGGATATACTGCCGCACCATAAACGCTCTGACCGGCCGCTGCGCGCTGCATATCAAGGGCATGAGCCACATAACCGGCGGCGGTTTTTACGAAAACATACCCAGAATGCTCCCGGAAGGCATAAGAGCGATAATACGGCCGTCCTCGGCGCCAGTTCCGCCGATATTCAACCTGCTGCAGGAAAAAGGAAAAATTAAGACCAGGGATATGTACAACACCTTCAACATGGGCATTGGCTTTACAATTGTTATTCCGCGCAGTGATTCCGGTACCGTCATGGAAGCGCTCGTACGCGCAGGTGAGAGACCTTATGTAATCGGCCAGTGCGTTAAAGGCGAAAAAGGAGTTGAGCTTACGTGGTAAACACCGCCGTACTTGTGTCAGGGGGGGGGACTAACCTCCAGGCCATTTTGGACGCGCTGCATTTCGGGGAAATTAAAAACTGTAAGATCGTCGAGGTCATCTCCTCCTCCCCGGATGCCTACGCCCTTGCCCGCGCCGAAAATGCCGGGATACCCCACCGGGTTATAGACATCAGGCAGCATTCAAACAGATTTGTATATACAGACGCGATTATTGACAGGCTCCGCGCCATCGATGCGGAGCTTGTCGTACTGGCGGGGTTCATGTATGTGCTCTCGCCGCGTTTGACGGAGCTTTTTAAAAACCGCGTTATCAACGTTCACCCCGCGCTTATCCCGTCTTTTTGCGGCAGCGGCTTTTACGGGCTGCGCGTGCATAAAAGCGCGCTTGAATACGGCGTGAAGGTGACGGGGGCAACCGTTCATTTCGCGACAGCGCAGGCGGACGCCGGGCCGATAATACTGCAGCAGGCCGTCGAGGTTCTCGAGGACGATACACCGGAAACTCTGCAGCGCCGCGTTATGGAGGAAGCCGAGCATAAAATTCTGCCGAAGGCCATATCCCTCTACTGCGAGGGGCGGCTGGTTGTTGAAGGCAGAAACGTGAGAATACTCGGGGAGGAACCGAAGTGGATATTATAAGCGCTCTGCACGGCAACACCTATCCCGGAAGGGGCATATTTATAGGCAGGAGCCCTAATAACGAGAAGGCGGTAATAGCATACTTCATTATGGGCAGAAGCGAAAACAGCCGCAATCGGGTATTCGTTTCCGACGGCGAAGGGGTTAGGACCAAAGCCTGCGACCCCTCTAAAATGAAGGATCCTTCTCTGGTCATCTATTCGGCCGTAAGGAGGATAAACGGCTGTACCGTTGTAACAAACGGCGACCAGACCGACACCGTGTGCGATTTCATCGCGGAGGGCAAAAGCTTCGAGGCGGCGCTTCGCACGCGCACATTCGAGCCCGACGCACCCAACTTTACCCCGCGCATATCCGGCATCGTGTTCCCGGACGGCTCTTACCGTCTTTCCATATTAAAAGCAAACGACCCCGAAGGCAAGGAAGCGAGGCGGATCTTCTGGAATTATGAGGACCCCTCCCCCGGTAAGGGGCATCTTATACACACCTATGAGCACGACGGAGACCCTCTGCCTTCCTTTGAGGACGAGCCCAGAGAGATAGATATATCATCGGAGAATCCCGAAGTACTGGCCCTGGAGATCTGGTCGGCTCTGGACTCCGAAAACAAGGTGTCGCTGTACTGCGCGGCTATTGATATTAAAACCGGCATTATATCCGGTTTTATTATAAATAAAAACGAGGAGTGCGCGTAATGACCGAGCTTGAGCTTAAATACGGCTGCAATCCGAACCAAAAACCGGCCCGGATATTCGCGGCCGACGGGGAACTGCCCGTTACGGTGTTAAACGGGAAACCGGGTTATATTAACTTTCTCGACGCCCTAAACAGCTGGCAGCTCGTTTCGGAGCTCTCGGCGGCAACCGGGCTGCCGGCCGCGGCTTCCTTTAAGCATGTTTCTCCCGCCGGAGCCGCCGTATACTCACCGCTGTCCGAAATACTCAAAAAGATATACTTTGTGGAGGACCTTGACCTGTCGCCCATTGCCTGCGCCTACGCCAGAGCAAGGGGAGCCGACCGGATGTCTTCATACGGGGACTGGGCGGCTCTGTCCGGTGTGTGCGACGAGTCTACGGCGAGGATGCTTGCAAGAGAAGTGTCGGACGGCATCATAGCCCCCGGATATACGGATGAGGCTCTTGAAATCCTGCGGAAGAAGAAAAAGGGCAGCTATAACATCGTCCGTATCGACAAGTCTTATAAACCCGCGCCTATCGAACACAAGGATGTTTTCGGCATTACCTTCGAACAGGGCAGAAACAATCTAAATATAGACAGCGGGATGTTCTCGAACGTAGTCACCGCGAATAAGGATATCCCCTCCCACGCTCTGCGGGACCTGACTGTAGCCATGATAACGCTTAAATACACGCAGAGCAATTCCGTGTGCTATGTTAAAGACGGCCAGGCTATCGGGATAGGAGCGGGCCAGCAAAGCCGGATACACTGTACGCGTCTGGCAGGGCAGAAAGCGGATAACTGGTACCTGCGTCAGCATCCGCGCGTTCTATCTCTGCCGTTTAAAGACGGCATAGGCAGAGCGGACCGCGACAACACCATTGACGTATTCATATCGGATGACTATATGGATGTGCTCTCGTGCTGGGAGCAGTATTTCACACAAATGCCGCAGCCGCTGTCCCGCAGCGAAAAGCGCGCGTGGCTCGATACCCTCACCGGGGTATCTCTCGGTTCGGACGCCTTTTTCCCCTTCGGAGACAACATTGAACGCGCGCACAAAAGCGGCGTGCAGTATATCGCTGAGCCGGGGGGAAGCATAAGAGACGACAATGTCATAGCCGTATGCGATAAATACGCGATTGCCATGGCCTTTACGGGAATACGCCTTTTCCATCACTGACGGGCCGCATCAGGCGACAGAACGGAGCGATTATATGAAAGTACTCGTAATCGGCGGCGGCGGACGGGAGCACGCGGTGTGCGCCGCTTTGAAAAAAAGCCCGCTCGTTGATTCGATCATTTGCGCGCCGGGCAACGGCGGCATATCGCAGATAGCCGAATGCGCGCCGGTCGCGGCGACGGACATACCCGGTATGCTCGGCCTCGCCCGCTCGCGAGCGGTGGACTTCGTCGTCGTCACACCGGACGACCCCCTTGCTCTCGGTATGGCGGACGCCTTTGCCGAAGCGGGCATTCCCGCTTTCGGTCCCTTTAAGAATGCCGCGCTGATCGAATCGAGCAAGGTTTTCTCAAAAGGCCTAATGAAAAAGTACGGTATTCCCACCGCGGAATACGAAAGCTTCACGGATCCCGAAAAAGCGCTGGCTTATATCCGCGAAAAGGGAGCGCCGATAGTCGTTAAAGCCGACGGCCTGGCACTCGGCAAGGGCGTAGTGGTAGCCCGCACGCCCGAGGAGGCGCAGGAAGCGGTGCTTTCCATTATGCGCGACAGGAAATTCGGAGACGCGGGGGCGAACGTTGTAATAGAAGAATGCCTGACGGGGCCCGAGCTAACCGTATTATGCTTTACCGACGGCAAGACTATTAAGCCCATGCTGTCCTCGCGGGACCATAAGCCCGTATTTGACAATGACATGGGGCCCAATACCGGAGGCATGGGCGCTATCTGCCCAGTGCCCGACTACACGCCGGAGCTTGCCGAGCTGTGCATGAGGGACATATTCATTCCCACGATGGAAGCTATGAACGCGGAGGGGCGCACCTTCAGGGGAGTTTTATATTTCGGCCTGATGCTCACCGCCGACGGACCTAAGGTAATAGAATACAACTCGCGCTTCGGAGATCCGGAAACGCAAGCCGTACTTCCGCTTTTGGAGACCGACCTGATGGAGATATTCCTGGCCGTATACAACGGACGTCTCGGAGAGCTTGATATAAAATGGAGCTGGGGATCATGCTGCTGTGTGGTGATGGCAAGCGGGGGCTATCCCGGAGCATACGAGAAGGGCTTTGAGATATCGGGGCTTGAGGAAGCCGGACGCATAGCGACCGTATACCACGCCGGGACGGCGATTAAGGGCGGGCGCTTCGTGACCGCCGGGGGGAGAGTTCTGGGCGTTACGGCAGTCGCCGGGACTCCCGATGATGCAAGACAGCGGGCTTACGACGCGGTGCGGCTTATAAGCTGGGACGGCTGCCATTACCGGCGCGACATAGGAGGGAGAAAGCTATAAAAGGCAGAGCCGCGGCGCTTATAAGAGAGCACCCGGTGCGCTTCGCCGTTGTAAACGCGCTGCGGGCAGCGGTGCTGTTCTTACTTATATACAGCGCGCTCGGAGGCGATCCGACGGGCGTGCTTTATTGCGCTTTGACAATGTTCCTTCTTTTCGTTCCCGCACTTGCCGAGAGGTTTTTATCGATGTCCCTTTCCGATACGCTGCATATTTTAATATGCCTCTTTTCCTTTTCCGCCAACATCCTCGGCGAGCTGATGGAGGTTTATCTGTCCTTCCCTCTCTGGGACAGCATACTTCACCTGATAGCGGGCTTCGTATTTGCCGGAGTCGGTCTGTCGATGATAGATATCCTCGGGGGCAAAAAAGGGCTGATGTTTACCTTAAGACCGATACTGTGCGCGGTGACGGCGCTTTGCTTTTCCGCAGCGACCGGTGTACTGTGGGAGTGCTTCGAGTATTTCATGGACGTTGTTTTCGGAATGGATATGCAGAAGGATACCCTGCTCAGCTCGGTGACCTCGATCCTTCTAAACCCGGAGTACAGAAACAAAGCGGTGACGGAAACCATAGAAAGCGTATACGTGAACGGCCGGCTCTGGGCGGGATATATAGATATAGGCCTCAGGGACACGATGCATGACCTGCTTATAAACTTTTTGGGAAGCGCGATATTTTTCGCGTGCACGTTTAAATATATCCGCTCGGGCGGAAAAAGCCGCTTTATCAGACAGTTTATACCTGTACCGGCGCAGCGCCGCTGAAATAAAATTCGGGTCCGGGCAAATTCAGCCCGGACCCTCGTTTTTTTTATGGTTATTTCAGTTCAGCGCCGTTTCGGAAAGCTCTTCGACCCGTTCACGCAGCAGCGCGTGCTCCGGCTTTATAAGTGTCGGGTCGCTTATAAGCAGCTTTTCCGCCTGCTCCTGCGCAAGAGAGAGCGTGTCCATGTCGCAGCTTAAATCGGCAAGGCGCATTTCGGGAAGACCGTGCTGCCGCTCGCCGAAAAAGTCTCCCGGGCCGCGAAGCTTTAAGTCTTCCTCCGCTATTTTAAAACCGTCGTTTGTGGAGCACATTACTTTGAGCCGCGCGTTTGCCTCCGCGTCGCCCGTGCCGCACATGAGAACGCAATAGGACTGATGAGAGCCTCTGCCGACCCGACCGCGCAGCTGATGAAGCTGAGAAAGGCCGAAGCGCTCCGCGTTTTCCACGATCATAAGCGCGGCGTTGGGCACGTCCACCCCGACCTCGACAACGGTTGTGGAAACAAGAATGTTAATTTCTCCCATGGCGAAAGATGTCATTATCCTTTCCTTATCCGCGGCTTTCATTTTGCCGTGCAGCAGCGCCACGGACAGATCCGGGAAAATGTCTTGCCGCAGCCTTTCGGCGTATTCGACCGCGGCGGCGGTTCCGCTGTCTTCCTCGCTTTCCTCTATCATGGGACAGACGATGAAAACCTGCCTGCCCTGCCCGACAAGCTTTCTCGTGAAGCGCTCAATGCGCGGCCTCATGCTCTCGTCGACCGCGTATGTTTCGACTTTACGGCGTCCCGGGGGCAGCTCGTCGAGTATCGAAACGTCCATATCGCCGTATATGATAAGCGCGAGCGTTCTGGGTATGGGAGTGGCGGACATGACCAGCACGTGGGGCCTGTCCCCTTTTTCGGAAAGGGAGGCTCTCTGGCGGACTCCGAAACGATGCTGCTCGTCGGTTACCGCGAGCGCGAGATTTTTAAATCTGACCCCCTCGGAGATTATTGCGTGAGTTCCGACCGCGAGATCCGCTTCGCCGCTCTCGAGCATTTGAAGCGCTTCGCGCTTGGCTTTCGCTCCGAGGCTTCCCGTTAAAAGCACGACTTTTATACCGAACGGAGCAAGTAAAGAGGAAAACGTTTTGTAATGCTGCTCCGCGAGTATCTCCGTGGGCGCCATAAATGCGGACTGATAACCCGACAGGTGCGCGTACCAGATACACTGAGCCGCGACCGCGGTCTTGCCGGAACCGACGTCGCCCTGCAGGAGCCTGTTCATGGCGTGCCCGGAGGACATGTCCTTCATCATGCGTTCGGCGGCGCGTTTCTGGGCGTTTGTGAGTTCAAACGGAAGACTTTTGTAAAAGCCTGCGGGATCGGCGCTTTTCATGACGCTGCCGGTGCTCTCCCTGTGGCGTTTTTTCATGGAGCCGAAGGCGCAGGAAAGTACGAAGAGCTCTTCGAATACGAGCCTGCGCCTGGCGATGGCGAGCTCGACAGCGTCCGAAGGCGCGTGTATCTGCCTGTAGGCGTACGCGGCGTGAGCAAGGCCGCACTCCGTTCGGACGCTTTCCGGAAGAACCTCGGGGAAGGGATCGCCCACAGAGTCGAGTCCCTGCAGTATGGCCGAGTAGAGAACCTTGCCGCTTATTCCCGCGGTGAGCCGGTAGACCGGAACGATTCGCCGCGTTCCCGCGGCGGCGCTTTCCGCGGGCTCGAACTCCGGATTTATAAGCTCCGGCACACCGCCCGGTTTGCGGGTGAATTTGCCGAAAAACACATATTCCTCGCCGACTTTGAATTTGTCTTTAAGATAGGTGCTGTTGAAGTAGGTGATATTAACGGCCCCGGTATCGTCGGCCGCGCGGAATTTTAATAGCTCCATACCCTTCCTTATCCGCGCCGCGCGGGGAGAGTTTAAAACCAGTGCCGATATGCATACGCTCTCGCCGTCTTTGACATCAAGCACCTTTTTTATTATCGTTCTGTCCTGATAGTCCCTCGGGAAGTAGGAAATAAGGTCGCGCAGCGTACATATACCCAGCCTGGCGAGCAGCTTCGCGCGCTGTTCGCCTATGCCCTTAATGAAGCGGATCCCTCCTGAGAGCTCTGCCATCATTTCCTCCTTTTTCCCGGCTTATCCTATGAGCGCTTTAAGGCTCTCGCCGTACGGCGGGCGGGCTATGCCCCGCTCTGTGACTATGGCGGTTATAAGCTCCGCGTCGGTTACATCGAAGGCGGGGTTTAGCACTTTGATCCCGTCGGGCGCCATAGGCTTTTTATACCACAGGTCGGTTACCTCCGAGGGGTCTCTTTGCTCGATGTCGATATGTTCACCGGATGACGTGTTGAGGTCTATGGTGGAGACAGGCGCGAAAACATAAAACGGTATGCCGTATCTCTTCGCGGCTATCGCTGCGGC
>JAAYBW010000020.1 GCA_012729975.1 Clostridiales bacterium
CTTGGCATAGATTCAAGAATAATATTGACATTCTGACAAGCAATGCATATAATATGGTTGAACGATTGCTCAACTATTAAATTTACGGAGGTTACCGATATGTGCGCCTATAGCGTTGATGCTGACCGATGCGACTGCAGCTCAATACATGGGGACGTCATCGAAGCGGTCAGCGAACACATGCCGGATGAGGACAATCTGCTGGATCTTGCGGAGCTCTTCAAGGTGTTCGGCGATTCAACCCGCGTAAAGATCCTTTGCGCGCTGCTTCAGGCGGAGATGTGCGTATGCGATATCGCCGTGCTTCTGGGCATGACCAAATCGTCTATATCGCACCAACTCCGTATTTTAAAGCAGTCCAAACTGGTCAAGTACCGCAAAGACGGAAAAGTCGTTTATTATTCGCTTGCCGACGAGCATGTAGGAAATATCTTTGACCAGGGACTCGTTCATGTCTGTGAATGATCTCTTCTTTGGTTTTCATGTTATTTTGCGTTTACAATTGATTTGCTGCGCAGTTAGTAAGTTATATTAGATTTTAAAGAAATAGAGCGGGTGAGCGGAAGTGGAAGAGTTACATAAAGAGGATGAAAGCAGCCTGAAAGAATGGACGTGGCGTATTTCGCTCCTGGCGGGTTTTTTATTGTTTGCCGCGGGTATGCTCTTTGATTTCGGCAAGCCGTATGAGCTCGTAATATTTTTGATAAGCTATGTGCTTATCGGCGGCGAGGTTGTTCTTCGGGCACTGAGGAATATCCTGGAAGGGAAGATATTCGATGAGAACTTCCTGATGAGCGCGGCGACAATCGGCGCGTTCGCCATCGGGGAATACCCTGAGGGCGTGGCGGTAATGCTCTTTTATCAGATCGGAGAGGCATTTCAGAATCTCGCGGTCAATCGCTCCCGAAAATCAATTGCCGCTCTCATGGATGTCCGTCCCGATTACGCGAACCTGAAAATCGGAGACCGGCTGGAAAGGGTCACGCCGGAAGCGGTAGGCGTAGGCGATATCATCGTTGTTAAGCCGGGTGAGAAAATCCCTCTGGACGGGCGGATTATCGAAGGACGCTCGGTGCTGGATACCTCAGCGCTGACGGGCGAGTCGCTGCCGCGCGATGTTGAGCCGGGCGGCGAGGCTTTAGCCGGCTCTATAAATATCAGCGGTGTGCTGACCGTCGAAGTCTCCAAAGTGTTCGGCGAATCGACCGTGTCAAAGATACTTGACCTTGTGCAGAACGCCGGCGATAAAAAGGCACCCACAGAGAACTTCATTACGAAATTTGCCGCTTATTACACACCGGTTGTCGTTTTCGCCGCGCTGGCATTGGCTGTTTTTCCGCCGCTGCTTATTCCGGGTGCGACGTTCGCAGAGTGGATCAAAAGAGCGCTGGTATTCCTTGTCGTATCCTGCCCGTGTGCCCTTGTGATCTCCATACCGCTCAGCTTCTTCGGCGGGATAGGCGGAGCTTCACGCAACGGCATTCTTATCAAAGGCAGCAGCTATCTGGAGGCTTTGAATAATATTGACACCATCGTATTCGATAAAACCGGCACACTTACAAAAGGCGTTTTTGAGGTCACTGAGGCAGTCGGAGCAAACGGTTTTTCGGAAGCGGAGCTTCTTGACATAGCCGCGCACGCCGAGAGCTTTTCAAACCATCCGATTGCCGTCTCAATACAAAAAGCCTATGGTCAGCGGATCCGCTCCGAGCGCCTTAACGCTCAGGAAGAGCTTCCGGGCCATGGAATCCGGGTGAAGGTGGATGGCAAACAAGTGCTTGCGGGGAACGGCAAGTTAATGGATTCAGAAAAAATTATCCGGCACAAGAGCGAAGCTTTGGGGAGCATTGTTTATGTGGCCGTTGACGGCGTGTTCGCCGGACATATCGTTGTTGCCGATGAGCTCAAGCCGGACAGTAAACGGGCAATACAGGATTTAAAATCCCTCGGCGTAAATAAGACGGTCATGCTGACCGGTGATATCAAGGTTGTCGGTGAAGCTATTGCCCGTGAGATAGGGCTTGACGCGGTCCACACGGACCTTCTTCCCGATCAGAAGGTGGTTCTGGTCGAGGCTCTCGATCGTGAGAAGCAGAAAAACGGCAAGCTGGTATTTGTGGGAGACGGCGTAAACGACGCTCCTGTGCTTGCCCGCGCCGACGTCGGTATCGCTATGGGCGGGGTGGGTGCGGATGCCGCTATAGATGCCGCTGATGTGGTGCTGATGACCGATGAACCGTCCAAGCTCGTATCGGCGATCAGGATAGCGCGCAGGACACGGAGCATCGTCTGGCAGAACATTGTTTTCGCTCTTAGCGTCAAGGCTTTCATTCTGATCCTGGGCGCATTTGGTATAGCGACTATGTGGGCAGCCGTGTTCGGTGATGTGGGCGTGGCATTGATCGCAATACTCAACGCGATGAGGGCGATGCGCCGAAATCAATAATATAATTATACCGTTATCCCTGTTTGAAGGGATAACGGTATAATGTTAAAAGCACGAAGAAGCAGCTCCTCAAGCGCTTTCTCCGATCAATGTACCCAAAGCGGATTAGATATAGAACATCAACGCGTCTTCTCCTTTGTGCTTATCCGCTTCGGTGACAAGATCATCCAAAGTGACCTGCCCCAAAGCGCTTTGTACGGATTTATCCAGGACGTCAAACGCGGTCAGCCGCATGGCTGTTTCAATGTCCGGCGCTTTTTCCCGTACCGTGTCCTCCGTCTGTTCAAATAATGATGTTTCAACGGCTGTTAACACGTCCAGCACGGTTATCCGCCCGGGCATTCGGGAAAGCTGATAGCCGCCCTGCGAACCCTTTACGGAGTTGACTAGACCGCCGCGCTTTAAAAGGGAAAAAACCTGCTCAAGATATATTTTTGAGATGCCGAGCCTTTCGGAAATGCTGATGACGGTAATATATTCTCCGTTATTAAATTGCTGTGCCATATGGATAGCGGCAGCCAACGCGTAACGCCCTTTGGCGGAAATTCTCATAACCAATGCCTCATTTCATACCTGATTAATATGTATTAATATCATATGGCTATATGTCGTTTTTGTCAATAGCGTATAATTCATACGGAACAGATAATACCGGCACCAAAAAAAGGCGAATATTTAATAAGACTATTGACAAAGCGTTCCGCACGCAGTATTATATCGATATCATATAAAACATATATGAATAATATTATATTAAAATAGCTTGTCGGAGGTTATATTATGTCGAAGGTATACAAAAAGCTCACTGATCTGATCGGAAAAACGCCGCTGCTTGAGCTTTCAAACTATGAGAAAAAGCATGAGCTGGGAGCAACGGTAATAGGGAAGCTGGAATACTTCAATCCCGCGGGCAGCGTCAAGGACAGGATCGCCAAGTCGATGATTGACGATGCCGAGGCGAAAGGTCTGCTAAATCCGCAGTCCGTTATTATTGAACCGACCAGCGGCAACACCGGCATCGGCCTTGCCTCGGTCGCGGCGTCGCGCGGATACCGGACCATCCTCACAATGCCCGAGACCATGAGCGTAGAACGAAGGAGCCTGCTTAAGGCTTACGGGGCTGAGCTTGTACTCACCGAGGGCTCCAAGGGAATGCCCGGCGCGATTGCTAAGGCGGAAGAGCTCGCCAAGGAAATTCCGCATTCCTTTATCCCCGGACAATTCGTGAATCCGGCAAACCCGGAAGTGCACAGGGAAACAACCGGCCCGGAAATCTGGGACGATACAGACGGGAAAGTAGATATTTTTGTTGCGGGAGTCGGCACAGGCGGCACAATTACGGGTGTTGGCGAGTATTTGAAATCGAAAAATCCGAGTATTAAAGTAGTCGCAGTCGAACCGGACGATTCCCCGGTTCTCTCCGAAGGCAAGTCCGGTTCTCACAGGATTCAGGGCATCGGCGCGGGCTTTGTCCCGGACGTCCTGAATACCGAGGTATATGACGAGATTATCCGGGTTAAAAACGAGGACGCGTTTGAGGCGGGCCGCGAGTTGTCCAAGACAGAAGGGCTCCTGGTCGGCATATCCGCGGGAGCGGCGGTATGGGCCGCGACCGAGCTTGCCAAGAGGCCGGAAAACGCCGGAAAAATAATTGTCGCCATTTTGCCGGATACCGGTGAACGCTATCTGTCCACACCGATGTTCTCCGAATAAGTCGGAATCATTCATCTATAAAAGGAGCTGCTTCAACACGAGAGCGGCCCTTTTTTATTGTCTGTAATCCGTAATAATAAAAAGCTTGCCCTTGTGTTATAAAAGCAATATAATAACTAGTATATCTATAGGAATTATAGTAATACTCGCCGTGCTTTTTTACTGGAAAAAGCGCCATGCGGGTCGCGAAATCGGCGTTATACTCAAAGTGAAGGATCAGCGATTTATTTCTTCTATGGGAGGTCATATTTATTGGAGCAGGTCTATGAAAAGCAAAAAAAAACTGGATGAGATACTAAAAAAACTGGGCAGCGTCGTGGTGGCCTTTTCAGGCGGCGTAGACTCAACTTTTCTGCTGTATTCAGCCAAGAAGACATTGGGCAGCCGGGTAGTTGCCGTAACGGCGCGCTCTTTGAGCTTCCCCAAAAGAGAACTGGATGAGGCGAGGGCTTTTTGCGGGCAAAACGACATTGAGCACGTGATTATCGATTCGGAAGAGCTCGATATCGACGGTTTTTCCCATAATCCCATCAACCGCTGTTATTTGTGCAAAACGGAGTTGTTTACAAAAATAAGGGAAGTGGCGGAGCAAAAAAACATTCCGAATGTACTGGAAGGCTCCAACGCAGACGATACGGGCGATTTCCGCCCCGGCCTAGCGGCAGTTTCAGAACAGGGAATCCTGAGTCCTTTAAGGCAGGCGGGCCTGAACAAGGCGGAGATCCGCCTGCTTTCAAAGGAATCCGGATTGCCGACATGGGATAAACAGTCCTTCGCGTGTCTGTCCTCCCGTTTTCCGTACGGAGAGTCCATAACGCCGGAGAGACTTCGTATGGTGGACCGGGCGGAACAATTTTTGATTTATCTGGGGTTTCGTCAGGTTCGTGTGCGTTACCACGGAGATCTTGCGCGTATAGAAACCGATGAGTCCGGATTCGCGAAAATGCTGGATGAAACGATTCGAGGGAGTATCTACGGCGCTTTCAGCGAGATCGGCTTCACCTATGTGGCTTTGGACATCTGGGGGTATCGGACGGGAAGCATGAACGAAACGTTATCGAAGGACGAAAAGGAAACGGTCCGAAAAAAGGATAAGTATCAAACGGAATAGCGCGGATCCTGCGGGAATTTCCCGCTCAGCGGGATAACACAAATAGACTTCCTGAAGTCATACCGGCAGTAGGAAAAATTGCACAATACTTTTATCGGAAACAGCTTAATATTTTCTCAGACTCCTATTGACATTTAGGGCAGAGGCAGTTATATTTATATCATATTAA
>JAAYBW010000172.1 GCA_012729975.1 Clostridiales bacterium
AAACGGGGATTATTTTTATTGCCGATCCTTTTCGTCGGTTTCTTCCGAACCTTTATCGGCTTTTTTCCTCTTCCGGACACATTCGGACAAAAGGAACTCGATCTGACCGTTAATTGACCTGAAATCGTCCTCGGCCCAGGCGGCGATCTGCTCGTACAGCTTTGAAGAGATGCGAAGAGGTATCTGCTTTTTAGTTTCCATACTCAGTACAGACTGCCGCTGTTGACAACAGGCTGGGCATCTTTGTTTCCGCACAGGACAACGAGCAGATTGGATACCATGGCGGCTTTTCGCTCTTCGTCAAGCTTTACCACATCGTTTTCGTTGAGCTTCTCCAATGCCATCTCAACCATACCGACGGCACCGTCGACTATCATCTTTCTGGCATCGATAATAGCGCTGGCCTGCTGCCTTTGCAGCATCACCGAAGCGATTTCGGGGGCATAAGCGAGATGGGTTATACGAGTTTCCAGAATCTCAAGACCCGCCTGATCCACATTCTTTTGGATTTCATCGCGTATGCGCTCGGCTACCACATTGCCGGAACCGCGCAGGCTTCCCTCATCGGGCTCGCCGTCACCGGTGGTGTCAATTCCCGGATTTATATCATAGGGGTAGATGCGGACTATGTTTCGAAGCGCGCCGTCGCACTGAAGAGAAAGATATTCTTTGAAATTATCTACATTGAAGACTGCCTTGGCGGTGTCGGTGACTTTCCAGATCACGGCTATGCCTATCTCTATGGGATTTCCCAGAACGTCATTTATCTTTTGTTTGCGGTTATTGAGCGTCATAATTTTAAGGGAGATCTTCTTGCTCGCGGAACCGCTTTGCGCTGCGGCTTTATCGGTCTTATTAACGGCGGCGGGCTCGATACCCACATCATCGCTTTGGCCGAGGCGGGTTTTATATGCGGGATTTACCGCGGACGAGAATGGATTGACGTAATAGAAGCCCGGTTCTTTTAAAGTACCCGTATATTTGCCGAACAAAGTGAGCACCAATGCCTCCTGAGGATTGATGATTTTTAGTCCGAAAAAGGGAATAATACCGATACATACCCATATAAGCCCCACAACAAATGGCAGAGCGCCTATATTCTTCTGATTTTCCATGAGGCTTGCGCCGATAATAATAAGAGCGACGGACGCAATATAAAGTACAATAAAGAGAATCAACATGGCCATACCGGGCTTCGCTTTTAATACTTTTTCTTTCATATTGTTCTCCTTGCATATTGTTATGATATCAATATGATATCATGCTGTAAACAGCAATGCAATATCTTTAATAATATCCGATAAACTGACAGAACTCAGCCGGAAGGACGGCATCATGAAAACGCTGTACTTTATCCGGTGCAGCTGCGGCATAACCGAAATATTTCAAATTTAGCGCTTGACAAATTAGAACATATGTACTATTATCTGTTTTGTAAACGTTTGCATCTTCATGAAGATAATACATAATCGTATAAAAAAGCAAAAAAGAAGCTCCGAAGCGGAGCTTCCCGCGGCGCGTACCCAAAAACGCCGGGAAGGAGACTTAATCATGACAAATAAAAGCTCCCCGCGATCCGTCTCCCCCCGCACTCGTTGGTGTGGCTGCTATCCATCTGCCCTTTCTCGGTCACACCCTCCGGCGCGCGTGCATGTCGCGCTTGCACATCACGGGTGTAATGTGCGGGTGCATCATGCGGGTGTATCGCGCGCATGTCGTGTGCGTGTGTGTGGGTGCGCATAATGCGTGAGCGTCCGCGCTCGCAGGAAAAAATTTTTCGGAAAAAACAGCGCCCGCATCAAAAGCGTTTACAGGGAGATATAAGCATTGAGCTCAGGGACCTTGGAACACAGTATGACGAGCTCAAATACGCCGGAGGTTAATCCGATCTGGCAGATCCGTAAAGTACCTCGCAAGCGTGACCGCGTTCAGATGTTTCCTAAAAGGACGTCGGAAAGGTTTTCGAGCGCGGCACCCCGGAGCGTACGCATAAGCTCCGGGTCGGTAGGCTTTACCCCGGTCATTTTCCTGCGCGGGAAAAATCGGGTTATATGAAGCGGTATGTCGCGATCAACGGAAGCCACCCAGGCGCTCAGACGTTTAATATCCTCAAGGGAATCGCTTATGCCGGGCACGATCAGCGTTGTGATCTCTACATGAGCGGCTGCCGCCGCGGCGGTAATGAAAGCCATAACGGCGTCCAGGTTTCCCTTGAGTTCAGCGTAGCCCCCGGCGGTGAAGCACTTGAGGTCGATGTTGAAGGCGTCGATATAGGGTAAAACCTCGTTGAGCGCCGAAAGCGAAACGCAGCCGTTTGTTACAACCGCGTTTATAAGACCGAGCTTTTTAGACTCACGGGCGGCGTCCCGGACATATTCGTAGCCGACCATAGGCTCATTGTAGGTAAAGGCAAGGCCGATGTTCCCCCGCGATGTGAGCGAAAGGGCCTTTGAGGCAAGCACCTGCGGCGGGACAAAGTTTACCGGGACTTCATCGGCCCGCGCCCTTGATATCTCATGGTTTTGACAAAACGGGCAGTCCATGTTGCAGCCGAAGCTTCCCGCGGATAGAATTTTCGAGCCGGGATGAAAGCGGGCAAAGGGCTTTTTTTCGATGGGGTCGAGCGCGACGGAAGTAAGAAGACCGTAATTTAAGGGTACGCTTATTCCGCCCGCGCACTTTCTCGCGCCGCAAAATCCCGTTTCGCCCTCGGACAAAGAGCAGTGTCGGAAGCACACGGAGCAGTTCATATCAGTGGTGCCTCACAACTTCAAAGCGCTGCAGCGCGACGGTCTCGCCTTCGGGAATGCCTGCCTTGCGCTTTGCAATGCTTATCTGCTGCTGCGGAGTATCGACCCCGTCAAGAGCCGGCAGAAGAAGGCCGCGGCGTCTGCCGCTGGTTACGATAACGCCGTATCGCGCCGCGTCCAGCTCATCGATCGATGATACGGGTTCCGCCTCGCCCAGTACGTCTACGGAGCACTCGATCTGATTAAGCTCTTCTTGCCGCACGGGAGTGAAGCGGTTATCGCGCGAGCAGGCGGCTATGGCGTTTTCAATGATCTCCTCCGCTATGCAATCGGCCGCTGGGGAAATCGTTCCGATACATCCGCGAAGAGCGCCGTCCAGGTGCAGTGAAACGAACACTCCCGCGCGGCGCTTGTACATTTCCGGCGGAAGGCCTTCGGGCACCGGTATGCGCTCGCGGTTTTCGGTCCATGCGGTAAACGATGCCCTGGCAAGTGCGACGTACGGGTCTTCGGAGGCAATGCGGGCTGCCGCTTCGCGGCGCAGCGCTTCACGCCTGATGTCAAGGAACCTGCGCGACTCGTCCGCGGCGCCGGGAAGGAAGGTGCAAACCCCGTAGCCGACTCCGAAGGGTCCCTCGTGCGAAAGGCGCTGCGCGTGCACCGAAACACCGTCAAAGCATCCCGCCATGACGACAAAAGAGCGATGCCCGCACTCGGCCGCCTTTTCGCAGAATGATTCCGGGAAGCCAAAAAGCTCTCCGAAAGCGCCGCGGCCCATAACATCCATTATGCGCTCATCGTACAGGGGTCCCTCGGGCGAAAAACCATAGGGACCGTCATGCGTCAGCTTGTGGGAGAGGTCGCCGCTTGCTATGACCGCGACGCTGCGGTCCGGAAGCTCCGCCGTTTCCTTAATCAGCATGCCGAGCCTGTAATGCTCGGTCAGCGGAAGTCCCGACAGACCTATTCGGACGATTTTGGGAAGCTTTCTGCCTGCGAGGGCCTCGCGGATGAAATACAGCGGAATCATCGTGCCGTGATCAAGATTCCTGTCGCGCTCGCCCAATGACCCTGCAGGTAGACCGGCAAGACCGGCCCGACTGCCCAGGGCTTCCGCGAAGGCTTTGTCATATTCCGCTTTTATGCCGACGTTTCGCGCCCGAAACTGCCCGAAGTTTCCTGAAGCGGAGCTTCCCGGGGAGATGTGAAAATAATCGGAGTACATTGCGCTGTGAGGAGATATCACGATTACGGTTTCCGGCTCAAGTGAAACGATGAAGTCCGCCGCCTTTTTAAACGCGTCCACGGTCGAGGATATGCCTTTTTCCTGTCCGCGGCCGACGTCCGGCACAATCAGCGGGGGATGGGGAACCATTATTGCGCCTATAAGACTCATTGCCGATTCCTCCTTTGTTGGGTGTATTTACGGATGTAATTACGATAAAAGGGCTTCCAGCTCATCGATAAGCGATGAAAACAGCTTGAGCGCTTCCGCGACGGGCTCGGGTTTTGTCATATCCACTCCGGCGTTTTTGAGGATAGTTATCGGATCGGCCGAGGAGCCCGCCGACAGAAAGCTTCTGTATGCCGATACGGCCTCCTGCCCTCCCTGAAGTATTCTGCGGGAAAGAGCCGTCGCGGCGGCAAAACCGGTAGCGTACTGAAATACGTAGAAATCATAAAAGAAATGGGGTATGCGTGACCACTCGAGAGCTATTTCGGGGTCCTGAACAACATCGGGTCCGTAATAGAGGGCATTGAGCTCGGCGTACAGTTTTGAAAGCGTTTCGGCGGACAGGGTTTCGCCGGACTCGGAAAGCTCGCTTATTTTCATCTCAAACTCGGCGAACATCGTCTGGCGGAAAAGTGTTGTGCGAAACTGCTCCAGAAAGTGGTTGACAATATACGCGCGCTTTATTTTATCGTCGGTGCGCTCGAGCAGATATGAGGTTAAAAGAGCCTCGTTGCAGGTAGAGGCCACCTCCGCGACGAAGATAACATAATCGGAGTCGGCAACCGGCTGATTCTTTATTGAAAAATAGGTGTGCAGGGCGTGGCCCATCTCGTGCGCCAGGGTATACATGCCGTTTAGCGTGTCCTTGTGGTTTAAAAGAACATAGGGGTGCGGTCTGCCGGCCGACGAATAAGCCCCGCTGCGTTTTCCCTTGTTTTCGTACACGTCGATCCAGCGGTTTTCAAATCCCTCCCGCAGAACGCTTACATAGTCTTCCCCAAGCACGGAAAGAGCCTCGCATACGGTCCTGGCGGCTTCCTCATAGCTTATCTTTATGTCGGCCTCGGGAACCAGCGGCGCGTATATATCGTACATATGCAGCTCGGAAAGTCCCGATATTTTCCTGCGCAGAGCCATGTAGCGGTATACCAGAGGCAGCCCCTGATGAACCGCGTCTATGAGGCTGGTATAAACGCTTACAGGGACCTCGTTTTGCGAAAGCGACTTTTCCATCGCGTTTTTGTAGCCGCGGCTTCTTGCGAAATAGCGCAGTGCCCGCATGTTGTTGTCAAGGCACGAGGCCAGAGTGTTTTTATAGCTTCCGAAGGTGCCGTACAAGTTTGTGAAAGCGCTTCGGCGAAGCTCTCTGTCGGGGCTTTCCATAAGCGATATATAGGTGCCCTGAGTAAGCGTATGCGCAGCGCCTTCCGAGTCCGCGGCGTCGGGGAAGGAAAGATCGGCGTTTCGGAAAACCTCCGCGATTTGTCCGGACGCTTCCGCCAGTTCCGCGGCGCCAGCAAGCAGTTTTTCCTCCGGGACCGGCAGTATGTGCGGCTTTTTCGCGAGCAGACGGTCAAAGCTGCGTTTATAGGTTAACAGCTCCGGCTCGGCGGCGTAGAAGGCTTTAAAGGTATCCTCGCTTATTGACGTAAGCTCCGGGTCCTGCCACGAACTCGCTTCCGAGATTTCGGTGTACAGGGAGATGAATTTTCCTCTCAATGCCTGATAAACCGGGTTCGATGTGTCCTCGTCGTGCTTGCGCATGCAGTAATTTCCCAGGCGCTCT